>DASZWS010000298.1:0-6423 GCA_035546515.1 Vitreimonas sp. | reverse complement strand
GAGTTAAGGCGGCCTTTACCCCGAAGGCGCATCCCTGGGCCCGAGACGCTGAATCCCCATGGCCTTCGGTCTGTTCAAGTCCGTTTCCGAAACGAGCCCGCTTTTAGAAGCTCTGGGCTTGAAGCATGGCGACGTCTCGGATGCGGCGCTGGCGGCCTTGGAGCGACTCGCGGCGGAGCGAGATGGCCTGGCGGAGAAACTGGAAGCCGCCGAGGCTTTGGCGGACCGCGATACGCTGACCCCGACCTTCAACCGCCGTGCGTTCCTGCGCGAACTGCATCGGACCATGTCCGAGGTCGAACGCTACAAGACGCCGGCAGCAGTCCTTTATGTCGACCTCGATGGCTTCAAGGCGCTCAACGATTCGCACGGCCACGCTGCGGGCGATGCGGTGCTGCGCCACGTTGGGCGGTTGCTGAGTGAATCGGTGCGCGAGTCCGATGTGGTGGGGCGGTTGGGCGGCGACGAGTTCGGCGTCATCCTTAACCGTGTTGCCGCGGAAGAAGCGGCGGCCAAGGCCGCATCGCTCGACGAGAAGATCAACAACAGCGCTATCCTGCATGCGGGCGTGGCGCATCGGGTGCGCGCCTCGATCGGCGTGCATGCGATTTCGATGACCGAAGATCCGGAAACCGCGATCGCGCGCGCCGATGAGGCCATGTACGTCGATAAGCATGCGCGGCGCGCGCAAGCGCAGAAGTTCTCAGCGTTCTAAGTTAACGCCAAACCGAAAACAGGCGGGCTGTTTCGCGTCATCTCCAGGCGGGAGAGGATGGTGGCCGTTTGTCGCGGAAGGTCCACACTCAACTTACGGTATAACCTTCCGAGGCCAGGAAGCTCGCCATGAAGATTTCCATCATCGGTTGCCCGTTTCGTACGACCTACGGGTGGTACATCTCGTCGCTACGCAAGGCTCTCGCTAGCGTTGGCGGTGCGATGGTGATGTGGGTGGCGTCGAATTGCGGCTGTGGCGACCCGATCGAGGCGGCGCGGAATTTCCAAGCGGAGGCCGCTGAGGACGCCGACTATTTCGAAATGCGCACCTACAATTACGACCGCAAGATGAACCCCATCAAAGCGGCGGTGCGCGCGCCGATCCGGCAGGTCACCAACGTTTTGCACGCGGCGCAATTTGCGCAGCGCAGCGCCGCCGCCGAAGTGAACCATGTCGAACAGACGCTGGGCGCCTACGCCTCGGCGATCACGTTCGATTTCTTGCGGCGGCCGTCGAACGCTGCGCGCGTTGTGACGGTGCATGAATTGGATACCGAGCAGACAGATCGGCCGGAAACCAATCTCACCTACAATCTGGCGGACGCGGTGATCGTGCACGACAGCTGGATGAAGGAAAAACTGGTCGGCTACGGCGTCGACGCCGATCGCATCAATGTCGTCTGCTGCGGTACGGATTTGACTGAAGGCGCCAGCGCTCTACGTGACGGCATCGCGTTTTACGGCGGGCACAATTTTAACAAAGGCAAAGGGCTGGCGGTGCTGCTGCAAGCGGCCAAGCTGCTGAAGGAACGCAACGGGCAAGCCCCGCGCATTCGCATTCACGGACATTTCGGGCCGAGCGCGCCAGCAGATCAGCTGGCCTTGCCGGCGCAATATGGGCTGGAGAACGACGTCGAGTGGCTGAACGAAATTTCGATGCCGGACATCGCTGATCTGTACCAGCGCTCGCAAGCGCTGGTGTTGCCGTACTCGGGCAGCTTTGGCGGGCTGGCGGTTGGTTTTGCCGCGGCGAACCGGTTGCCGGTTATCGCCACGCGCTTTGCTGGCATCCCTGATGCGCTGGGCGATCTCGGCATCTGGATCACAGGCGACGACGCCAATGAACTGGCCGATCGCCTGCAGGCGGTGCTTTCGGATGTGGCGGCGAGCGCCGATCTTGGCGCGCGCTTGCGCGCGCATGCTGAGCAACGTTTGGGTTGGGACGCCATCGCACGAGACACGCTGAATGTGTATCAGGCCGCCCTGGCGCGCTCGGCGCAGCGGCTCGGGCGCGACGCCGTTGCGACGGCGACCTAGTGGCGAATCCCGTCCCGGTTGCGTAGCGGCACGCTTGCGGAAATTTCTGTTGGCACGAAGATGGGCGCGAGAGGAACGCGCCCTATGACCAATCGCATCAATGCTGACCCGCGTATCGATCCGCGCATCAAGGTGGTGTTCCAGCTGCCCGACCCGCCGGCGCTGAAGGACGTGGCGAGCCGCGAGGCGTTGCTGGAGGAGGTGAACAGGCCCGAAGCGCTGCAGGCTGAGCAGGCGACAGAAATGTTCCTCAACATGTGCGATAACGAGACGACCGCGCCGTCGGCAGGGCTGAAGATCACGACGCAGGAGTTCGTGTCGGCGCCGGATGGCAACACCATCAAGCTGCAAATCATCCGGCCCGACACGGCTGAGACGCTGCCGTGCATCTACTACATTCACGGCGGCGGCATGCAGGTGTTCTCGTGCTTCAACGGCATGTACCGCGCCTGGGGGCGTATCATCGCTGCGCGCGGCGTGGCGGTGGTGATGGTGGACTTCCGCAATGCGCTGCGGCCTTCGTCGGCGCCGGACGTGGCGCCCTTCCCGGCGGGGCTGAACGATTGCGTGTCAGGCGTGAAGTGGGTGCACAAGAACGCGGCGGCGCTGAACATCGATCCGAAGCGCATCGTCGTCGCCGGTGAAAGCGGCGGCGGCAACCTCTCCATCGCCACGGTGATGAAGTTGAAGCGCGACGGCGATCTCGATCTGGTGAAGGGGCTTTATGCGCTCTGCCCGTACATCGCCGGCAAGTGGCCGCAGGCGCAGTATCCGTCGTCGGAGGAAAACGACGGCAAGGTGATCCAGATCGGCAACAATCGCGGGGCGATGGCGTACGGGATCAAAGAGCTCGAAGCGAAGAACCCGCTGGCATGGCCGGGCTTTGCCACGAAGGCAGACGTGGAAGGCTTTCCGCCGACGGTGATCAGCGTCAACGAATGCGACCCGCTGCGTGATGAGGGTGTCGCGTTTTATCGCTTGCTGCTGAGCGCGGGTGTGGCGGCGAAAGGGCGGATGGTGCTGGGCACGGTGCACGGCTCGGAAATATTCTCGATGACCTGCCCGGATATCAGTCGCGATACGGCTGCGGATATGGCGGGGTTTGCGCGGGGGTAGGGCTTCAGTTCGCTTGCGGCAATCGCAGTTCGCACGCTCGGATTTCTGAAAGGTCGCCGCGCCATTCCAGTTGCCCGTCGTCGGCTAAGGCTCTGAGCCGCGCCGCCAGGACGAGATCGCCGGTCTGGTAAGGGCCGTTGTAAAACTCTCCCAGCGCCTTGCCGACGATAAGCGCCATCTTCTGCCAATTTGAAGTCGCGAAGCTCAGCAGCATCGGATCGAAGTAGTCGATCTGCGCAGACACAAGTTCCTCGCCCTCAATCACGCGAAGTGGCGCATTCTCGCGTTCCAACTGCTGCCAGCGATTTTGATGACGTGCCCTCTCGCCGGGACCGAGGACAACTTCGCTACCCAAGAGCGCGATCATTTGATCGGCGGTCAAGAGTCCCGGGGCGGGGACAGTGACGACCGAGCACGGAGCATCACCGACGCGCGAGAGCCACCACAGAAATCCGGCATAACTGGACGTCTCACGTATGGAGGTCCAGGCGACACGCGGGACATCGACGACGCGCGTTTCCTCTAGAAACGGTTCGGTCGCGCCAATGACAAATTCCCAGCCGCTATAGCCCAATTCGTATTCAACCCATCGCGCGCGGACATTTGGATCGGGAGCTGCAATTGGCCCGAAGCTGAAATTGTCTTGGAGATATGCGACTTCATCGTTTCTACCGGCTTGCCTCAGCGCTTGGCGAAGTGTGGCCGCGGCGGAATTGCCAAAAGTGATGTGAAGCCTAGTCACGACTCTTCCCTCAATGCCGCTTCGCTCAACCGCGCGAACGCGGCTTCCATTTGCTCCGGCGTGCGTTTGAAGCCGGAGAGCATCCACCAACGCATCAGGCCCATGAGGCCGGCGGCGATGTAGATGGCGGTTTCGTGCCGGCGTGGCGCGTCCCAGTTTGGCATGCGTGCTTTCAGGTTCTCGTCGATGATTTCGCGGAGCTTGGCTTCGCCGGCGATGAACATTTCGCCGCTGATTTCCGAATGTACGAATTGCTTGGCGAACTCCTGGGCGGAGTAGACGTGCGCGAACAGATAGCGCGCCGGCGCGAGTGCGGTGCGGTCTGGGATTTGTTCGCGTTCGCCGCGTTCGCAGGCGCCGATCATGCCGACGAAGGAGCGGAGCAGGAAATCCTCTTTGCTGGAATAGTGGCCGTAGAAGGTGGAGCGGGCGATGCCGGCGGCGTTGACGAGGTCGCTGACGTCGATGGCGTCAACGCCGCGTTCGGCGCCGAGATCGATCAGCGCCTGGTTGAGCAAATCGCGGGTGCGGGCGGCGCGGCGGTCGATACTGGACACGTGAGCCCTTTCTGTCCGGGAACGCGGCGCGACCGGATGCGCGGAGCAAGCTAGCACGGCTCTTCAAGCTTAGGGGAGTTGCGATGAGCGATCTGGCGAGCCCACGCGCGGGCGCGTGGGCGATTGTGGCGGGCACGATCATGAGCGTCGGGCTGATGATGGCGCATCCAAGCGCGGTCGGCGCCATGCAGATCGGGCCGTTCGATCTGAACGTGGTGGTGCACGCGGTGGCGGTGCAGGCAACGCCGCTTTTGGTGTTTGGCGCGTTTGCGCTGACGCAGATGATTGGGCGGCCGTTGGGCGGGCTGGCGTTTGCGTTTTACCTGTTCGCGTGCGTGGCGATCCTATCGGCGGCGATCATGAGCGGGTTCGTGATGACGATGCTGGTGGAGGCCGCGCATACGCCCGGCGCGTCACGCACAGGCATCGAGTTTCAGGGCATCGCCAATCTCACGCATTGGCAGAACCAAGCCTACGCCAACGTGTACACAGGGCTGGCGGCGCTTGCAGTGCTGCTGTGGTCGATCGCTTGGCGCGAGGCGCCGGTGCAGCGCGTACTGGGCGTTGTGATCGGCGGCGGAACGCTGGCGTGGATGCTGACGGGCACGCTGACGCTCAACATTCACGGCATGCTGCTGGTCACGCTGGGCCAAGCAGTGTGGATGTTGTTTGCGGCGCGCAAAATGCTGCCGGCTAAAACCGGCGGCTGAGCGAGAGCGAGCCGAAGTCTTGGCGGCCGCCCTGGGTTTTGAATTCGTCGGTGCGCCAGACGTAGGTGTAGGTCATGCGCCAAGCGCCGCTGCTGAGTGAGAAGCCTGTCTGGAAATCGGCCACGTAAGGTTCGCGGCTGACACGGGCGCTGTCGCGGAAGGTGTTGCCATCGAGGAAGAGATCGCGCGCGACGGCGCGGCCTTCGACGCCGGCGAACAAGCTCCAGGAGAACGGCTCGTTGTAAAATTGCTCGACGCCGGCGAGCGAGGGACGCACGCGCGGCGGGCCGTAGTCGCTGTTCAGCGCATTGCCGATGCGGGCGATGAAGCCGGCGCGGGCTTCGTCGCGCAAAGTGCCGACGGTAAAGCCAAGGGTCGGCGTCACATCGTAGTTGAGCGCCGAGAAGATCGGCAAAGGATGCGCCCCCCATTTCCAACGGCGATCGAACGAGGCGGCGAAGGCGAGTTCGTTGTGCAGCTGGCTGTCCCAGCCGTTGGCGCTCGATGCGCCGAGCAGTTTGTGGATGCTGTCCTGCGCTTGCTCGCCGAGCGCCCAGGGGCCAACCACGCCGAGCTGCAGTTCGTAAGTGTCGAGGTAGCCAATGGGATGTGCGGCTGACGGCTTGATCTCCGCGGCGACAGCGAATTGCAGATAGAGCCAGCCCGCATAGGGGTGCTGATCCGGCGGGGCGGGATTGGCGGCGACGTCCTCGGGCGTGAAAATCGATTGGCCGATGGCGAGGCCCCAGAAGGCCGGATCGGCTTTGGAGAAGAATTGCGTGAACGGACGCGCGGTGTCGTCGAGCACGTCCGGGATGCGGCAATTGTTCGGCGAGACGTAGCCGGCTTCGACGCCGGACGTGTAGTTGCGGTCGGCGCCGGAGGAGAGGCTGTCGTTCTCCACGACGAGCGAGAACACGCCTTCTTCGTCAGCGGCGGGAAGACATGACTCCGCCGCGTGTGCGGTCGCGGGCAGCAACGCGAATGCTGCGCCTACAGTCAGGGCGATGAGGCGGTGGTCAGCCTGGGTTCGGGACATGGATGTGAGGTTTACTCACCGGATCGGCGCGTGAAGCATTAATTCGCAGCGATGCCGTACCGGCCATAAGTCTGGGCGAGATCGCCTTCCTTGGCGATGGCGGCAGCGAGGTCCGCGTGGCCTTCATCGGCGCGCCCGAGCCGCAATGCAGCAATACCGCGACCATAGCGAGCCCAGGAATCGTCAGAGTCATGGTTCACCACAGCGTCAAAATCGTCCCAGGCTTGT
>DASZWS010000297.1:0-12481 GCA_035546515.1 Vitreimonas sp. | reverse complement strand
GCGGGATCGCCGCCGGCATCGAGGACGGCGAGACCCACGGCGCGGTAGAGCGAGCCGGTGTCCAGGCGCTTCAGCCCGTAATGCTGCGCTAGGCGCTTGGCGATGGTGCCCTTGCCCGAGGCGGTTGGTCCGTCGACGGCGATGATCATGCGCGGGCGCGTCTAGCAGGGATGGTCACGTTGCGCGAGGGCGGGCCGCGAAACTTGACACATGCGTCACCGCAGCGTGCAATCTGGCACTATGAATACTGAAGTTGATGTTCTGATCATTGGCGCGGGGCTCTCGGGCGTCGGCGCGGGCGTCTATCTGAAGCGCGATTGCCCGGACAAGAGCTTCGCTATTCTGGAAAACCGTGACGCCATCGGCGGCACCTGGGATCTGTTCCGCTATCCGGGCATCCGCTCGGACAGCGACATGTTCACCTTGGGCTATGCGTTCAAGCCTTGGAAGGAGTCGAAGGCGATCGCCGACGGGCCGTCGATCAAGAAGTACGTCAATGAGACGGCGCACGAGTACGGCGTCTATGACCACATCCGCTTCAAGCACAAAGTGAAACGCGCCAGCTGGTCGAGCGAAGATGCGCGCTGGACCGTGGAGGCGGAGCATGATGGGCAGCCGGTGCGCTTTAGCTGCAAGTTTCTGCTGAGCTGCGCGGGCTACTACAATTACGACAAGGGCTACACACCGGAGTTCAAAGGCGCCGCTGATTTCAACGGCCAGATCATCCATCCGCAGCATTGGCCCGAAAATCTGGACTATGCCGGCAAACGCGTGATCGTCATCGGCTCGGGGGCCACCGCGGTGACGCTGGTGCCGTCAATGACCGACAAAGCGGCGCACGTGACGATGCTGCAGCGTTCGCCCACGTACATGGTGTCGATGCCAGCCGAGGATGCGCAGGCGAATTGGTTGCGCAAACACCTACCGGCGAGCTGGGCTTACAACATCACGCGGCTGCAGAAGGTGGTTTTCCAGCAGCTGTTTTTCCGCCTGGCGCGCTCGCGGCCGGCGAAGACGCGGGAGCGCTTGCTGGGACTGGTGCGCGAGCAGCTTGGGCCAGACTACGACATGCAGACGCATTTCACGCCGCGTTATAATCCGTGGGAGCAGCGGCTCTGCCTGGTGCCGGACAACGATATGTTCTTGGCGATCAAAGAAGGCAAAGCCTCGGTGGAGACCGACACGATCGACAGCTTTACCGAGAAGGGCGTGAAGCTGAGTTCGGGCAAAGAGCTTGCGGCCGACATCATCATCACGGCGACGGGCTTGAACTTGCAGATGTGGGGCGGAACCGAACTGAGCGTTGACGGCAAGCGCGTCGATTCGGCGCAAACCTATGCTTACAAAGGCGCGATGTACTCGGATGTGCCGAACTTCGCGTCCGTGTTCGGCTACACCAACGCGTCGTGGACGCTGCGCGCGGATTTGATCTGTCAGTACGTGTGCCGCATCGTGAACTATCTGAGCGATTATGGGCTCGACCAAGTGACGCCGCGCCTGCGGGGCGAACATGCGGATAAGCCGTTCGTGGATTTCTCGTCCGGCTATTTCCAGCGCGCCAAGGACATTCTGCCGAAGCAGACGACGACCGCGCCGTGGAAGCAGAACCAAAGCTATGGCCACGACCTCATGGATCTGCGCTTTGGCGCGCTTGAAGATGGCGTGCTTGAGTTCAAGCGCGCGCCCGCGCGCACGCACGTACCGGCGGAACAAGCGGCGCACGCGCTGGCCTAGTGAATTGCAAAGGTTCCATCGCACATAACGCTGCGTGACTTGCACTCGCGTGGAAATTGGCACACCTAGAGCCGATTGATAGAGCACGCGACTCTCTTGCAGCCGCGTCGCCAGGGACCCGGGGAAGATGGTTCCGAGCACACAGAATCAAACTGGCGCGACGGGGTCTGCGCCAACGTTGCTAGTGGTGGAAGATGAACCGCTGATCCGCATGGATCTTGCGGACTGCCTGCGCATCGAAGGCTTCACCGTGGTGGAAGCGTCCGGCCCTCAAGAAGCGCGCCAGGTGCTATCGTCCGGCGTTAGCATTGCCTGTGTGCTCACTGACTTGCACATGCCGCATCGTGATGACGGGCTTGGGCTGTTGCGCTGGCTGGCGGCGGAGCGGCCTGAGCTTCCAGTGTTCATCGCATCCGGCGTGCCGGACTCGCTGACGCTTGCGCGCCAAGAGAACGACGCGATCGTCGCGGCGTTCGACAAGCCCTACCACGCCGACATGATCGCCGCCGAAGTGCGCGCGATGCTGGCGCGTAAGACACACGCCTAGCGCCGGCGCAAGCGTCGGCCTTCGACAGGCTCAGGCTGACGCCACTCCTTACTCCCGCAAGTTTCAAAGCAGCGTCAGCCTGAGCTTGTCGGAGGGTGCGCGGGCCAAAGATGCCGGCGAGGGCGTCCGCCTTCGCTAAAGCTTCGGCGGACAAGCCGGCGCACCGTAGCTGGCGCGCGCTAGGGTGGTGCGCTAACACCGCGTGTGGTTGCGGGGCGCAGGCATGAATCGTTCGCTGAGTTTGATCGTGCTGGCCGCGCTGTTCGTTGGCCTTGTTGCCGGCGCGTGGATCAGATCGACCAGCAATCCGGCGCTTGCGGCGACGGCGGACGTCATCCAGGCGTTTGGCGGCTTATGGCTGAACGCGCTGCGGATGGTGGTGATCCCGCTGGTGTTCTCGCTGTTGGTGGTGGGCATCGCATCGGTGGCGGACGCGGCGCAGACCGGTGGGCTGGTGGCGCGCGCGGTGGTGCTGTTCACGGTGCTGCTGGTGCTTGCGGCGTTGTTCGCGATCGGGCTGGTGAACGCGGTGCTGGCGGCGTGGCCGGTGGCGCGCGATGCGGCCGCGAGTTTCATCGCCGGCGCGGGCGGCTCGGCGCCGCAGATCACCGCGCCGCCGAGCTTTGCTGATTGGCTGCAAAGCCTGGCGCCGTCCAATCCGGTGGCGTCGGCGGCGCAGGATCAGGTGCTGCCGCTTGTTGTGTTTGCGGTGTTCTTCGGTTTCGCGGCGACGCGGCTCAATGCGCAGATGCGGGACTCGCTGGTAGCGTTTTTTCGCGCCGTTTCCGAAGCGATGATCGTGATTGTGCAATGGGTGTTGCTGGCCGGGCCGTTTGGCGTGTTTGCGCTATCGCTTGGCGTGGGCGCGCATACTGGCTTTCAGGCCGCTGGCACCATCGCGCATTACATCGTGGTGGTTGCCGGCGCATTGGCGGCGAGCACGGTGCTGGCGTGGATCATTGCCGTGACGTGGGGGCGTCAGAAGATCGGCGTGTTCAGCACTGCGGCGACGCCGGTGTGGGCGATTGCGTTTTCAACGCAGTCTTCATTGGCGTCATTGCCGGCGATGATCGAGGCGGCGCGCGAGGGATTGAGAATTCCGGAGCGCGTTGTTGACGTGGTGTTGCCGCTGGCGGTGGCGGTGTTCCGCTTCACCAGCCCGGTCGGCAATCTCGCCGTGTGCTATTTCATCGCGCATTTGTATGGCCTGCATCCGAGCTTGCTGCAGACGGCGAGTGCGGTGGCGGTGGCGTACGCGATGAGCATTGGCGCCGTCGGGCTGCCAGGGCAGGTAAGCTATATCAGCTCGATCGCGCCGATCTGTTTGGCGCTTGGCGTGCCGACGGATTTGCTCGGCATTTTCCTCGCCGTGGAAGTGGTGCCGGACATTTTCCGCACGCTTGGTAATGTGACAGGCGATCTCGCCGCGACGTCCATTTTGGCGCGCGGCGAGAAAGCTCCGGCTGTGGCTACGGCCTAGCGGCGGAATTGCTGGCAGGCGTCGGCGTAGTGGCCTTCCACCTGCATGATGCGATCGCGCGAATTGGCGCCGAGGTCGGTTTGATCGGTGGTGGCTGAGGGCGCAGCGTCGCCTTGGGCGTTGATGCGTTCGCCGATCGTGCGTGCGGCGATGCGCACCTCTTGCGGCGTCAGCGCTTGCGCAACGCCGGCGGTGACACACTCGCAGAAACCGGCGGACTCGTACTTGCCGCATTGGGCGCGATAATAGCGGCGGGCCTCGCCAACAGCGGCGTCGCTGGCGACTTGGCGCGCGTCGGGCGCTTCGGCGGCGGGCGGCGCAGGCGTGGCGCTGGCGTTGGGGTTACCTTGTTCCATCGGCGGCACAGCGGATTCTTGCGCGAGCGCGAAACCGGCGGCGGAAACGGTGGCGAAAAGCATGGCGGCGGCGAGGACGGTCTTCATGGCGGGATCTCCTCGCCATGCAACGCCCGATGCGTGGAACGGTTGCGTTAGGCGACGCTCAGCGCCGCTTCGTGATCATTGGCGGGAACAGGTTTCGCGTTGGCGCCGAGATCAGCGGGAACACGCAACGTAAACACGGTGCCCTGACCCATGACGCTTTTCACGGTGACGTCGCCGCCGAGCATGTGCGCAAGACGGCGGGTGATGGCGAGACCAAGCCCGGTGCCGCCATAAGCGCGCGTGGTTGACGCATCCGCCTGCATGAACGGTTGGAATAAGCGGTCGAGCGTTTCCGGCGCGATGCCGATGCCGGTGTCGATGATGTCGAAGCGCAGATAATCGCCCTCGGCCTCGGCTTCACGTGTGGCGCAGAGCCTGATCTGGCCGCCATGCGTGAATTTCGCAGCGTTGGACAAAAGATTGAGCAGGCACTGGCCGAGCTTGAAGCCGTCGGTGTGGGCCGCGCCCAGCGCGGTGAGGCGTTCGACGCTGACGTCGTTGCGGTTGGCTTTGGCTTGCGGCGTGACGTTGGCGATGGCGTCGTCGATGAGGGCGTCCACGTCCACGGCCTCAATGGCCGTCGCCATGCGGCCGGCTTCGATCTTGGAAAGATCGAGCACATCGT
Organism: Vitreimonas sp.; assembly: GCA_035546515.1. Classification (GTDB taxonomy): domain Bacteria; phylum Pseudomonadota; class Alphaproteobacteria; order Caulobacterales; family Aquidulcibacteraceae; genus Vitreimonas. The sequence continues at coordinate 7,652 of DASZWS010000297.1, read as the reverse complement.
TGATGAGCGCCAGCAGGCGATGTGCGGCGGCGCGGATGCGGGTGAGATCGTCGCTATCCTGTTTGGCGCCGCGGGCGAGCGCGTCTTCGTGCAACATCTCGCAATAGCCGATGATGGCGTTGAGCGGCGTGCGCAGTTCGTGGCTCATGGTGGTGAGGAATTGCGACTTGGCGACGTTGGCTTCCTCCGCGGCGTGGCGGGCGGCGTCGAGATCTTCGAATGCTTGCCGCAGCTCGATGTCGCGGCGCTCGATCTCGTCGAGGATGGCGGTGAGCCGTCGGATCGGGCTTTGCCGGCGGCCATGCTGGAGCTGCGAAACGCCGCCGCGCCCATCCAGCAATTGTTCAGCGCGACCAACGGCTTTCAGCATGGCGCGGCGGCTGCGGTAGATCAGGACGGCGATAATCAACAGCGCGATGAGGCAGGCGCCAACCAGCAGCGTCGTCAGCGTCATTTTCTCGATGGTGCGCTGCTGCAGCTCGGAGCGGATGGACTGCGCTTGCGCGCGTTCTTCAGCCTTGGCGACCTCGGTTTCCATGGTGGCGCGCAGCTCGCGGACACCGGCGTTGAAACGCGTCATCTGAGTGTGCTCGGCCGCCTCGTGGGCGTTGCGCAGCGCGGCGAAGGCTTCTTCGTAGCGACCCTCGGCGTTCAGAACCTCCGGCTCGATGATATTGAGCTGGTCGGTGAGATTGGGGTCGCCGCGTTCGGCGGCGATGGTGCGCAGTTCGGTGAGCGCGGCGCGCGCTTCAGCAGCGTTGCCGAGCCGGGCGAGGGCGTGCAGGCGATAAACCAGAAGCCGCGGCATGTATTCTGGCGGCGCGACCGCAAGGGTGCGGCCTTCGTTGCCGCAGCGCACGGCGCCCGCGTAATCGTGGTTGAGATAGTCGACCTTGGCGCAGAGCAAATCGGCGAAGAAGCGCATCACCGGCATGCCGGTGCGGTCGGCCAGCGTGCGGTGGATGACGGTGAGGCGCTGCGCCTCTTCGGTGGCGCCGGCGAGGGCGAACATCGAGGCGATGTTGTTGACGAGGGTGACGCCGTCGATGGGTTTGTCCGAGGCGGTGTCGAGATCGACGGTGCGCTGCAGATGCGTGAGCGCAGTCGGGTAATCGCCAACGCGTACAGCGTTGTAGGCCATGGCGTCGTGCAGGCCCGAGCGCAGCGAGCGGGTGGCGGGCGTGTCCGGCAAATGCATGAGCCCGGCGCTGGCGGTTTCCAGCGAATTGGCGAAGAGGCCGAGATCAGTAAGGTCGTAGGCAAGAAGCCGCGAGCCGGCGGCGCGGGCCATCACGTCGTGGGTGGTTGCAAGCGCGGCGGTGAGGTTGCTGCGCGCGGCGACATAATCGCCATCGAGCGCGGGGCTGTAAGCGCGCAGCAGCTGCGCCATGGCGCCGTAGCGGATATCGCGCTGGGCGGCGATTTCGTGCTCGAACGCGGCGAGCGATTGCCTGCTGGCGGCGGCGTCGGAGGCGATGAAGTCGTCAGCGGCAAGATCGTAAAGGATCTGCAGACGATCCTCGCCGCTGGCTTGCTGCGCCGCGGCTTGCCGTTCCGCGCGGGTGTTGGCGGTGACGATGAGATTGCCGGCGTCGATGCGGCGCGCCAGGGCTTCGCCTTGCACGATCCAGTCGCTATCGGTTTGCGCCGCCGCGGCCTGCGCGAAACAGAAGAGCGCGCACGCGCCCACGAAGATTGTGCGCAAGCTGATCGCCCGCATACCGCCCCACCATATTCTTGTGCGCGCAGGATAGTGGAGCGGCGTTAAGGAAGCGGTTTAAGAGAGTGGTGAAGGCGCGTTCACCGTGTTGCGGTCACGCGGCTTCGATGTTGGCGCCGAGGCTGCGCATAAGACCGGCGAAATCCGGGAACGAGGTGGCGATCATGTCGGCGTCGTCGACGGTGACCGGCTCCTTTGACGCAAGGCCAAGCACCAGGAATGACATGGCGACGCGATGATCGCCGAGCGTGCGGATGCTGGCGCCGCCGCGCACGCTCTTCGGTCCCTCGCCATGAACAATGAGGCCGTCGGGCAGCTCTTCGGCGTCGACACCGCAGGCGCGCAGCCCTTCAACGATGAGGGCGATGCGATCGCTTTCTTTCACGCGTAGTTCGGCGGCGCCGACGATGGTGGTGTCGCCTTCCGCGAAGGCGGCGGTGATGGCGAGGATCGGAAATTCGTCGATCATTGCTGGCGCGCGCCGGGCAGGCGGGGTTGCGCCTTTGAGCTTGCTGCCTTTGACGACCAGGTCAGCGATCGGTTCGCCGATCGGGTCGCGGCGTTCCTCGAATGAAAGCTGCGCGCCCATTTCCAGGAACGTCTCGAACAGGCCGAGCCGCAGCGGGTTCACCAGGACGTCGGTCAAGCGAATTTCTGATTTCGCCAGGATCAGCGCCGCGGCGGCCGGGAAGGCGGCGGAGGAAGGATCGGCGGGCACGTAGATCGGCGCGGCGGTCAGCTTGCTGGCGCGGACGCGCGGATGCAGGCGCCCATCGACCTCCACGGTGTCGATGTCGGCGCCGAAGACGCCGAGCATGCGTTCCGTGTGATCGCGCGAGCGCTCGGGCTCGATCACCACAGTCTCGCCTTCGGCGGCAATGCCAGCGAGCAGCACTGCCGACTTCACCTGTGCCGAAGACACCGGCGAGCGGTAGGTGATGCCCTTGAGGCGGCCGCCGTGAACAATCAGCGGCAGCATGGATTTCGGCGCATCAAAGCGCGCGCCCATCTGCGTCAGCGGCGTGATGATGCGGTTCATCGGCCGCTTGCGCAGCGATTGATCGCCGTCGAAGCGGGCGCTGATCGGGTAGCCGGCGGCCGCGCCGATCAACAGCCGCGACGAGGTTCCGGAATTGCCGCAGTCGATCGTATCGCCGGGTTGCTTGAAACCACCCGCGCCAGTGACGGACCAAGCGCCCGGCCCGTGCTGCTCCACGCTCGCGCCGAATTGGCGGGCCGCCCGGGCGGTGGCCATCACGTCCTCGGATTCCAGGAGGCCGGCGACCTCAGTTCGCCCTTCCGCGAGAGCGCCGAGGATCAGCGCGCGGTGCGAGATGGATTTGTCGCTCGGGGGCCGCTGGCGGCCCTTCAAAGGGCCCGCAAATCGCGTCTTCAGACGCATGGGCAGAACCTAGTGTTGCGGCCGCCTGAAGTGCCGCCGACAAAGCTTTTGACAGGCGCCCCGGTTGGTGGCAAGCGAGCGCCCCGCCGGGAATAGGTCCAGTTTGGGCCCAGGGGCTTCGGGCCCCGCGACGCGCAGGAGAGCCATTTGGCACGGACTGATCTGGGCGATAAGCAAGTTTGTCCCAATTGCGGGGCCAAATTCTACGATTTGCGCAAGCGCCCCGCTGTTTGCCCGAAGTGCACGACGGCGTTCGACCCCAGCGAAGATAGCGTGCGCACGCGCCGCACCCGCTCGCGCGTTTCGGCCAATGATCCGATCTATCAGGACGACGAAGAAGAAGTCGACGCCAAGAAGAAGGCGACCGACGACGATGACGACGAGGAAGAAGCCGTAGAGGACGCCGTCGAGGTGGATGCGGAAGCCGCGGCCGAACCGCTGCTGAGCGACGACGAAGACGAAGACGCCGACACCAAAGCGTCAGGCGATGATCTTCCCGAGGGCTTCTCCGAAGAAGAGGCCGATCTCGGCGATGACGCTGGCGAAGATGACGGCGTGCCGATGCTGGAAGACGAAGAAGAGTTCAACGAAGACGAGATCGGCGAGCTGCCGGGCGACGGAGATGACGATAACGAGCGCTAAGCGCGCTTGAACGGTGCGGGGGCGCCCGTTAGGGTCCGCCCCGGTTTCTAACCCGATGTTGCGAGGCCGCTCCGGCGCTTCGCCCCGTTGATCGGGCCCATAGCTCAGCTGGGAGAGCGCCTGCATGGCATGCAGGAGGTCAGCGGTTCGATCCCGCTTGGGTCCACCAACTTTTCAAGCACTTACGCGGCGCCAATCTTACATTGAAACAGCCGCGATACCACCCCGATACCAAGTTTCCTCAGATCAGTTGAACATTGTGTGACCCCATCCCTCTGCGGGCAGTGTAGCCACGCAAGACCCGGCGCGGCGCGGCTTTGTCCGCCGCATCATCGGCTTGGTCGTCGGGTGCGGGCGTGTCGCCACAATAGACGACGTAGGCACCGTGCTCACCTTTGCGGATCGTGGCTTTGAGCGCCTGCGCTTGCTTGAAGGTCAGCCAGTACGGCGACGAGAAACCGCGCGCGTGAGCGACGGCCCAAAGGGCTATGGAGTTGACGCCCTCATACGGCTTACGATTGCTGCGCCGCGGCAAGGTCATCGCTTGATCAGCGCCCAAGGGCTGATCCAGGGACGCACGCCCGCACTTTAGGGCCTCGACGATGGCTCTGGTGACGCGCGCGGCAGGCGGGGGGCTTCGGCAGATTGCTTGGCGAATGACATCGCGAACTCTCCGTTGCGCCAGAGACAATCCCCGGCGTCGGAGCCGCGTTGCGCGACGCCAGATGCGCGCAGCGCACGCATCGCGCCGAAACGGAGTGAAGGACGGCGCTAGCCGTTGCGCTCAAGCATGCGTCGCGCGGCTTCAGACGACGTAGGGGATTGTTGGCAGCAGAGAGTTGTACGGCGGGCGCGCTCGGACCAAGCGTCCGCAATACTCATCAGCTCCTGTCGTTGGTAATATCTTGTCTAGGAGACAGTGACTGGCCCAATCCTGCCCGATGCGATTTTGGACTGAACGGCAGGATTGAAGTCCAATCGAGCCGCTGCGCTGCGCCCCACTACGCTTCTACGCCAAATCGGTGCCGAGTGAACTTTGCCTTCAATCTCGCAGTAGCTGTGTTCGCTCTGATCGTCGTGGCAAGGGCGCGAACGATCCAGCAATGGTGCGCGAAGCACTTGGGCGACTATCCATTCGGTACACCGTTCGATGTTTGGGTGCTGCGCCTGGGCGGAGCATTCTTCGCTCTACAATTGGCTTACGGCGCGTGGCTGAACCGGCCGCACTAGGGTGCCGTGCTAAAGTCCGTTCCCGACGAACTGCGGCCTGCGTACCGGATTGTTGCCAAGCGCTCTGAACTTGCGCTTAGCCCTGCGGTCGACGCCGCCGGCAGGCGCCGTCGACTTCGGAATCAGATGCCCGAATCGCGGCGCATGAGCGCTTGCCCTTGGCGCGCGCGAGCACGGTGGCATTTCATCGTTTAGGGCGCGCAGGATCCTGCTCGCCAAAAGCCTCGCGGCAGCGCTGCTACTTAAATTCTCTTTTGTACAAGAGTGAGGGCATTAAGACCGGTTTGATACAGGTTGAGACGACGCCAAACTCGAAGCGAGCGAGAAACACCTGATGCGTCAATGACTTGGATTGTCGCATTTTGGTGACGGTTGCCAACTTTACCAACAGGTCGAAGTTCTTTTCGAGGCGTTGGACTTATTTCCGTGTCGCGATGTGTGCTTGACACGCTGTAAGCGTCGCAAGCCGTCTCAAGCGTATGCAAAACCCCCGCAGTCTCGAGGGACAACACTCCGATACCCATTGCAAGCTAGCCGGTCGCTTCGTTGCGAGGGGCGGGGGTCGGCGCCATCGAAATGCATGCTGCATGAAGGCGCATTTGAGGCAGCGGCGCTCAGTTCCGCACCGGGGCAGTGGGCGGCGGCGTGAACGCGGCATGGACGATCCAAGTGAGTCCCTCGGGAAGGTGACAGACGTTGGCTTCACTTGCTTCGTCAATCGTCTGCGCGTGCTCAAGTTCAAACTCGGTGAAGCGGGCGGATGCACCTGACAATTGGCCGCTGCACAACGTTTGAGTCAGCTGGCTGCGCGGCTGGTTGAGTGCCCGCGGCAACCGCCACGTCCAAATCGTCTGAGAGAGGCCCAGCTGGCGAATTTCTTCGCCGTCCGCGCTGAACACCGCTCTTGGTATGATATCCTTGGCGCGCTGGGTGAAGAGTTCGAGGCCGGTGGCGCCATCCCAAATGCGCATCACACCATCTTGTGAGACGGTGACGATGCGCTGGCCATCGCCGCTGAAACCAACCTGCTGAAGATCGTGCCTGGCGCCCGGCGCGTAGCCCACAGCATGAGGGCGCAGCACTAGAAGCGTGTTCCCCGTTGCGACGTCCCAGACGCGCGCCGTGCCGTCCGCCGATGCGGTGGCGAGCCGCGTGCTATCGGGACTGAAGGCCACGCCGAATACGCCATCTACATGCCCCTCCAGGCGATGAAGTTCACGGCCGGTTGCAACGTCCCAAATGTGACCAAGGCCATCGGCCCCAGCGAGGTATCTGCCGTTTCCGCTAAAGGTGACCGACCAGAACGTTCCTTCTCCGGAGCCGAAGCGACGCAGCTGGCGCTGCGTGGCGATGTCCCAGAGTCGCACCGTGCCGTTTTCTTCGCCTCCCGATGCAAGGAGATTGCTCTGAGGAGCGAAGGCGACAGAACGCGTACTGCCAGAGTTGACCCCGAAAAGCATCGGTTGGCCCATAGGCTGCAAAGACGGCGACAACCTCAAGAGAGACACGCCGCCGTCGGGCCCAGGTCCAGCAACGTAGCGAAGATCCGGGCTGATCGCTGCGCCACCCCCCGCAAAATCGGGGCCGAGGACGTGCAGAATCTGAGCAAGATCGCGCGCCGGTTCAGACTGCGCCTGATCCGATCGATCCCATCGCCAAAGCCGAACAGAGCCGTCAAAGCCAGTTGTTGTTACGCGCGTCCCGTCAGCGCTGAAGCTGACATCGCCGAGGCCGACATCTGAACGATGGTGATGCAATATCGCCAATGCGTTGCCGGCCAGATCCCAAATGCGCACTGTCGAATCAGACGCGGCGGTCGCCACGTGTCTGCTGTCAGGCGAGAAGGCTATGCGATTCACAACGTCGGTATGCCCGCGCAACTCCGACACACGCTGCCCCGCAGCTGCGTCCCAAATACTCGGCGCATTGTCGCCTCGCCCTATCATCGCGACGAGCGCGCCATCTGCGCTCATTGTGATGCTATTCAGGCGGATGCCGTCGTGTCGGCCTGTTTGCAGTGCGGTCAGTTGACGATCATGTACGACATCCCAAACCACGACCGCCTCCCCGCCGCTATTGCTCACCCAGGCGGCGCGCGCGCCGTCGCGACTAAATACGACGCGTACCGCGGCGTGCGGAAGTGTGGAAATTGTTCGCCATGCCGCCCGGGACCAGATGCATGCTGGCGACCCGCCTTTTCCGGTGGTGGCGAATGTGGCGCCGTTTGCACTGAAGGAAGAGATGCGACCGGCAGGATTTGCCGCGCTACCGAGCGTTGCGATTTCGGAACCGCGAGCGACGTCATAGACGTGCACGATCCCGCCATCGTCGCCTGCAAGAATTTGCGCGCCGTCAGGTGTGAAGATGTGCCAACTATCGTTGGCGTTCGAATGCACGCGCCCGACTTCGCCGCCGCTACTGCTGTCGACCACGCGAATGATCCCATCACTGGCGACGAGACCGATGCGGGCGCCGTCGGCGCTTACAAAGGCGCCGGTCCGTGTCGCGCAGTTTTGCGCTTGAAACCAGCGCTTGAAGCGATGGGTTGGGATGTCCCAAACGCCGACCCTGCAGTGGTCGTCGTGAGTGAGAATGAGTCTCTGATCGTCGCTGAACGTGGCGCGTTGGATATCGCCGTGTTCTGCCAGAACGGCCTCG
>DASZWS010000296.1:0-8487 GCA_035546515.1 Vitreimonas sp. | reverse complement strand
GGAAGCGGGCACGGCAAGCCCCGCCGGGAGCAAGACCGAATAGGAATGCGAGGCGCGCAAGCGTACGGCCCATCCGTGGGAGCGCATTCGGGTAGGTCGCGAGAACCATGCGGCGACGCATGGTCCAGAGGAATGGTCGTCACCCTTCGGGGTACAGAACCCGGCTTACAGGCCGGCTGGCATTTTCTTCCCGCAAGGCGACCTCACCGCAGCTGTCTTTGACTGCGATACCGCATGCGCAACGACCATGAATCATGAGATTCACTTCGCGTCATGGGCCATGCACCCGTCCTGCTCGCAGAAGCGATGGCGGCGCTCGCGCTGAAGGACGGCGGCGTTTACGTCGACGCAACCTTCGGCGGCGGCGGCTATTCGCGCGAAATGCTGGCGCGCGCTGACTGCGGCGTCATCGCTTACGACCGCGATCCGGACGCCATTGCACGCGGCGCCGACTTAGTCGCCGCCAAACATGGTAAATTCACGCTTCATCAAGGCCGCTTTGGCGATCTGTCAGCGGACACGCCAGTCGACGGCGTGGTCTTCGATCTCGGCGTTTCGTCCTTCCAGTTCGACGAAGGCGGGCGCGGGTTTTCGTTTCAGGCGGACGCTGACTTGGACATGCGCATGGAGAAGGAGGGGCCAAGCGCCGCCGACGCGGTGAACAAGCTCAGTGAGCCCGCGCTCGCTGAACTGATCTATCGCTATGGCGAGGATGACGAGAGCCGCCGCATCGCCCGCGGCATCGTCCAGGCCCGCGCCGCAGCGCCCATCACCCGCACGCTCGCCTTCGCCGACATTGTCGAGCGCGCCGTCGGCGGCCGCAAAGGCGCGCGCACGCACCCCGCCACCAAAACCTTCCAAGCCTTGCGCATGCTGGTGAACGACGAGCTCGGCGAACTCGCGCGCGGCCTTTCCGCCGCCGAACGTGTGCTCGCGCCTGGCGGGCGCCTCGTCGTCGTCTCTTTCCATTCGCTCGAAGACCGCATGGTCAAGAATTTCATCACCGAGCGCGCCGACGCGCAGGGGCGCGGCTCGCGCTTCGCGCCGGACTTGCCGCCGGAGCGTGCGCCGAGCTTCACGCTGGAACGCCGCCGCTCCACCGCGCCAAGCGATGCGGAGGTCACCGCCAACCCGCGCGCGCGTTCGGCCAGCCTCCGCTACGCCACCCGCACCGACGCGCCCGCGTGGGACGCACTCGAAACACCCGCGCTCGCGCCACGTGCCGAAGCCGAATGGGAAAAGCTCACATGAGACGCGCGCTGCACATCATCATGGCGCTTCTGGTCGTCGTGCTTGTCGTTGGCCTTTACAAGGCCAAGACCGACGCCGCGCAAACCGAAGCACACGTGCGTCAGCTGCAGCACCAGATCGCCGACGAAGAATCCGATCAGCGCGCGCTTAAGGCGGAGATCGCCCATCTCGAAAGTCCGCAAAACGTGCAGCAGCTGGCGCAGAGCCACCTCGAACTGACGCCGGCGCAGCAGGGCCAAGCGCTCCCGACGTCGCAAATCGATCAACGATTGCCAGCGCCGCGTCGAACGCAAAGCGCATCAGCGCATCCGTGAGACCGGTCGGCCCCACCCCAGCGTTCAAGTACGCCGAAGATTTCGACGCGGCCGCGCCGTTCGTCGGTGAGGCCGCGCCTGCGCGCAATCGCATCCGCTTCCTCGCCATTGGCTTGCTGGTTCTGCTGCTGCTGCTCGCAGGGCGCGCCATTCAGCTCGCGTTTTCCGGCGATCCGCTCGCCGAGCCGCACCACAACGCGGTCGTCGCTTCCACCTCACGCGCCGACATTGTCGACCGCAATGGCGTGCTGCTCGCCACCACCGTCCGCGCCTACACGCTCACTGCCGAACCCGATCTGGTGTGGAAACCTGGCGAAACCGCCGAGGCGCTGCGCCGCGTGTTTCCCGATCTCGATCGCGACACGCTAATCCGCAAGCTCTCTGACCAATCGCGTCAGCTTATTTTCCTGCGCCGCTCGCTGACGCCCGGCCAGCGCCAAGCGGTGATGGCGCTCGGCCTTGGCGGCATTGGCTTTGCCGACGAAGAACGTCGCGTTTATCCGCAAGGCAGTCTCGCCGCGCACGCGCTTGGCTTCACCGATGTTGATCTGAAGCCGCTTTCGGGTGTCGAGCGCGGCCTCGATGACGCCATCCGCGCCGCCGGCGAGGAGGGCCGTCCCGTGCGTCTCTCGCTCGATGTTCGCGTCCAGTATGCGCTTGAAAGCGAATTGAGCGCCGCCGCCATCGCCGCGCACGCAAGCGGCGGCAGCGCCATTTTGCTCGATGGCCGCACCGGCGAAACCTTGGCGCTTGCATCCTGGCCGAGCTTCGATCCCAACGCCGCCGGCGAAGCGCCTGACGCCAATCGCCGCGACCGCGTCGCCGGCGATCTGCACGAACTTGGCTCAACCATCAAACCGTTCACCGTCGCCATGGCGCTGCAAGAGCAGCGCACGTCGCCCGCCGAGGTGTTCGATCTTTCTCAGCCCTTCGATGTCGACGGCAGCGTCATCACCGACGACCACACAATTCTCGGTCCGGCCACGCTTCGCGACATCCTGGAACGCTCTTCCAATATCGGCGCCGCGCGGCTGGCGCTACGCCTCGGCCAAGATCGTCAGACCAACTATCTGCGCCGCTTGGGGCTGCTCTCGGCGGCGTCGCTTGAACTCGGCCGCAACCAGGCGCCGATCGTCCCGCCGATCACCAGCCGGCGCGACATCGCCGGGCGCGGTTTCGGTTACGGGCTCGCCGCCACCCAGGCTGCGCTCGCCGGCGCCTACACCGTGTTCGTCAATAACGGCGCACGCATCGCGCCCACCTTGTTGCCGCGCAACGCCGGCGACCGCATCGCCCGCACGCAGGTTTTCACGCCCGGCGTTACGCGGCAGGTGCTGATGTATATGCGCGGCGTTGTCACCGAGGGCACCGGCCGCGCCGCCGATGTTCCGGGCCTCCAAGTCGCCGGCAAAACCGGCACCGCGGAAAAACTCACCGGCGACACCCAGACCTATGACGAAGGCCGCAATTTTTCCTCGTTTGCGGGCGTATTTCCGGCCAACGATCCGCATTATGTGATCGTGCTTGCGCTCGACGACACCGGCGCGGGCGAGCAGGGCGGCGCGGTCGCGGCGCCGGCGGTCGGGCGCACCTTGCGCCGCATCGCCCCCATGCTCGGCTTGGCGGTGGAGCCGCGCGCGCCAACGCGCTAGGGAGAGCGTGTGACTCACTTCGTCTATTTCCGCGCGCATCCATGAAGCTCGGCGCGTTGTTCCAATCCGGCGTGCCCGAAAGCGCGCGCGATCTCGACATCACCGGCCTCACCGCCGACTCCCGTCGCGTCAAACCTGGCTTTCTGTTCGCCGCCCTCAAAGGCGTCGCCGCGCACGGCCGCGACTATCTCGCGCAAGCCAAAGCCAACGGCGCTGTCGCTGTGCTTTCTGGCGGCGACCTCAACGCCGACGCTGGCATCCCCGAAATCATCGATGCAAATCCGCGCGAAGCCTTCGCGCTCGCCGCATCTGAATTTTACCCCCGCCGCCCGCACACGTTGGTCGCTGTCACCGGCACCAACGGCAAAAGCTCCACCGTCGACTTCCTGCGCCAGATCTGGACCCACACCGGCAAACGCGCCGCCAGCCTCGGCACGCTCGGCGCTATCGGCCCCAACGGCGTGATCGATCTCGGCCACACCACGCCTGATCCTGTAGCTATCCACGAAACCTTGCAGAACCTCGCCGACGGCGGCGTCACCCACGCCGCCATGGAGGTTTCAAGTCACGGCTTGGAGCAGGAGCGCGCTGCAGGCCTTGCCTTCGACGCCGGCGCCTTCACCAACCTCACGCAAGATCATCTCGATTATCACCAGACCATGGACGCCTATCGCGCCGCCAAGATGCGGCTGTGGGATTTGGTGAAGCGTCCAGGCGTCGCCGTCATCAACGCTGACTCTCCTGAAGCTGACAATTTTGAGCACGGCGCGCGCGATAGTGGCGGCCACATCGCCGCAGCGCTGACCGTTGTCACCGCTGGTTGGCGCGCAGGGCCGGAAGGCTTGAAGATCGTCGAAATCCAGCCGCGAGCTAACGCGCAAACGCTGACGCTGCGCTGGAGCGGCAAGGAATACGATGTCGAACTGCCGCTGATCGGCGAGTTTCAGGCGCTCAATGCGGTGATGGCCGGCGCACTGGCGCTTGCGCTTGGCGACGCGCCCGAAGCCGTGTTCGCCGGCATGGAAAAACTCAAACCTGTGAAAGGCCGCATGGAGCATGTCGGCGCCACCAAGGCCGGCGCGCACGTGTTCGTCGATTATGCGCACACGCCCGATGGTCTCGACGTGCTGCTGCGCGCCGCGCGTCCGCACGCGCCGGGCCGCATCATCGCCGTGTTCGGCTGCGGCGGCGATCGCGACGCCGACAAGCGCCCGAAGATGGGCGCCATCGCCCAGCGCCAAGCCGACGTCGTCATCGTCACCGACGACAATCCGCGCAACGAGGACGCCGCCAGCATTCGCGCGCAAGTGCTCAAAGGCGCACCCAACGCCACCGAGATCGGCGATCGCGCGCAAGCCATCCGCGAAGCCGTCGCCATGCTCAAACCCGGCGACGCGCTGATGATCGCCGGCAAAGGCCACGAGACCGGCCAGATCATCAAAGGCGTCACCCACCCGTTCTCAGACCAAGACATCGCGCGCAAAGCGTTGGAGCAAACGTGATGGTGTTGCAGAACGCACGTCCCCTTCTCCCTTGCGGAGAAGGGGCAGGGGATGAGGGGCGTTCCAACAAGCAGGCGCCTGATCGTTTGCACGCCCCTCACCCCCCAACCCCCTCTCCGCAAGGGAGAGGGGGAGACGACGGAGTCTCCGCGTGACCAAGCCGCTCTGGATCGCCGCCGAAGCGCAAGCCGCCACTGGCGGCTGCCTCATCAATGGTGATGCATGGAGCGCCAACGGCGTCTCCATCGACACCCGCTCGCTCGAGCAAGGCGATCTTTTCGTCGCCCTCAAAGATGTGCGCGACGGCCACGATTTTCTCGCGCAGGCTTTCGTTAGCGGCGCCGGCGCAGCACTCATCTCCGACGCCAGCAAAGCCGAAGGCCTCGGCCCCGCACTTGTCGTTGACGATGTGCTCGACGGTTTGCGCAGGCTCGGCGAAGCCGCGCGCGATCGCTGCAATGCCAAACGCATCGCCGTCACCGGTTCGGTGGGCAAAACCTCCACCAAGGAAGCGCTGGCCTCATGCCTCGCCGCCAGCGGCAGGACCCACCGCTCCATCAAGAGCTACAACAACCATTGGGGCGTGCCGCTCACGCTTTCGCGCATGCCGCAAGACTCGGAATTCGGCGTTTTCGAAATCGGCATGAACCATCGCGGCGAAATTCTGCCGCTGACCAATCTGGTCAAACCCCACGTCGCCATCGTCACCACCATCGCGCCCGCGCACGTCGAAAACCTCGGTTCGCTCGAAGCCGTCGCTGACGAGAAGGGCGACATCTACGCCGGCCTCGAGCCCGGCGGGAGCGCTATCATTCCTAACGAAGCGCCGCATGCCGACCGCCTGATCGCCGCTGCCGAACGCAACGGCGCCAATCTCGTCCGCTTCGGCCGCGACGAGGTCTGCGAAGCGCGCTTGCTCAAGTTCGACATGGGCCCCGACGGCTCTGACGCCGAAGCGGAAATTCTCGGCCGCGTCATCAAGTATCGCGTCGGCGTCGAAGGCGCGCATTGGGCGCTCAACTCCGTTGCAGCACTCGCGGCCGTCGATTGCGCTGGCGGCGACGTCGAAGCCGCCGCCGCCGCACTCGCCAATCTTCGCGCCGTCGATGGCCGCGGCGTCGCCTCGACCATCAAGGCGCCGTTCGGCGAATTCATGCTGGTCGATGACTCTTACAACGCCAACCCCGCCTCGATGGCCGCCGCCTTCGCAACGCTTGCGTCGCGCCAACCCAGAGCAGGAGGCCGCCGCATCGTCGCCCTCGGCGACATGCTGGAGCTTGGTCCCGAGGAACGCGCCTACCACGCCGGCCTCTCGGAGCCGATTGACAAAGCCGGCATCGATCTCGTCTTTGCCGCCGGCCCGCGGATGGCCGCACTCTTCGATGCATTGCCGCAGAGCCGGCGCGGCGGTTACGCCGAAAACGCAGACGCGCTCGTGCCGATCATCAGCAAATCGTTGCGCAGCGGAGATATTGTGCTGGTGAAAGGCTCCAACTCCTCGCGCATGAGCCGCGTCGTCAAAGCACTGACGGAGTGGAATTGAACTTGGCTACCGCTTCGGCTACAGGCGTGTCATTCTCAAACTAACAAGCAAGTTAGAATCAAGCGCCATTTGCACTGGCGTTTGATCCGAAAATTCGCTCTGTGCTTTCGACGCTTCGGCGCAAAGGGGACGATGAATGCTGGAGCTTTTGGGCCAACTCACGGAGCGGTCCCAATTCTTCAATCTGTTCAACTACATCACGTTCCGCACCGGCGGCGCGATGTTTACCGCCATGATCATCGCCTTCATGATCGGCGCGCCGTTCATTGCCTGGCTGCGCAAACGCCAGGGCAAAGGCCAACCCATTCGCGAAGACGGTCCGCAAGGCCATCTGCTCACCAAGAAGGGCACGCCGACCATGGGCGGGCTCATCATCCTCATCAGCCTGGGGATCTCATCGCTGCTCTGGTGCGATCTGAAGAACCCGTACGTGTGGGCGGTGCTGCTCGTCACCACCGGCTTCGGCGCGATCGGTTTCGTCGACGACTACGCTAAAGTCACCAAGCAGCATCACGGCGGCCTCTCAGCGCGTGCGCGTCTGTTTTTCGAGTTTCTCACCGCCTTCGTCGCCGCAACCGTGATGCTCGCGGCCGAGTGGGTCGCGAAAACGCCGGGCCATATCCACGACGCGCAGCATTTCTGGACCGCGCTGATGGCCGGCAAGCAGCTGACCGCCGTTGCGCTGCCGTTCGTCATCGGCTGGGGCATCCAGCTTTATGCGGCTTACATCTTGTTCTCGATGGTGGTGGTCGTCGGCTTCGGCAACGCCGTGAACCTCACCGACGGTCTCGATGGCCTCGCCATCGTGCCCGTGATGATCGCCGCCGGCGCCTTCGGCCTCATCGCCTACCTCGTTGGCCGTATCGACTATTCGAACTATCTCGGCATTCCCCACGTGCCCGGCGTCGGCGAACTCACCACCATCCTCGGCGCGCTCCTCGGCGCCTCGCTCGGCTTCCTCTGGTATAACGCGCCGCCCGCGCGCGTGTTCATGGGCGATACCGGCTCGTTGGCGCTTGGCGGTTTGCTCGGCGCCGTCGCGGTCGCCACCAAGCACGAGATCGTCCTCGCCATTATCGGCGGTCTGTTCGTTCTCGAAACTTTGTCGGTGATGGTGCAGGTGGCTGTGTATAAGCGCACCGGCAAACGCGTGTTCCTGATGGCGCCCATCCACCACCATTTCGAAAAACTGGGCTGGCAAGAACCCACAATCGTGATCCGCTTCTGGATCATTTCGGTGATCTTCGCGCTTGCGGGTCTCGCGACATTGAAGTTGCGTTAACGGCGCGAAGCAGCGCAGGGAAAGCGCTTCATTCGGAGATCGTTTGTGCTTCAAAGATTCGGCAGTCGGCAGTCGGCACTAGGCAGTCGGTACGCGCGGACTGTTCTCGATTGCCGATTGCCGACTGCCGCCTGCCGAAAATGATTCCCATCGCCGAGTTCAAGAACCGCGACGTTGCGGTGTTTGGTTTGGCCCGCACCGGCCTTGCCGCTGCGCGCGCGCTCACCGCGGGCGGCGCACGCGTGCACGCCTGGGACGACAACGACAAAACCCGCGCCGCCGCCGAGGCCGCAGGCGTGCCCACTTCCGACATCAACAACCGCGATTGGCGCAGCTTCGCCGCTTTGATCCTTTCGCCCGGCGTGCCGCTTACGCACCCTGAGCCGCATCGTGTCGTGACGCTCGCCGACGCCACCGGCGTGCCAATCATGAGCGACATCGAGCTGTTCGCCCGCGCCGTGAACGCGCTCCCCGCCGCGCAGCGTCCGAAAGTCATCGGCATCACCGGCACCAACGGCAAATCCACCACTTCGGCGCTGATCGCCCACATTCTGAAAGAGGCGGGCAAGGATGTGCGCCTCGGCGGCAATATCGGCGCGGCCATTCTCGAACAGCCGCCGCTGCACGCCGGCGCCTATTACGTGATCGAGCTCTCGTCCTACCAACTCGATCTCACGTCCTCGCTCCGCTGCGACGCCGCCGTCTATCTCAACACCACGCCAGATCACCTCGACCGCCACGGCACGATGGCCAACTACATCGCCGCCAAAAAACGCATCTTTCTCAATCAGGGTGCGGCCGATTGGGCCATTGTCGGTGTCGATGACGACATTGGCGGCGCCATCTGCACCGAACTGACGCGCGCCGCCGCCCAGCATGTCGCGCCTATCTCGGCTGGTCAGGCGCTCGGCCGCGGCGTCTCAGCGCTCAATGGCAAGATCAT
>DASZWS010000295.1:0-3725 GCA_035546515.1 Vitreimonas sp. | reverse complement strand
CCGACGCTCATGCGTTTCGGCCGCCGCGGTGATAAAGCCGAGCTCGCGCATCGCGCGTTGCGCGGCGACGACATTTGGTGCCAGCTGTTTTCCGAGCCTGGCGCCGGTTCTGATCTTGCGAGTTTGCGGCTTCGGGCAACGCGCGAGGGCGATGATTGGGTGCTTGACGGTCAAAAGATTTGGATCTCCGTCGCCCAGTATGCGCGTTACGGTTTGTTGCTCGCGCGCTCGGATCAGCAGGCGTCCAAGCATGCTGGACTGACGGCGTTCATGGTCGATCTGCATGCGCCGGGTGTTGAGGTGCGGCCGATCAGGCAGATCACCGGTCATGCGCACTTCAATGAAGTGTTTTTCACCGGCGCTCGTGTGCCAGATTTGTGGCGTTTGGGGGATCCCGGTGAAGGGTGGAAGGTTGCGCTCAGCACGCTTTCGACGGAGCGCTACGCCACCGGGGAGGCGCCCGGGCCACATCTTGCCGATCTGATTGCGCTTGCGCGCGCTTATCCGGAGGACCGTCCAGCCATCGAAGATGCTGCGGTACGCCAGCGCATTGCTGACCTCTGCGTGCGCAGCGAAGGCTTGAAGCATGCGCGCGCACGCATGATCACGGCGGCCTCGCGCGGAGAAAGTCCCGGCCCTGAAGCGTCCATCGGCAAGCTGGTAAGTTCGGCGTTGCTGAATGACATCGTCAGCCTTGGTCTTGAGATACTCGGTCCGGCCGGCGTGATTGCGGAGAAGGACGTCGCGCCGCTGCACGGTTGGTTTCAGGACGCGTTCTTCTATGCTCCGGCAACGCGCATCGCTGGCGGGACCGACGAGATTCTGCGCAACATCATCGCTGAGCGTGTGCTGGGTTTACCGACCGAGAAGAGTTCAAAATAAAAGCGGCGCCTGGTGAGCGCCGCTTTGAGTGCAGGAAGTTACAGGGGATCAGTATTTCAAGCTGAGCGTCACGCCATAGGTGGCGGGCATACCCGGATAACGGACGACGACGTCGTTCAGTCGTACCGTGTTCACCCAATAATATTCGTCGGTGACGTTGTGGCCCCAGAAGGTCAGCCGCCAGCGGTCGTTGTCTGAGCTAAAGCCAGCGCGCAAGTCCAACGTCGTGTACCCCGAGATAGCGAGATTGAGGTCCGTGCCTGTGCCGCCCGGAATGGAGTCCGTGCCGATGCCCGCGTATGTGGAGCTGTGATATGTGACATTGCCGCCGACGAAGGCGGAGATGTTGTTCATCACCGGCCATTCATAGTCGGCGTTGGCGACGATCTGCCATTTCGGCGTATAAGGCATCGGCGCGCCCGAGAAATCTGCGAGAATACCGGCGGCGTTGACGCCCGTGAACTCGGTGATCTTGGCGTCGAGATAGGTGGCCGATAGACCGAGCGTCAGGTGATCCACGGGGCGCGCAGCGAGCGCGAACTCAAAGCCGCTGACTTCAGAACGCGGAATGTTCTGCAATGCTTCGAGTGGACCGAAGATCGGATCGAGCACCTTCGCGCGCACCTGTTTGTCGCTGTAGTCATAGTAGAAGGCGGCGGCGTCGAACGAGAGGCGTCCGTCCCACAGCGTCGTTTTAATGCCGGCCTCGTAGTCGAGCACCGATTCCTGCGTCACCGGCACATATTGCGAAGTGAAAGATGCCTGCACGGTCGGGAATCCGCCTGCCTTGTAGCCTTGTGCAATGTTGAAATAGAGCAATGTGTTTTGGGTCAGATGGTAGTCCAAACCGAGGCGCCAGCTGGTGTTGTCTTCGTTGAGTTGGCTGGTGAAGAGCCCGGCGCGGAAGGTCGCCGGATTGAGCGTGAAGCATTGGCCTGGCGCGATCGCTGGCGCGGTGGGATCGAACAGCTGGGCGATGTATGTGAACGCAGCAGCGGCGCCGCCGTCGCCGGTGTCATAGCTGCACATGCCGTTGAGGTCGCGGTCGGCGCGGGTGTAACGTGCGCCAACCTTGAAGGTTAGATCGCGCGTGAGGTCGTACTCGACGTTGCCGAACGCCGCGTAGTTCGACATTTCTTGGTCTGAGAAGAAGCCCGCGTAACCGAAGCCGAAGGCGCGGCCGCCGCTGGCGTCGACGAACCCGAACAGGTCGTTGTCGTACACCTTGTCGTGGCCATAGTTGAGGCCGGCAATCCAGCGCAGGCGTTCCGTGCCGGAATTGCTGAGACGCAGCTCTTCGAAGAAGCTCTGAATATGCCCTTGCACCGCAGAGTCGGTGATGCTGAGCGCGGTGCCGTCAAGATCGGCGCGCTGGTCGCGCTCGTAGTCGGCGTACGATGTAATCGATGTGAAGCGCATGCCGTTGACGAAGTCGTAATCGGCGCGCGCCGCGGCCTGCCAGAAGGTGTCATGCGCGCGGTTACCCCACGCAGAGCTCCAATCGGCGAGGCGGTCGTCGTTGCGCGGCAAAAGCGGATAGGTAAGCAGATCCGGATCGACGGCGGCCGGCGTTCCAGGCGTGATGCCGACGAGTTGCGCCGCCGTCGGCTCCGAGCGATCGAGCCAGCCGTTCAAATTGAAGGAAACGTGCAGCCGTGCGGACGCGTCCCAGTCGACGAGCAAGCGTGCGGCGTCGCGATCGCGTTCGCCGAGCGTGTCGCCGCTCACGTAGCTCTTTTGCCACGGGCCGCCGTGGAGCGAGTCGATCGAAAGCCGCGCGCGCAGCGTATCGCTGAGCGGGCCGGAGATGTGGCCGTTCACTTCATAGGTATCGAAGCTTGAAGCGGAAATGTCGGCGGCGGCGTCAAAGCTTTCAGTTGGGCGCGCGGTGACGTAGTTGATGGCGCCGGCGGTGGAATTCTGACCGAACAGCGTGCCCTGCGGTCCGCGTAGGATTTCGACGCGTTGCGGGTCCAACCCTGCTTGCGCGGCCATGGCGGGGAACGGCAGCGGAATTTCATCCTGATAGATGCTGATCGCGGGGTAGGCGGCCAGCGAGGATTCGTTGAAGCCGACGCCGCGCAGCGAATAGACGGGCGTTGCCGTCGTGGTGGTGAAGAAGCTCAGGCCAGGCACGATGCGAACCAGCTGGGTCACGTCGTTGACGCCCTGATTTGCCAGTGTCTGTGCGTTGAACGCGGTGATGGTCATGCCCACGTCGTTCAGCGCTTGCTCGCGTTTTTGCGCTGTGACGACGATTTCTTCAGTCGCGGCGTCTGTTGATGACGCGGCAGGCGTTGCGGTCTGTGCGAACGCAGGCGTTGCGCCAAGCGCCGCTAACAGAAGCGCGCCGAAAGATGCTGTACGGCACAGCGCTTGTGATGACATCGATTTCCTCCCCGGCGCCGCTTCCGGGCGCTCGTTCGAGCACAACCTATGTCAACAAGCGGCCTTCCAGCAAGATACTAGTTGAATGACAAGCAAAAAAAGTGCACGCTTCGGGCTAGGTCGGCGCGGCCCTGCGAGGTAAATACTTGTTTTTGGACAAGCAAATCAGGTACGCAGCACCCAAAGAGGGCGCCACAGGCTCCAAGGTTGGGGCCCGCCATCGGCGATCGGCGGCCCTCAAAGCTGGAGAGCGCCCTATGGCGGCCGCACCGCGCCGGACCCAATTGCAGCGCCGCATCGATGCGGAAACAAAGCTTCTGGACGCGAGCCTCACGCTGCTGATCGAGCGTGGCTACGATCGCTTCGCATTGTCCGAGGTAGGCGAGTTGGCGGGCTACAGCCGTGGCCTCGCCGCGCACCACTTCGAGAATAAGGAAGGTCTGCTTGAAGCGCTG
>DASZWS010000294.1:0-3491 GCA_035546515.1 Vitreimonas sp. | reverse complement strand
TGGCGGCGCGCAACGCTCGCAAGCTATGCAAGTGGACATCCACGCTGGGAAACGATCCTCGATGTTGACGCGGTGTCTCGCGCCGAGAACGCGAACTGGGTGTTTGAGGGCGCCGATTGCGAGCCGAGTGGTGTGCGCTGCATGATCTCGCTGTCCGATGGCGGACTCGACGCCAGCACGGAGCGTGAGTTTGACCTTCGTTCGAAGACTTTCGTCGCGGGCGGCTTTGTGGTCCCCGAGGCTAAGTCCAACCTCGCATGGCTCGATCGCGATACGCTGCTGGTGGCGACCGACTATGGCGCTGGCACGCTGACGCAGTCGGGATATCCCTTCATCCTCAAGGCGTGGCGCCGGGGCACGCCGCTTTCGGCGGCGACGGAGATTCAACGCGGGCAGGCAAGCGACGTCAGCATCGCGCCGTTCGCGCTTGATGATGTGGACGGCACGCATGTCGCCTTCGCCCGGCGCGGCGAAACATTCTTCGAGACGTCGGTTTACCGGCTCGGCGGCGCGCAACCAGAGCGGCTCAACCTGCCGCGGAAATCGACGATCCAAGCGCTCTTTCACGGGCGCTTGATCGTGACGCTTGAAGAGTCATGGACCATTGGCGGGCAGACGTACCCCAATGGCGCGCTGATCGCGGTGCCGTTGGCGGAGGCGGCGAGCGAGACGCCGCATGTCACAGTGATCTACGCGCCAAGCGCGCGGCAATCGATCGAGGGCGTGGCCGCCACCCATGACGCGATCCTGGTGGCCGGCTTTGACAACGTGCGCGGACGGCTGCAGCGCTTCACGCTGAACGGCGACGCCTGGGCGGGCCAGCAGGTGGCGCTGCCGCCAACAGGTGTCGTGAATTTGGCTGGCGCCGACACCAGCGCATCCCAGGCTTTCGTTACCTTCGAGGACTTTCTGACCCCGCCCACATTGTATGCCCTCGATCGCAATGCGCGTGCCCGGGCGATCCGTTCGCTGCCGGCGCAATTCGACGCCTCGCCCTACACAGTCGATCAATATGAATCGACCAGCCGCGATGGCACGCGCGTCCCGTACTTTGTTGTGCATCGCAAGGACATGCAGCTGAACGGGCAAAATCCGACGCTGCTTTATGCCTATGGCGGTTTCCAGCTTTCGCAGACGCCGAGCTACAACGCCTATGTCGGCAAGCTCTGGCTGGATCAAGGCGGGGTCTATGTGTTGGCCAACATCCGCGGCGGCGGCGAGTTCGGGCCGGCGTGGCATGATGCGGGCCTCAAGACGCATCGCCAGGTGATCTACGACGACTTCTATTCCGTTGAACGTGATCTGGTCGATCGGCGCATCACCGATCCGCGCCATCTCGGCATTTCGGGCCGCTCCAATGGCGGCTTGCTGATGGGCGTAATGCTGAATGAGCACCCGGAGATGGTGCACGCTGCGATCATCGGTTCGCCGCTCTTGGATATGCTGCGGTACGATCAGCTGCTGGCTGGCGCATCGTGGGTGGGCGAGTACGGTTCGCCATCCGTGCCGGAAGAGCGTGCATGGCTGGAGCAGATGACGCCATATCAGAATCTGCACCGGCGCGACGATTATCCGCTCGTGTTCATTTACACCTCAACCAAGGACGACCGCGTGCATCCCGGCCACGCGCGCAAGTACGCGGCCAAGCTCGAAGAGCTCGGCATGCCGTTCCTCTATTACGAGAACACCGAAGGCGGTCATCAGGCCACCGCGAATCTGCAGGAAGCAGGCCGCCGCCGTGCGCTTGAGTTCACTTATCTGGCGCAGCGCTTGATGCAGTAGAGCTGGGAGCGATGGCTTGAGCTTGGCTCAGGCCATCGCCGGCCGCCGCGCGCCGCGCTCGATCTCTTTGTGCAGATCGGCGACATAGCTGTTGAAATCCACCTGCATGCGGTGGCGCGGGCTATCGTAGAAGTGGCCGAGATATTCGGCCTCGTCCGCCGCGATCACGCGGGCCATTTCCGCATGATCGGGAAAGCGGTACCGCCCAAGCAGCGCGGCGGCGACCAATTTTGACTGCTGCTCGGCAAAATTCACTAGTGTCGGCAGCGGCTGCGCGAGGCCGAGGAAGAAGACGTTCTCGAAGCCTGGTTTGACCATGCGCTTGTAAAGCGGGAATACATTTTCCTTTGGTGTCAGCTCCGGCTGCTTGAAGAACGGGAAACTGACGTTGTAGCCGGTGGCCCAGACGATGGCGTCAACCTGTTCGCGCGAGCCATCCTTGAACACCACGCCATCGCCATCGAGGCGTTCGATGCCACCTTTGGGGATGATGTCGCCGCAGCCGACGCGGGTCAGAAATTCACCCGACACTGAGGGGTGCGCATCGAGCGGTTCGTGGTCTGGCTTGGGCAAACCATAGTCTTCCATGTTGCCCACTGATTTCTTGATCTTCGCCCGCGCCAGCGCACGCCCGAGCTTGGGCGGCATCCACGCCGGAAGCACAGCCTTATCCGCCACCTGTCCGTCGAGATATTTTGGCAGCACCCACACGCCGTGGCGCATGGAGATAAAGAGACGCTTGGCGATCGGCCGTTGCGCCAGCTCTGAGGAAATATCCATTGCCGAATTGCCGGCGCCGACAACGAGCACACACTTGCCGCGAAAGTCATAGGGCGTGAACGGGTCGCGGTAGTGGTGCGAGTGAACCTGGTAGCCGCCGAACGAGCCGGGATAGGTGGGCGTGCGCGCGTCCCAATGATGCCCATTACCCACTGCAATCGCATCATACTCGCGCGCTTGGCCATTCGAGAGCGTCACCCGCCAGCGCCCGTCCGCTAGTCTCTCGCAATTCTCCACCGCGGTGTTGAACGTGATCGTATCCGTCAAGCCGAAGTGGCGGGCGTAGTCGCGGAAGTATTGGAGCAACTGCGCGTGATGGGGAAAATCCGGCCAGCTTTCGGGAACCGGAAAATCTTCGAATGCGAGCCGCCACTTGGACGTGTCGATGTGCAGACTTTGGTAGCACGAAGAGGCGCCGTTCGGATTGTTGAAATACCAGTTGCCGCCGATGTCGTCGGACATCTCGAAACAGTCGTAAGGCAGGCCAGCATCCTTGAGCCGCTTGGCCATGGTGATGCCGGAGCAGCCCGCGCCTATGATGCAGGTTTTGGGAGCCGTGGCGTTGACGCCGCTGTCCAGGGCCATCGTCGTTCCTCCGAGGCGCAGCGTAAACCAGCCACGGCGATTTCGACAAATCCTCGGCTGCCGGTTGTGCCCGCGCCCCGCGTAACGTTGGGTTATGGCCGCGTCTGGCCAGCGCCGCGAACGACATACTTGAATGTTGTGAGCTGCTCGGCCCCGACGGGGCCGCGCGCGTGCAACTTTCCTGTGGCGATGCCGATCTCGCCGCCGAAGCCAAACTCGCCGCCGTCAGCGAATTGCGTGGAGGCGTTGTGCAACACGATGGCGCTGTCCACCTCGCGGAGAAAGCGCTCGGCGGCTGCGGCGTCCTCGGTGACGATACAGTCCGTGTGCTGCGAACCGTAGCG
>DASZWS010000293.1:0-21584 GCA_035546515.1 Vitreimonas sp. | reverse complement strand
GGGTTGTTCCAACACGCGGGCATTCCGGCTGTGCTGTGCGGGCCGGGCTCCATCGAACAGGCGCACCAACCCGACGAGTGGATCGAGCTTTCGCAGATCGAGGAGGGCGCGCGCTTCTTCGAAAAGCTCATTGCGCGCTTGAGCGCTTAGCGCGGCATCGCTGCCAACGCCGCGCTTTTCGCCGCGGCATTCGCATAGGCGCAAAAGCCGTGGATCAGCACATCACCGTTCGAGCCGCCGTAATAGATTTCCGAACCGTCCAGCAGCATCACGCCGCCGCCAGCGGCGTTGAGAATCGCGTGACCGGCGGCGGCGTCCCATTCGCTGACGTCGCCAAAGCGCGGATAGAGATCGGCTGCACCCTCGGCGACGCGACAAAATTTGATCGACGAACTGGCGTGGATGGTTGTGGTGTTGCCGAGATTGCCCAGGAACTTGCTCGTCGCTTCGTTTCGCCCGGAGAAATCCGATGCCACCACGCGCCATTGGGAAGGGTCAGCTTGAGCAGCATTGATCGCCGCGGGGGGGGCGCGCAACGCTTCGCTCTTTGCATCATAACGCGCTTTCATCGCGCGTCCCGGTTCGCTCGCGTAGAGTTCGCCCGTCGCCGGCGCGAATATTACGCCGACGCGTGGCGCGCCGTTCTCGATCAACGCAATGTTGACGGTGAATTCGTCGCCGCCCTTGGCGAAGCCGCGCGTGCCGTCGAGCGGATCAACACAGAAGAAGCGCGCGCCGCATTCGGGAATACGACCCGCCGCGGCGGCTTCTTCCGCCAGCACCGGCACGCCCGGCGCGAGCTTCGCTAGGCCAGCTTCTATGATGGCTTCAGCGCGCTGATCGGCCAGCGTGACGATCGAGCCGTCCAATTTTTGCTGGCTCTCAAAGCCCGCGGCGCGCACCGCCATGATCTCGCGGCCCGCGTCGCGCGCGAGGGCGATCAAGTCAGTTAGAGTGGGCGTGCTCATAGGCAGTGAGATCAAGCACGCGCGGGCAGGCTAGTCCAGTTTTTGGGGACTGTTGGCGCGCAATTCCTTAAGCCAGGTGGTCGCAGCAGCATCGCTGGGCGCGCGCCAATCACCGCGCGGCGAGAGTGCGCCGCCGGAAACGATCTTAGGTCCGTTCGGCACGGCTGAGCGTTTGTACTGATTGGCGAAGAAGCGGGTGAGGAACACTTCCAGCCATTTGCGTAGTTCGGCGTAGCTGTATTTGTCGCGCCACGCGGTCCAGGCGAGGAAAAGAATCTTGCTCGGCGCCAGGCCGTAGCGCGTCAGCCAGAACAGGTTGAAATCTTGCAGCTCGTACGGGCCGACAATGGCTTGCGTGCTTTGCGGCTCGTCGCCGGGAATGAGTTCGGGACTGATTTCGCTTTCGAGAATCTTCAGCAGCGTCTGCGACGCGGCGGCGTCGAACAGCTTTGAGTCCGCCACCCAGCGGATCAGATACTGGATCAACGTCTTCGGCGCACCGCCATTGACGTTGTAATGGCTCATGTGATCGCCGACGCCGTACGTGCACCAACCCAGTGCAAGCTCGGAAAGATCGCCGGTGCCGACGACGAAGCCGCCCTCCTTGTTGGCAAGGCGGAAGAGGTAATCGGTACGCAGGCCCGCCTGCACATTCTCGTAGGCTATGTCGTACACCGGTTCGCCACGCGCGGCGGGGTGATCGAGATCTTCCAGCATCCGCTGCGCCAACGGCTCGATGGAAACCTCGCGCGCGTCAATGCCCAGCGCTTTCATCAGCGCCCACGCCTGCGACTTGCTGGCTTCGCCCGTGGCGAAACCAGGCATGGTGACGCCGATGATGCTGGTGCGCGGGAGCTGCAATTGATCGAATGCGCGTGCAGCGACAATCAAAGCGTGCGTGGAGTCCAGTCCGCCGGAAATGCCAATAACAACGCGCTTGGTGTTGGTCGCCTCGATGCGCTTGGCGAGCCCTTGAACCTGAATGTTATAGGCCTCGTAGCAATCGCGATCGCGCCGCGCGGCGTCGTCCGGCACGAACGGGAAGCGATCAATTTTCCGTTGTAGCGGTAGCGCGCCCGTCGGCGCTTCTAGCGTGAAGGTAATACGGCCCCAATTTGCCAGTTCATCCTTCACGCGCGCGGCGGCGTCTTTGAATGTGCCGAACCGGCGTCGTTCCTGGGCGATGCGTTCGACGTCGATGTCGGCGATCACCAGTTTCGGATCACGGGAGAAGCGTTCGCCTTCGGCGATCTTTTCGCCCATCTCATAAGCGACAATCTGTCCATCCCAGGCGAGATCGGTGGTGGATTCGCCGTATCCCGACGCAGCCAGCACGTACGCGGCCGTGCAGCGGCGCGACTGTGCGTCGGCGAGAATTCCGCGGTCTTCCGCCTTGCCAATGACGATATTCGACGCCGACAGATTGAGCAGGATGGTGGCGCCGCTCATCGCGCCAACACTAGACGGTGGCGTCGGCGACCAGAAGTCCTCGCAAATCTCGATGTGAAAAGCGAAGTCTGGGTTGTCGGCATCTACGAAGATGACGTCGTGGCCGAAGCTTACGTCGCGCCCGCATAGCGTGATCAGATTGTCTTTTGTGTCCGCCGCCGTCGCGAAATAGCGCTTCTCGTAGAACTCACGGTAGTTTGGCAGAAAGCTCTTGGGCACGACGCCTAGAATTTCACCGCGATGGATGACTACCGCGCAGTTGTAGATCGCCCCGTGACTGCCGCGCAGCGGCGCGCCGACGATCAGGATCGGAAACAGGGCTTCGCTGGCTTCGAGCAGTCTGGCAATTGCCGTCTCAACCGCATCGAGCAGCGGCGCCTGTAACAGCAAATCGTCGATCGCGTAGCCGGAGAGCGAAAGCTCAGGCGTGAGCAAGAGTGCGGCCTTTTCGGCGTCGGCCTGCTTCCAGAACGCCAGAATGCGGTCGGCGTTCGCAGCCGGGTCCGCCGGCGCAACCACCGGCGCGCAGGCGCCCACGCGCACGAAGCCATGCCGATAGAGCGACTGAAATGCGGGCTCGGCGGGTGGGGAGGGCGATTGCGCGGGCATTGCAGTCACCTTACCGCATTATGCTCATTAAGACTATAAGTCTTATTCCGGGTCGCTCGGCGGAGTTTCGACTGAAATGCGGTCGTCATAGCCCTTATGGGCCGAATGGAAGACCAGCGCCATCAAGCCGCCGCCGAGAGCAAGCGACAGCACCGTGCAGAGCCCCAGCGCCACCCAGCCGTGGATGCTCATGTAATAGGGGTTCCAGTCGGCCATGGTGCCGAACACGGCAACCGCCAGAAGCGACCCTAGCGAAATCGTCAGGAGAAAGACCTTCATGGCCCCTATGTGGGCCCATTCGGGTGTTTAGACCAGATCAATGGTTGCCGCAGAAACTCGGCATCTGAACCGGCGCCGACGTGGTGCGCTGCAGCCATTGGCCCGCCTCCGTGCGATAGCGCTCACCGACGGCGATGCGCTCGAAGGATTGGCAAGCGACAGCGGCGGCGAAATCGGAAACTGACACATTGTGTTCAGCAGCGGCGCTTGTGTAGGCGGCGCGGCGGCGGATGTTCAGCTGATCGACGTGGGCGCGCACTTCCGCTGAAACGGACTGACCTGCAACCACTCCAACATAGCCATCGGTCTGTTCGCCGATTTGGCCCGCCGCACGCGCCTGCGCGATCACCGGATCGGATGACTGCGCATGCGCTGGCGCGATTATCAGCAACGTCGCTGCGATCATCAACGCTGCAAACAACGCGATCGGCGCGAGATTCATAGCTTCAGTTTTAGCGTGTGCGCGTTTCATGGCCGCCTCAGTAGAGATCCTGGTGTTGCTGCAGGAATTGCTGCGCGTCCTGTTCAAGGCGCACGACCACTTCCTGATGGATGGTGACGTTAAGGTTGATTTCGATCGGCTTGTCGGGCGCCTGGATTTGCACGGGGATGCAAGCCGACGTCGCCGCGACTGCGGCGAGACCCGTAAGCATGGCGAGGTGCGGTCGCATTCCCATCACTCCTGGCTTGCCCGGTGTAGCGGGCCTGAGCTGAACGCGCTCTGAAGTCAGTCTTTATCTTGGGCTTTGTGGGGTCTGGTCAACCGGGGCCGGTGTTTGCGCTGCGTCTTGGCCGTGCAGCAGGTGAATCGGATCGGCAATGGTGGCCGCGGTTTCGGCAAGGCTACGGAAGGGTGCGGTTACGTTGACGTGAAAGTCGAAAGGCACGCCGCGGACGGTCACGTGGCCAACGCCCGGCACATTTGCGATCGCCCCCAGGTCCACTGGCTCGCCTGAATTGCGGCCGGTGAACTGAATTTGGCTGACAATATCGCCGGCGAGGTCGCCATCCAATGTGAGCCGGAGATTGTCATACCGGAAGTCGCGCAATGCATCGAAAGCCACGCGCGCCATGCCGACCGATCCGTCGCCCGCGTGCCCGAGATAAGAGATCGTGCCACCGTCTCCTTGTGACTCAAGCAGGCCGTCTTGGATGAATGCGGAGCGTCGCGTCAGGAGCAACGGGAAACGGCCTTGCACGTGCCCGGTCGCAGTGACGTCTGGCACGTTCAACGTGGAGATAAGTGCGGCGGCGTCGACATCGCGCAGCGCAAGTTCAAAGCGTGTCTCATCCGCGCCAAGCGCAATCGTGGTTGGTTGCAGAGATAGCTTTCCAGAAGCGAAGTCGAAGACCGCTTGCTCGATCGCAACGCGCTGGTCGGGAAGCAGCTGGAAGGCGATGTCGCCATTGTTGACGGCGATGCCTGGATTGATCAAGCCCACGTGTAGGCGCTGATGCGGCGGCGTCGTGAGGGCGAACAAGTCGTCGAAGGCGATGTCGCCGCGAACGTCTTGAATAATCGGAATGGTGCCGGTCGAAAGCGAAACGCCGTTCAGGTGTAGCGCGCCGCTGCTGGCGAGGTGCTGCTCATCCCAACTGATCGTCGCCTCGGCTGCTGCCGGTCCGCGCACGTTATCGACCATGCCTCGGGCGAGTTCGCTGATGTCGTACGGTTGCAACGCGGGTCCGAAGATAATGTTGTCGGCGAGGATGTTGGCGCGCCCGGCTCCGGCGCTGACGTCGTGTTGCGCAGTAAAGTGCGCGAGTTGGCGCGCACCCTCTTCAAGCACAATGTCACCGCGCGCGGCGATCTGGCCGTCGCGCAACTCGCCGGTAAGATCGGTAATGCGCAAGGTATGAAAAAGCGGCTGCTCTTCTTGGGAATCCGGCGTCAGCGCCGCCAACAATGCCTGCGCGGCTTGAACGCGGATGACAGGTTTGCCGTCTTCCGGTGCGGCGCTCCAATGGCCCTCGATCGCTGATACCGAGCCGGGAAGGGTGGGGTCGTCGAGCCTGCCTTGTGCGAACGCCCCGGAGACAAGCCAGCTTTCACCAAGTTGAGCATTGGCGGTGAGGTTCGCGCCGCGCACCGCGAGCACGCGCCCTTCTTCCATTGTCACTGCGATCGTTGGCGCGGCGGCGGTAACGTTCAGCCGGACAGCGTCGGTCGTGCCGCCGAACGCGCCTACCACGCTTGAGGCGCCGAGCCGCGCCGGTTGCGCGCTGGGGCCGGACATGTGGCCGTCGAGCGCGAGACCCTGAATTCGGAATCCACCTGACAAACGATGCGAAGCATCCGCCGCAATCAACGTCTCGTTCAGTGCGCAAAGACTGAACCTGCCCGCTTCGAAGGAGAGTCCGGCGGCGTCGAGCCCGCCGAGCCGCACCGGCAAGCAATGTTGGGCTGGCACAACCCTCCACCCAGCATTCCAGATCACGCCGAGATCGAGATTGGCGACGAGGTCGCGAACTTCGCCATCGCCGATTGGGCCGGTTATGCGCGCGGGACCGCTGAGATCCACGCGGCCCGAGCCTTTCGGATCGACGGTGACGCCGACGTTCAGTTCGTCGGTGGCGATGCTGGCGTTTTCGGTGCGCCAATCGGTCAGCGAAAGCGTGCCCTGCGCGTCAAACGGCGCGTCGGGCGCCCAATCGACGGAGTCCAACAACAACCCAGCATTGGGTGCGCCGCCTCCAGCAAGATCGAGTTCGATAGCGCCGTGCAGCGCCGCGCCGGGCCATTGCATCGTCAGCGCCGGCGTGTCTTGGCGCAGCGCTTTGAGTTGCATCACAGCGCCACTCGCTGCGCGCAGCTCGGTGGGTGATGTAACGACAAGCCGCGCGCCGCGGGCGTCTGCCTGCACGGTGAAGCCGACGCCCAGATCAAAATGCCGCCCCGCCGCCAGCAACGCCGCCCGCGCCTTCGCAAACGTCGGCCCAATCGGCGCGCCGCCCATCTCAGGCAGCGCGTCACGCACCAAGCGTTGGCCGTCACTGTCTAAGTGCGACCCGGCCAGCGTGATCCGCCCTGCGCCATCTAAGGCGCCAGCGCCGGCAAGGTCGATATTGATCGCGCCGGCTGCAACAGGCCGCGTCGACACGATTGATAAGCCGACAAAAGTGTCCGCGCCGATCGTCCAGCGTCCGCGACCCGTCAGATTGTCGCCGTCGATATGCGCATCGAAGCGCGCACGTTGAAGCGAGAGGTCTTCCGCCGCAAATCGCGCTGCGTTTGCATGCGCTTCCGTACGCCACAGCCGCGGCAGCATGCTGTCACTGCGCGTCGCCGCTTCGATGCTTACTGCGCCGCTCGATGAATCCATTTGAAGCGCGCTGGTATCGGCGCCGCCCAGGCGCCATGCGGCTTCGAGGCCGTAGTGGGAGAGGTCAAGCGGTGCGCGCCCCATCGCCCGAAGCGAGAAATTGTCAAAGCGCGCCGCGTTCCATTGCAAAGCATCGACATCAGCGGACAAGCGGAATGCCGCGCCATTCTCATTCGAGGCGACGGTTAGTTCACCAGCGGCGCCGTTGATCGCGTACGAGCCGCTCGTAACATTCGTACTTGGCAGCTGTACGCGCGCGGTGAAGTCGTCACCGATCGTACCATCCGCTTCAAGGGCGGCGGCAAGCTCGCCGAACGGGCCGCGCACGCGCACAATGCCGTCTTCGATGCGCAGAAGCATCTGCGGCATGCTCGGCCGCACGCTGGGGCCCGGCGCCGACTTGATGTGGTCGAGTGCGCCCGCGGATACATGGCCGCCGCGGTCGAGGTCGAGGCGCAACTCCGGCCGCACCAGTGTCACCGAGCGCACAATGGGTGCGAGGCCGTCCCAGTCCCAGTGGGCAGTGACGCTGGCGATCGAAACGTCCGGAGCGGCGGCCGGTCCGACGCGAACGTCGCGGACGGTAGCATTTTGGAAATCTAGGCTAACAATCTTGAAATCGGCTTCGACGCCCCGTTCCGCTAAAGCCGCGCCCAGGAAAAATTCCGCGATCGGGAACCGCGCGAGCCACAAAACGCCGCCCAGCACCAGGCTGCTCGTCACCAGGGCGGCGAGCGCAGTCGTCCAGCCGATCAGGAACCGGCGGGGCGGCGGGGTTGGGTCTTCGGGCAGCGACGCTGGCTGCTCTTGACTCGCAACGGCCTGGTTAGACCTATGTGCCATTATCCTTCGCTTGGCGTAGTCCTTGCTCAAAGGTGAATGCGCAAGTGGCGTGTGCACTCACCCTAGGGATGAGGCCAATTCAGTTTCTGGCGAAATAACCAAACAGCGAAAACGCTTGTGTTGCGTGCAATTTTTGCCGATGCGGGCGTTTGGAGCGTGAGATTGAGAGCAGAATTCGCTCAGCGCCTCATGAAGGCAAGGAAAGGTTTGGCGTCCAGCGCGGTTTTAAGCGCCGGCGCTGTGATCGGCCTGATCCTCGCTTGGCATGCCGGCTTGTTCAATGCGTCTGCGGCTTCTGCCGCGGATCGCGCGGCGGTGCGCGACGAGGTCGCGCGCCGCGCCGAGCAGAACGCCTTTACGGAACCTTACCTTAACCAGTACGCCCGCGAGCTTCACGTTGGGGACCGTGAGACCTTCGCGGCGCTGCTTTCTCGCGCCGGCGTTTCGCCACAGGATTCGGGCGCCGCGTTGTCGGCTTTGTCGAAGGTGTACAATCCAGCCAGAGTCCAGCCGAACCAAGTCATCAACGTGTACTTCTCACGCGACGGCGCAAACCCGCGCCTAACGGGGTTGGCTTTCCGGTCCGAGCCAGGTGCGTCCGTCACCGCCGACCGTACCGATACCGGCTTCACTGCGCGCGAACTGCAGATGCCGCTGTCGTTTGAGATCGCCCGCATCTCTGCGCCGGTCGAAAATGGTCTTTACGCAACTGCGCTGAAGCGCGGCGCGACGGAGCATGAAATCAACTCACTGGCAGACGCCTTTGCGTACGATGTCGACTTCCAGCGTGACGTGCGTCCGGGCGATCACTTTGAGCTTGTGTTTGAACGTTTCTACGACGACCAGGGCCACACCGTGCGTACTGGCGACATGCTGTTCATCTCGCTCGAGACGCGCAACGGCTCGCGTGCGTTCTATCAATTTCTCGCGCCCGGCGATTCACAACCGACCTGGTACGACGCCGACGGCAACAGCGCGCAGCGCTTCCTGATGAAGACGCCCGTGAACGGCGCCCGGCTGTCTTCGGCCTTTGGCGTGCGCATCCACCCGGTGCTCGGGTATTCGATGATGCACCGCGGCGTGGACTTCGCTGCTGCGATCGGCACGCCTATTCTCGCGGCTGGCGACGGTACCGTTGAACGGGCAGGGCCGTTCAGCACGTACGGCAACTACGTGAAGCTGCGCCACGCCAACGGTTACGAGACAGCCTACGCGCACATGTCCCGCGTGGCGGTACGTGCGGGCGCCCGCGTGCGTCAGGGACAGATCATCGGCTACGTCGGTGAAACCGGCCGCGCTACCGGGCCACATCTCCACTACGAGGTGTTGCGTGGCGGACAGCAGGTCAACCCGATGTCTCTGCGTGTTCCCAACGGACGTAATCTCACCGGCCGCGCGCTCGAACTGTTCATGATCGAGCGCGAGCGCATCGACACCATACGCTTGCAGCGCGACCGCGAGGCGCCTGGGGCAGCCGAGAGCGCTGTGACCCAAGTTTCCGACACACATCCGGCGAGAGTGCCCTAGCGGAGTTGCAACTTCGGCGCGGTGGCGGCATTCTCCTTCGCGACTCAGGTCAACTGAAATCTAGGCAAGAGACCATGGGGCTAAGAGCGCTCGTCGCTGACGATCACGAGCTGTTCCGCAGTGGAATGAAGCAGTTGCTTGTCGATGTGCTCGGCGCGGAAGACGTGCGCGAGGCGGAGACTTTGGACCAAGCCATTGAATTACTGACGAACGAAGGCGCCGGCGACCTAATACTTGTGGACCTGCGCATGCCCGGCATGTCCGGCGCCGAGGCGCTTGCGGCGCTGCGCGATGGTTTTCCAGAAGCGAAGGTGGCGGTGGTTTCGGCTTGGGAGGAGCGCGCCGACATTATCAGCGCGCTCAGCGCCGGCGTGCACGGCTACGTGCCAAAATCGCTGCCGTCGGCGGAAATCGCCGCCGCGCTCAAATCGATCCTTGAAGGGCGGATATACGTGCCGCCTGCGCTTGGCCGCCGCGACACGGTGATGTCGGCGTCGCCATCGCGCTCAACCGACAACGGCGCCAACGAGAAGCTCACCCTGCGCCAGCGCGAAGTGCTCAACGAACTTCTGAAGGGCATGGCCAGCAAGGAAATTGCGCGCACGTTGGACATCGCCGAGGGCACCGTCAAAATTCATTTGGCCGCGATCTATCGTGCACTCGGCGTGCGTACGCGCGCGGAAGCTATCGCCAAGCTCAAGTCGAACTAGGCGGGCTCCCGCAATTGCCCGAACGCAGTCGCGGTGAGGGCGGCGCGATCCACCGGCTTAATCAGCCACGCGAACCCCGAAGCGCGCAGAAACGCCAGCGTGTCAGCACCGGTGTCGCCTGTGATCATGACCACCGGGGGCGGCGGCGTCAGCTTGGCGCGGATATTCTTGGCGATTTCGGCTCCTCGCAATTCGCCGTCGATGCGTAAATCCATCACCAGCAGGTCCGGGTGCAGCCCTTTCGCGAGCGCCGCCTCGATGGCTGCGCCACTCTCACATGCGCACACCTCCGCGCCCGCGTCGCGTAGAACGCCGGCGACCGCCTCAAGCGCGAGCGCGTCGTCGTCGAGCACCAGAATCTTGCTGCCATCGAGCCGCGGCTCTTCGGCGAGGCCTGTGCTCTGCATGGTCTCAGCAGCAATGGGCGCGTGCACGCTGAAGGTTGCGCCCTCGCCAGGCGCGGAGCGTACTTCAAGCTTCAAGTCGAGCATTTCGGCGATGCGTTTGACGATGGCGAGGCCGAGCCCCAAGCCCTCGGCGCCAGCGCGTGAATCGAGGCGCGTGAATTCATCGAAAATGCGTTGCTGATCCGCCTTTGGGATGCCAGGGCCGCGGTCACTAATCGAAATTCGAGCTCTGTTCGCAACCGGCGTGATCGTAATCACAGCGCTGCCGCCGCCGTGGCGCATAGCGTTCGACAAGAGATTGCGCAGCACCCTCTCAAGCAGCACGGGATCGGTATGCACAGTGAGCAGAGAGGGCGAGGGTCGGACCGTGACGTGGGCGTCCGGGTGTTCCGCCGCGACTCGATCGATGACCTCTTGCAGCGGGAAGTTCTCGATTTCAGGCGTCACGACATCAGCCTGGATGCGCGCCAGATCGAGCAGCGATGCGAACATACCAACCAAGGAGTTCGCGGCGCGATCCATCTTGGCCACGATGTCCTTCGTTTCATCCGTGTCCACACGCCGTGCGAGCGCGCTGAGATAGAGCGTGAGCGCATGGAGCGGTTGGCGCATGTCGTGGCTGGCGACGGCGAGAAAGCGGGTCTTGGCGAGATCGGAAGCGGCCGCCTTGGCGCGCGCCAATTCTGCAGCGGTGTTGGCGTCTTCCAGGGCTGCAAGCGCCGCGCGCCAGCCTCTCCGCTCAAGGCGCAGCGCCCAAAACGACAATGCCACCGCGAGGATCGTCAGGCCCCCGAGTAGTCCGCCCAACACATAGATGCCGAAGCGGCCCGCCGCGTTACGTGCTCTGACGCCGTCGATGATGTGCTCAACGTGGCGGCGCAGGCTGTTGGCCTGAAAGCGCGCATTGTCCATGGCCGCCATCGAGTGCAACAGCTCGGCGCGAAGCTGCGTTTGTGTGAGGGTATGGTTGTCGTGCAGCAGCAGGGTGTGATCGATCGCGGCGAATGCGGCATTTGTCGCCGCTTCGGTTTGCGCCACATCAGATCCGAGTTCGGGCGCGACAGCCGCGATACTGTGAAGGCGCTGGAATTCGGTTGCCGCTTGCGCCTTTCCCCGCTCGTAGGGCGTTAAGAAGACCGTGTCGCCTGTCAGCAAATAGCCGCGCTGACCAGTTTCCGCGTCGATGGAGGCTTGGACCAGTCCGTACGCGGCGAGGCGCGCTTCGCGGTTAACGGACGACTGCTGGATCGATTGCTCTTGGGCGCGGTTGAGCAGCACGAAGCCCACGACGAACAACACCGCGAAGATCGCCAGCATCGACGCCGTAATGGCCATGATAATGTCCGCGCGCGGCAGGAACCCGCCCTGCGGCGATGCGATAGCTGGTCGTTCCGGCGGCAATAACGTCAAGCGGACCCCGCGCTAGGCGCGTTCAAGCCAAGCGACGATCTTATCGGGGCGCGCGGGTTTATCCATTACTTCGAAGCCGGCTTTGCTCGCCGCGGCTGCAGCGTGCCGGTTCATTTCGCCGGACAGCACTAAAACGCGCGCATCCGGTGCTGAAGAGGTGATCCGATCGACCCGGGTGATGCCGTCCGGGCCGTCGCCAAGGTTAAAATCGGTAATGATCCAGCCGATTTGCGCCACGCGGGGCCCCAGCTGAGCGGCGATATCTCCGGGATCTGCGCCGACGGCGACCTCCGCGCCCCAGTCGCGCAAAACCATCGCGAGCGCCTCAGCCGACGCCGGCTCGTCTTCTATGACGGCGATGATGCGGCTTTGCGGGGCCATGCGCACAACTGAATAAGTAATCATGCTGCGCCGCAGTTGTGCAGTTGACCTCGTGGCATAGAACCATCGGTCTAGGCTGATGGTTGGGGGAAATTCTCTGCTTGCGTGAGATGTAAGCATAGGTCTTCGACCTGCACTTCTGTCGAGTATTCGCGCGCGTCTGGATTTGAGAGGATCAAGGCATCGGGTGGTCTACCCGAATGTTGGGAGGCCCTCATGCACGCTCTAGCTTTGGATACTTTACGGATGGACGACGGCGAAGACTGGAAAGGTCTGGGGCAGGGGGAAACCGACTATTGCTCCCGCGAAGGCGCGACGGCTCTGAAAGCCAAGATCGAAGCTTATTGGCGTGAGCGCGGTCAGAACGTCATGATCGTCCTGCACAATGTCGGCTTCCATCCCGCCATTCGCGCCGCTCGCTTCGATGTGCGCAGTGACATGGTCAACGGCCAGCCGCGCACCAAGGGCGCGCGCCCGCACCTGCAGGAAGTCTTCCTGGAAGACTTCGACGCTGACAACGACGACCTCGTCCTCGAGTAGTTTCAACGCGCGTTTGCGCCGCTATCTTGGCCGTGCGTCGAGATACGGCGCTGGCGAGCGCGTGATGTCCGACGACGAAGCAACACCAACTGCGTTCGAACTTCCCGATGGCTACGCGCCGCTTGATTGGCGCCGTGGTTTCGGGCGCCAGATTGGTCCGCTCTACCGGCGCACTGCCGACGGGCGCAGCACGCTCGGCTTTCGCGTCGAAGAGCACCAAACCAATGGCATGCGCAATGCGCACGGCGGCATGCTGATGACCTTCGCGGACATGGCGTGGGGCCACGTGGTTTCAATTGAAACCTCATCATACTGGGTGACGGTGCGGCTCACCTGCGATTTTCTGTCCAGCGCACACCTCGGCGACTGGGTCGAAGGCGGCGGCGACTTGGTGTCGACCAGCGACGACCTCTACGTCGTGCGCGGGCGGGTCTGGTGCGGCGACAATACGCTGATGACTGGGACGGGCGTCTTCAAGCCGATCGCGCCGCGCGATCCGCGGCCCGGCGAAAAAGCCTTCAAACAGTAGTTTTTTCAGCAGGCGTCGTCGGTGTTAAGGACCGCCGGGATCGTCATCAGGATGATCCAGAACTCACCGAGCCAGGACCATTCTTCGAGATATTCGCGATCGTAGCGGATGCGCTTCTCGTAGCCGGTGCTGGAGCGGCCGCTCACTTGCCATAGGCCGGTGATGCCGGGGCGGACCAGCAGATAGAAGCGGCGGTCTTTGCCGTAGCGGTTCAGCTCCGCGCGCGTGATCGGGCGTGGGCCGACGATGCTCATGTCGCCACGAATAACGTTCCACAATTGCGGCAGCTCATCGACGCTCGACTTGCGCAGGAAGGCCCCGATCTTGGTGATGCGCGGGTCGTTCTTGAGCTTCTGGCCGTTTTGCCATTCCGCCGCCGCGTGCGGATCGGTTTGCAGAATGTGGGCGAGGCGCTCTTCCGAGTCCGTCGCCATAGTGCGGAACTTTATGCACTCAAAACGCGCGCCCTGGCGGCCAACTCGCGTGTGGCGATAAAACACCGGACCGCGATCGGTCAGTTTCATGATCGCGATAACCGTGAGGAAAAGCGGCGCCAAGAAAACCAAAGCAGCTGCTGCAACAGCGAAATCGAAGGCCCGCTTCGCGGGTCCGTTGGCAGCGCGGACTTTGCGGATCAAACGGCGATCCGTAATCCTATGCGCGACGCGTGCTTCCGCCGCACGATAAACGTGACCGGCATTTTGCCGGCCTCGAAACGGAATCCGAACAGCGGACCCCGTCTCGATCATTTGGTTCGCCATATCCAACGACCCCCGCCATCTCCCTCCGTTGATGGCGTACGACTTTTGGCAGCGAGGATTGTGCAATGCAATCCCAGTCGCGTGTCAGGTTAGAGAGGGCAAAACTGTTTTGCTTACTTGCAACACTTGCTCGCGCGGTTAGATTTGCGAGTCGCATGAGTGCGCCAATTAGGCGAGTCGCTTTTTGAGGTTGGTCTTGGGGGCTCTTCGTCGCCCGCAGCTTCAGCCGGAGCTCCACGCGGAGCCACTGGCGCAGAGCGTGCCCGAACCGGGGCGCTCAGAACGCTATCCTCGTTGGGCGGTCGTCTCCGGCATCGTCGTCTATTGCTCGATTTGCTGGATTCTCGTGTGGGCCGCCGGCTCATGGGCGTGGGGCGCGCTGCACGCCGGCGCTGTGTCTCGCTAGTTCTACACCAAAAAGTTGTGGACGTGACTCACGAAGCAGCCTTCCTGTAGCTGCAAGGTCGTGCCATGACTCAGGCGGGGGTCATTATTCATGAATATTTTTCGACGTGCGCTTCAGGGTTCGAAAGCATTCTCGTCGAACGCGCAAACCGTTGCTCCGCAAATTCAAAAAATACAACGATCACGCAGCGGCGCGCTGTTTGTAGCGACGCCAGGCGTGGGGGCATTCGACGTGCGGCTTCATCCGGCAGTTTCTTTGTTTGCAGCGTCTTTGATCGCGTTCGTGCCGTTTGAGGCGGCCGCGCAGGATGTCGCCTCACCGAGCGTTTCGGTGCGCGAACGTCCGCGCCCTGAATACGATCCGCAGGGGCTTCGTTTCGGCGGCTTCGATTTGAACGCCAATGTCGATGTTGGCGTCGCGAGCACCGACAACTTGTTCGCGGCGGAATCGAATGAGCAGAGCGATCTGATCTATACGGTGTCGCCGGAAGCGCGTTTGACCTCACACTGGTCGCGCAATGCGCTGACGCTTGCGGCGGGTCTGACGCATACCGGCCATCGCGATTTTGACAGCGAAGATTCCACCACCGGATTTGTTTCAGGGCAGGGCCGCCTTGATGTTGGCGGCAACACGCAAATTTCCGGCGGCGCGCGTTATGCGCGTGAGGTGGAGTCCCGCACCGACGTTGACTCTTTGACTACGGGCGAACCGGTCAAATACGACGTCACGCAGGCCAGCGTCAGCGCTGCGCACACTTTCAACTACATCCAAGTGTCCGCGACCGCGGCGCGCACCGAACTCAATTATCACAATACCCCCACGTCGTTCCAAGATTTCCGCGACAGCACCGAAAACGCCGGCACGTTGCGGGCGGAGTATGAGCTTTCGCCACGCATCGGTCTTGTTGGGCAAATGACCCTTGACCGCCGCAAGTATGACAATGATCCCGGCCTCAGCTCGAACGGCCGCACCTACCTTGTTGGCCTCGCGATCAACTTCACGGATCTGATGAAGGGCCAGATCGCCGTCGGCGAATTCAACCGCGATTACGATTTCGGCGATCACGTCAGCGGCACCGCTGTCGACGCAAACCTTGAATGGTACATCACGCAGCTGACGACGCTTTCTTTCACCGCTGATCGCAGCGGCCAGGATCAAGGGGCGACAACGGCCGATCCCTATATCGAAAGCAGCTTCGGCGCCCACGTCGATCACGAATTGCTGCGCAACGTCATCCTGTCGGCTGGCATCGTTAAGGGCAAACGCGATTACGAGGTGATCGATCGCAACGATGATTACACCAGCGGTCAGATCAGCGCTGAGTACATTCTGAACCGCCGCGTCGCGCTTTCAGCCAAGTATCAGCATGATTCCGTCGACTCGAGCGGCGCCAATCGCTATCGCAACTTTGACGTGAACACGTTCTCGCTCGGCTTGAGCTTGCGTCTCTAGGCGCCAGCACTGCCGGGCGGGCAGAGGCTGGGTGCATGCCTGCGGCGAAGACTGCGAAGAAAACAAAAAGCGCCGCACGGAAACGTGCGGCGCCTTTGCGTGATTTGACGCGTCAGCTCGCCGAGGCCGCTTGGGCCGATGCGGATGCGGCTTTGGCCGAAGCGCTCGCGGAATTTGCCGCTTGGGAAGCTGGCGAGGCGGACGCCGCCGCGTTTGTCGGCCAGGCGCTGCGCCGCGCCGCGCGCAAGCGCGGACTAACGCCGTTGAGCGCGGCGGGCGCGCTCGAACCTTACGATGCGGCGCTTCATGTACTCGTCAAATCAGCGTCGCGCCCGCCCGCGCGGGTGAAGATCAAAAGCCCCGGCGTCATGCGCGGCGGCGAGGTGCTAGCGAAGGCGCGCGTCACGCCCGTGCGGCGCCGGCCATGAGCGGTTGGACCCTCTGCATCGATTTCGGCACCGCTTTTTCCAAAGCGGCCGCGGCGCCCGACGATGCCTGGGAAAAGTTCGACCCTAAGCGTATTCGGCCGCTCGCCATCGGCGGCGCCGATGGCGGACGCAGCCCATTTCTGCTCGACAGCGCGATATTCGTTGACGACGACCGCATCTTGTTCGGCAACGCCGCTGTTGCCCGCGGCGATGCGCTGAGCGAACAGAAGCGGATGGCGCTCAAATCGTTCAAGACGCTCTTGAGCGTCAGCGATCTGGACCGCGCGCTCAACACCGCGCCGGCGCGGTCCATCGATCCGCATCGCGCTTTTACGATGCGGGATTTGATCGTCCTTTATTTGGCATATCTGTCCCAAGCCGTGGAACGGGCGGTCGCCAATGACGCCATGCTCACGGGCGCGGGCGCGGCCGCTTTTGAGTTCCGCTACGCCGCGCCCGCCTGGCGACGCGGCGATAGCGCGGGTCTGCACAGTCACGTCATGCGATTGTTCGGAGAGGCCGACGCCGTGCGCGGCGCGGTTGACTTGTCGGCGCCCGGCGGGGTCAGCATAGACGCCGCCAAGCAAGCTCTGGTCGCCACGCGGTCGACATCGGCGCCGGCGCAGATGGGCCTCATTTTCGAGGCCACCGCCGCAGCGGCCTACACCTCGATTGGCCTCAAGGTTGATGCGCCGGCCATGATCGTGCTGGACATGGGCGCCGGCACCACCGACATCGCCGTGCTCGCGCGTGCAGGCAACCGCGTCGAGGAATTGCTCGATGCTCAGGTGACGCTGAAGCAAGCCGGCGATTACATCGATCGGGTCATCGCCAATCTCGCCCTGGAAGCAGCACGGCTCAAGACGACGGGGCAACAAGCGGAGCTGTGGTCGGCGATGATGCGCGACATGCGCGATTTCAAGGAAACGCTGTTCGCCGAAGGGCGCGCCTCGATTCGTCACGAGGGCAAGAAGATCACCATCGCTATGAAGGACGTCACGCGCGCCAAGGATTTCCGGGCCTTCGAAACTGATTTGGCGGACGCCTACGAGGATGCATTGGAAACGGCGCGCCGTTATGCTGTCACCGATGGCGGCCGTGAGATCCAATCGGTCGCCGTCGGCGGCGGCGCGGCCGCGCCGTTCATTCAGGCGATGATCCGTACAAAGCCGCGCCGGGGTGGCGTGAAGGTGACGCCGAAGCCCGCGACACCCGACTGGGCGCATGCGCCTGAGTTTCGGGGCAACCTCGCCCCAGTATTTCCACAACTGGCGATCGCGATTGGCGGCGCTCTGGCGCCGCGCGAGATGCTGGCCGCCGGCGCCTAGTCGTTCCGCACGCGCCCGAACCGGTATCCCGCAGGCACGCGATTGACGAATATTGCGGTGCTTGCGTTGGCGCGTGCCCGCAGCGCGTTGATGCTGCTGCGGATTGCACCAATGGTCGTGTCATCCCAGGCGGCCACTAACACGGCTTTGTCCGCCAAGCTGGCCAAAACCGGGCCCTCGGCATTCGCCAGTGCGGGCGGGCAATCGAGGATCACGAGATCGTAGGCGGTGCGCAGCTCGCGGATGAGCGAAGCTAGTCCGGTCACACCTGTGAGCGCCCGCCACGGACTATCGAGTTGGACGGCGGGGATGAAGGCAAGGCCCGTCTCAGGTTCATGGTCGAGCGCCGTGCGCCACTCCTGCGGCCGCTGCGCAGCTTCCAGCACGCCACGGTCGGGGTCGCGTCCAAACAGGCGCGTCAGCGACCGCCGTCGCAGGTCGCAATCGACGATCACGGTGCGCCGGCCCTGCTGCGTAGCGCTGACCGCAGCCCCTAGCGCGACGGTGCTGGCGCCTTCGTTGGGGATAGGGGCGATAAAGGCGACGACATGGACATCTGCGATCGCGCTTTGCAGGTCGCGGAAGGCGGTCGAGAAGCCGGAGGCCGGCTGGAACGCCAGGCAGCCCAGCGGCGAGCGCCAATCCGGCGAGAGTTCTCGGAGATCGGCGGGCGTGAGTTCGGGTGCGGCGCCAAGAACGGCGTAGCCCCGGTATTTGCCGAGGCTGGCGATAGAGGTGACGGTGTTTCGGCCGACCTCAAGCGCCAGCGAAATTCCAAGCGCGCCGGCGAAAGCGATGCCTGCGCACCAGGGCAATGCCGCCGCGAGGGGGGCATTGTCGGCGAGCGCGTACAAGACGCCGACCCCGGCGATTAGCGCGGTGAGGATCGCAAACGTTGGAAGTTGCCGCTTGGCGCCCCGCAACACCCGCATTTGCAGGAGCGACGTCGCCGGTTTGCGGCGAGAGCGCCGCATGCGTACCCGCGGCGGCGAACTCGCGCGGATGTCGTCCATAAATGTGGATTGTTCGCCGGTAAAATCAGCAGACACGTCGGCCCAGCACTCCTCGCCTTGGAATGTCGGCGTTTGTTTTTCTGGCGCCGGACCAGCCCACCCGATTCGGGTTGTAGCGAAGCGACGCCATCGAAACTAGCGAAGAGTTATCCCCAGGCGCGAACTACAACCTGGAAATACCGCAATTCAGCGTATGCTAGGTGATGTTGCTGGCTAAGCCGCAGCGTAAATATCTTTGTTCAGACGACATTCTGACCGTTGCACTTTCGCCAACGATTTCTAATCTCATGCTGAGGTTCGCCGACGATGCTGATTCAGATGCCTCGCGGGTCTTCTTCAGGCCAGCAGAGCCAAAGTTCACAGGAAGCAGAAGGCTTCGAGGCTGCATTACGCCGTGATTTGGCGTCGGCGCCGGTGGTTTCGTACGACGCGCTGCTTGGCGGCTGGCAAAAACGCTGCGTCGATTTTTTGCTCACAGTTATTGCGGCGCCGCTGTGGCTTTTGGCGATCGCGGGCGCGGCGTTGTGGTCGAAGGTTCGCCACGGTGCGCCGGTTTTTCTGGCGTCGGAGCGCATCGGTTACGGCGGACGCGTGTTCCGCTGCTATAGCTTGCGCATTGCGCCGCCGACGGCAGTTGTCACGCGCCTTCACTCTGAAGCTGAACCATCGGCTCCCGATCTGGCCGCGATCGCAAGCAACGCCGAGGATGGTCGCGCCAAGTGGCGGCACGCGTTCGAGCGCTTGCCGCAGTTCATCAATGTATTGCGCGGCGATATGAGTCTCGTAGGACCGTTGCCGCTTTCGCGTGAGCAGCTGGATCCCTTGAAGACCGCCAAGCGGTATTATCTCAGCGCGCGCCCCGGTATCGTCGGGATCAACGCCATTGCTGACGCTGACGAAGAAGACGCCGGTCAGTACAAGCTCTATGCGTTGTCGTGGTCGCTTTCGACCGACGCGCTGATCGTCTGGGACTCGCTGCGCAACATCAAGGACCGCGGTGAGTTGTGGCGTCCGAGCGCGCACACGAAGCGCGCGCAGCGCGCCGAACCAGTCATCGTCCGTCGCCGCACCGGAGCGGACGCCGCTTAGAGCGCGCGCTGGGGACGTGCGCTGCGTCCGCTGTTTGTTGCGACGCCGCGCAAAAACCCAATCGACCAAGCAAAATGCATGATTGCAGCCGGAAGGCCTGCGGCGCATGCACAGATTTGACGCTGCTTGACGCCCAGAAATACGCCAAAACCCAAGCAGGCCGCGAGCCAGAGGACGCCTGGAAGCGCAGCGATCGGCGCAAATGGCGCCAAGGCAATGCTGAGTGTCACCACCGGCGCAATCGCCGCCGGCGCGAGCTGGCGTAGCTTCAGCGGCATTCTGTGCTTGAGCGCGGTGCGGGCGCGGCCCTCGCCGTAGCTCATGTATTGGCGCGCGAGCCCAGAGGCCGTGGCGCGCGGGAAGTAGTCGATGAGAATGTCAGCGGCGAGAAGAATGCGTCCACCCGTGGCGGTGAGGCGTTTATCGAACTCGGCGTCTTCATTGTGCGTGAAGCTCTCGTCGTAACCGCCCGCCGTGTGGAACGAACGCACGCGCATCAGAGCGTGATGTCCGTGATCCACCCAACGGCGTTCGCCGCCTCTGCGGTGCAAGGAGCCTCCCGCGCCGAGAACGCTGTTCTGCGCCGCCGCCGCGGCTTGCTGGAAACACGCGCCGGCGCGCGCAACCGCGCGCATCGAAACCGTCACCGCGTCGGCGCCGCTCTCGCGCTGGGCGGCG
Source organism: Vitreimonas sp. (assembly GCA_035546515.1). Lineage (GTDB taxonomy): Bacteria > Pseudomonadota > Alphaproteobacteria > Caulobacterales > Aquidulcibacteraceae > Vitreimonas. The sequence goes on along the minus strand of DASZWS010000293.1, from coordinate 1,454 downwards.
AGCAGCGCTGAGAGGTAGTCAGACGGATAGGCGGCGTGCGCGTCGACGCGCACCACGAATTCGGCATCGCCGCCGTAGGTCCGCACAGCTGCGTTGACGCCGGCGCTTTGGATGCGCGCGGGATTGTTGAGCAGCACAATACGCGCATCATCTTTCGCCGCTTTGCGGACAATCGCGACGCTCGCATCAGTCGAACCGCCATCGGCGACGACGATGCGCGCGTCAGCCGCCGCGGGGTCGCGCCGCAGCGCATCGAGCAAACCTTGCAGATGCGCCTCTTCGTTGAGGCAAGGGATGACGACGAGAAGGGTCACGCCGCCGCGCCTTCCAATTCGGCGACGAATGCGCGGCAGGATGCTTCGGTCAGCTGCGTGACGCTCGGGTCGAGCCCTAATGCCGCAGCGCGCAACTGCTGGTAGTGAGCGTCGTCCAACGTGCGCAGAAACGTTGGCAGGGTTGTCGCCAGCGGCGCTTCAAGCACGACTCCGACGTTGTGATCGCGGAGCCAATTTGCGGTTTCTACGCCGGCTGCTGCGATCGGCGTGGATCCGAAGCGGACGCTCTCATAGAGACGATTGGGCAACAGCCAGTCTGAGTTGCCACCCGCCTCATAGAAATCCACGGCCCAGGCAAAGTGCGCCGCCGCGTAGATGTCGCCCAGTTGCTCGGGGCGGTAGCGACCACGAAATTGTACGTTCGGCAAAGCCGCGACACGCTGATGAAAATCGGGAATTTGATCGAGCGCCGGTGCGCCCCACAACTCAATCTTCACGAGGCGCGGATTTTCTCGCGCCAGAGTCGTTAGAATGTCCAAGCTCCGGCGGCAGCGCAACACACCGCACCAAGCAATTACCCAGGGCGGCTGTTGCGTAGGTCGCTCGGCGGGCGCCGGAATCGCGCCCAACACTTTGTTCTCCGCGACGAGGACGCGACCTGGAAAGTTCTGAATTGACCGAAAATAGTTGCGCTCGAACGCGGGCGAACTGACGACAACCACGTCGACGCGCCGAAGGCAGAACCGTTCCAGCACACGCACCAGACGCGCAGTCAGGCCATCGCCAAGCACGATGCGATGAATGTCCAGGCACTCATAGGCGATGCGTGGCCGGATGCCGGCGAGGCGCGTGATCGCCACCACGAGCGCCAGCATTTCCAGATTGCGCGCGATGATCAGACGTGCGCTGCGCCATTCAGTCCGCTGTAGCGCGCGCGGCAGCGCGAGCAGGACGCTGGCAATGCGGCTCGCAAACTTGCCGTTCTGGGTGACGCCCAGAACTACGCCGTCATGCGATTGAACGTCTCCACGATCGCGTTCGAACCCGAACAGCGCGACGTCCTCGCCGGCGCTGCGCAACATGCGCAACCGCTTCTGAACCGCCGCATCCGCCAGTTCATGGACAAAATAAGCGATGCTCATGGCGGCTAATGCGCTGCTCAGGACACGCTGTAGTACG
>DASZWS010000292.1:0-1830 GCA_035546515.1 Vitreimonas sp. | reverse complement strand
TGTTTCCGGCGTGTCGCCTGGTTCGATTTGCAGCGTGGCTTGGCCGAGGATTTCGCCGGCGTCGACTTCTTCAACCACGAGATGGACGGTGGCGCCGTGCTCGCGGTCGCCCGCTTCGAGCGCGCGTTCGTGGGTTTTGGTGCCAGGATATTTGGGCAGCAATGACGGGTGGATGTTGACCAGATGACCGGCCCAGGCGCGCACGAAGAACGGTGTCAGCACGCGCATGAAGCCGGCGAGCGCAACGATATCGATGGCGCGCGCGCCAAGCTCCGTGTCGATCTCGCGTTCGAAGGCCTCGCGGTCTTTGCCGAAGCGTTTGTGATCGATGACGAGAGTCTCAATGCCGGCGCGGCGGGCCTTCTCCAGCCCTTCGGCGCCCGGCACGTTGGAGATGACGAGGACGATCTTGTACGCGTCCTGCTTGGCGTCGATGAGCGCCTGCAAGTTGGTGCCGCGGCCGGAGATCAGGACGGCGACGCGCTTCATGATAACGCACCGTCCTCGCCCGCTAGGGGGAGGTGGCTCGCGCGCGTGCGCGAGACGGAGGGATGAGCGCTGGTGCTTGCCGATACTGGCGCTGCCCCCTCAGTCATCGTCCTTCGTGCTACGCGCTGCGGTCGATGACAGCTCCCCCTAACGGGGGAGCACGAGCGTTGTGAGTTGCGTTTCACGCGGGTTTCAGCGCGCCGATTTTGAACGCGCGTTCGCCGCTGGCGTTAAGTTGAGCGATGACGTCATCAGCTTTCGCGGGATCGACGATCAGCGCCAAGCCGATGCCGAGATTGAAGGTGCGGCGCATGTCGGCTTCGGGGACGCCGCCGGTGGATTGCAGCCACTCGAACACGGCAGGGCGCTTCCAGGCGTTCCAATCGAAATCAGCCGCGAGTTGGTCCGGCAATGCGCGCGGCGTGTTTTCGACCAAGCCGCCGCCGGTGATGTGAGCGAGGCCCTTGATGGCCTTCGCGTCGAACAGCGGCTTCAGCGCTTTGGCATAGATACGCGTGGGCGCCAGCAGCGCTGCGGCAAGGGTTTTGCCTTTCTCGAATGGGGCAGGCGCATCCCAGGCGAGGCCGCTGCGTTCGACGATTTTGCGCACCAGTGAATAGCCGTTGGAATGGCATCCGGATGAAGCGACACCGATTATTGTGTCGCCGGCTTTCATTGCGTCAGTGCGCGGCAGCAGCGTGCCGCGTTCGGCGGCGCCAATGGCGAAACCGGCGAGATCGTAGTCGCCCTTGGCGTACATGCCGGGCATTTCCGCGGTTTCGCCGCCGGCGAGCGCGCAACCCGCTTGCTTGCAGCCTTCAGCGATACCGCGCACCACGAGAGCGGCTTCCTCGGCGTTGAGTTTCGAGGTGGCGTAGTAATCCAAAAACATCACCGGCTCGGCGCCTTGCGCCGAGAGGTCGTTCACGCACATGGCGACGAGGTCGATGCCGACGGTTTCGTGACGGCCGCTCTCAATGGCGATTTTCAATTTGGTGCCGACGCCGTCGGTGGTGGCGAGGAAGATCGGATCCTTGAAGCCGGCGGCTTTGGGATCGAACACGGCGGCGAAGCCGCCCAGACCCGCTTCCGCGCCTGGCCGGGCTGTGGATTTCGCAGCCGGTTTGATCAGGTCGACCAGCCGCTCGCCTTCGTCGATGTCGACGCCGGCGTCACGATAGGTCAGGCCGTTGGTTCCTTTCGGTTGGGTCACGTTCCGAGTCCAGATGCCGCCACATTGATAGGCGATTCCGCAGCCGTTAGGGTCGCCCGTCGTTGCAGCGCGGCCATCCGCCCCCGTAGAGGTTGTTGTATGAAATCCACGCGTTTGGCCGCCTTGTT
>DASZWS010000291.1:0-9303 GCA_035546515.1 Vitreimonas sp. | reverse complement strand
GCGACCCGCGCCCCGGTGACGATGATTAACCTCTAAGAACTCAACTGCATAGCCTTCCCGCAGCATCAGCGCGGCCATGTAGCGGTGCATGTGATCAAAATACGGAAGCCGCAAAAAAGCCTCCCGTTTGAAGACCTTGATGCCGGAACCGCTATCGGTGGCCCCGTCTTTGAGTAGCGCCCGGCGCACATTGTTGGCGACCCGTGACGCCGCCCGTTTCGATAGCGAGTCCTGGCGCTTGCCGCGAACGCCCGCGATCATACCAAGGGTTGCAGGTGCGTCGGCGCGATTGAACTTGGCCAAGAGGCGCGGCAGGTCGGACGGATCGTTCTGCCCGTCGCCATCGAGCGTGCCCACAATCGGCGCGCGCGCCGCCAGCACGCCGCTATGGATCGCCCGGCTTTGCCCGGAATTCTTGCGATGCCCCAGCACCCGCAGCGCCGGCAGTTCGCCGCGCAACGCAATCAGTTCGCCGCGCGTGTCGTCACGGCTGGCGTCGTCGACGAAAATCATTTCGTATGAGCGCCCGTCCAGCGCGGCGGCAATCTCGCGCGCCAGCGCGCCGGCGTTGCCGGCCTCGTTCATCACCGGAACGACGACGCTGAATTCGATGCTTTCGGCCAAAGGCTGCTCAAGGTCCTGAAAAGCGCGGGGTCTCTTACCGGCTGGGCCACAATAAGGCGAGAGGGCTCAACCGCGCGGCGGATGGCGGCCAAGCAACAAGACAAGCCCGGCGACGCTCTCTAAGGCGAAGCCATGGCCGCGCCGCCCACCACCGCCCTGTTCGACCAGTTTGCGCGCGGCTGGCGCGGCTACGCGCTGATCGCGCTGATCGCCCTGGCGGCGGCCCTGTTCGGCGCGGAACAAGCGCCGGTGATGGACGCTGGCGAAGCCCGCTTCGCGCTTGTCACCCGCAGCCTGCTGGAAACCGGCGTCATGCCGAAGGGCGAAGCCGCCGCGCCCGTCCACCTGCTGCAGGAAAGCGCCGTGCGCGCCTTCAGCCCGCGCCGTTTCAGCGAGATTTGGCCCTACCGTTTGCCGTCGGCGCTCGGACTGGTGCTCGCCGCCATCGCCTGCTTGTGGGCCGGATCGGCTTTGCTGTTGCCGCGCCCCGCGTTTCTTGGCGCAGCGCTCTTTGCAGCCGGCATCTATGTCGGCTTCATCGGCATGTTGGCGACGCCTGACGCACTTTTGCTCGGCTGCGCCACGCTCGCCATGGCCGCACTCGCGCAACTGCGCCGCGCCAACGTTGGGCTGAAGCACGCGCGCCTCTGCGCGCTGATGTTCTGGTTTGCGCTGGTGTGCGCGGCGTCGATCGACGCCATCGCGCCGTTGCTGATCACCGCGCTGGCGCTCGGCGGCCTTTTCCTCTGGGAACGCCGCGCCGCCTGGATGCGGCCGTTGCTTTGGTGGCCGGGCATCGTCATCGCCGCCATCGTCGCGCTCATTTCCTTCAGCGCCGGCGCCACGCTTTCCAGCACCGCGCTCAAGTTCGACATCGGCCATATGTCGCTGCCGGGCTTCTATCTCGTTCTGCTGCCGCTCTTGCTGTTTCCCGCCACCTACGCGCTTCCCGCCGCGGTGCGGCTCGGCATCGAAGCCGTGCGCGCGCCGCGCAGCGAACCGCAACCGCTCATGTTCCTGCTGGCTTGGGCGCTGCCCACGATCGCACTCTGCGAACTTTGGCCGACCAAATCGCCGCACAGCATTCTGCTGGCGTTTCCCGCCATTGCGCTGATGTGCGGCGCCGGGCTCACCGCCATGCGCGGCCGGAAATGGCGCTCAGCGCACCCGGTCGGCCTCGTTCTGCTCGGCGTCGTCGGCTTGGTCATCACCGTTTTCATCGCCGGCGCGGCCACGTTCATGCCGGGCGACATCGACGCCGACATCCGCCGCGCCGTTTCCGCCGCGTTGGTGAGCGTGCTGTTGGTCGGCGGCGCCATCGCCGGCTTGATCTATTGGCGGCGCGCCACCGCGCGCGGCGCCGTGCTGGTGCTGTGCGCGCTCGCGCTGTCCTACAGTCTGCGCGAACACATCTTGCCCGACGCGCGCGGCCTCAATGTCAGCGACGAGATTGTCGATGCGCTCGCCCGCACGCGGCTTTCGCCCAATGAGCGCCGCACGCTTTGGGTGGTGGGCTATGACGAAGGCAGCATCGTCTTCCTCACCCGCCGCGCCACGACGCTCGCCTCAGCGGAAGACGCCGGCGCCGGCGCCAAGCCTGGCGACGCAGTTGTCGTGGAGGGCCGTGAACTCGCCGCCACGCAAGCGGCGCTGCAGGCGCGTGATCTCAATTTTGAAACTGAAGAACAGCCGGTGCGCGGAATCGCCCTCGATAACGGCCGCCGTGTCGCGCTTTACGTCGGCAGCGTTACGTCCGCCGGCGCCGCGTCGGCGGACGCCCCGCCACAAAGTCCTTGAGCCCGATCAGCGTGGCGATCGCCGGCTGCGCGATCGCCGCGAACGCTTTCTCGGTGGGCGTCTTGGCGCTCTTGGCCGCATAAAGCGCCAGCGCCTGCGCCTGTTTTCGGCTGGGCGCTGTCGCCGCGAACTGCACGCCGGAGGCTTCCGGCTGAAACAGCACGCTGCCGCCCGCCATCGCTGCGCGGCGGCACAAGTCCAAGTCGGCAAAGCCGGCGGTGAATTCCGGATCGAAGCCGCTCAGCGCCTGAAAATCATCGCGCGGGATCAGCATGAACGCGCCCGACACCGCGCCGACGCGTGTCGCCGTGAGATCGTCCTTGCGCTTGCGGTTGGCGCGCAGACCGCCAACGCCAAGCGCCACCGCGATCGCCGACCATGTGTTCAGCGCACCACGCCGCGCTGCGCGCCGCTCGCGGCCCGATGCATCGGTGAGCCGCCCGCCGACAATCCACGGCGTATGCGCGCCGCCCCCGGCCGCGGCCATGCGCGCGGCCGCGCCGCGCTGCAGCACCACGTCAGGATCGAGAAACAATAACCAGCGCCCGCGCGCCTGCTGCGCGCCAAGATTCGCCGCCGCCGCCGCGCTTGCGTTTTCATCCGCGCGCACGACCTTCACATCGCGCCGATCGAGCTGCAGTGAACGCAAGCTCGAAGAAATTTCAGAAGAGTTGCCGTGATCGACCACCACCAGATCGTCGATCCACGGCTCGGCCTGCGCACTGCGCAGACATAAATCCAAAGGCGACTGACCCGCTGGCCCCAACCGCACGCGGCTGGCGACGACAACCGCCGTCACGCGCGGCTCTAACGCCGCCGCTGACGCGCGTTCGCGTGATGGGAACTTATCCACCCAAAGGGTCTCCGCCGCCCTCGCTTGAGCCAATGTGGCGTGCGTCACGAGCCCCGTCTAGGCCGTAACATCCCCGCCCCGTGAGCAATTCGGCGCGGTGATGCATTACAGAAGCGACATCAACTCCTCACCCGCTCGCGGGGGAGGTGGATTGCGCGAAGCGCAAGCCGGAGGGGGAGTTGGACGCAAGCGCTCCATCCTGAACCGCCCCCTCAGTCAGCGTCGCTGACAGCTCCCCCGCGAGGGGGGGGAGCAAACTAGCTGCCACGCTTCAAATCCGGCGGCGTCGCTTCCTCGTTCAGCGACGCAATCGCTGCGTCGAGGCTCACAACCGTCTGCGCCTCGCCGCCCAGACGCCGCAGCGCCACGGTGCGCGCTTCCGCCTCCTTCTTACCCACAACGGCGATCACCGGAATTTTCGCCAGCGAGTGCTCACGGATTTTGTAGCCGACCTTCTCGTTGCGGAGGTCCGTCTCTACCCGCAAGCCGGCCTTGCGCATCGTCTCGGCGACCTCGTTGGCGTAGCCGTCGGCATCCTGCGTAATCGTCGCCACCACCACCTGCACTGGCGACAGCCACAGCGGAAACGCCCCCGCATAATGTTCGATCAAGACGCCGATGAAGCGTTCCAGCGATCCGAGGATCGCGCGGTGCAGCATCACCGGACGATGCTTGGCGCCTTCTTCACCGACATATTCCGCGTCGAGCCGTTCGGGCAGCACGTAATCGAGCTGGATCGTGCCGCAGGTCCAGGTCCGGCCGATCGCGTCCTTCAATTGGAAATCCAACTTCGGCGCGTAGAACGCGCCGTCGCCCGGCGCGATCACCGGTTCGACACCGGCTTTGCGGCCCGCATCCAGCATCTGCTGTTCGGCGCGATCCCAAAACTCTTCCGAGCCCGCGCGTTTTTCCGGCCGCGTGCCAAGATCGATACGATCACGTTCCAAGCCAAAGTCCGCATGCACCGAAGATGCGAACTGAATGAAGCGCGCAACTTCTTCTTCGATCTGATCTTCGCGGCAGAAGATGTGCCCGTCGTCCTGCGTGAACGCGCGCACGCGCATCAGCCCATGCAGCGCGCCCGATGGCTCGTAGCGGTGGCAAGCGCCGAACTCCGCCATGCGCAACGGCAGATCGCGATAGCTCTTCTGCCCGAAGCGAAAAATCTGCACGTGCCCCGGACAATTCATCGGCTTCATCGACAGCATTTCGCCTTCGACGGTTTCGCAGACGAACATGTTCTCGCGATACTTCTCCCAGTGTCCGGACTTCTCCCAGAACACCCGGTCGAGCACCTGCGGCGTACGCACCTCGACATAGCCTTCCGCCAGCTGGCGCCGGCGCATGTACGCTTCGATCGTGCGCCACAGCGTCAGACCCTTCTCGTGCCAGAACACCATGCCGCGGCCCTCTTCCTGCATGTGGAAGAGATCCATCTGCCGCCCGAGTTTGCGGTGATCGCGCTTCTCGGCTTCTTCAAGCCGCTTCAGATAATCTTCGAGCTGCTTCTCGTCGGCCCACGCCGTGCCGTAGATGCGTTGCAGCTGTTGATTGTTCTGATCACCGCGCCAATAGGCGCCCGCCAGCTTCATCAGCTTGAAGGCTTTGCCCAACTTGCCCGTCGACGGCAGGTGCGGCCCGCGGCAGAGATCGCCCCACTTGTCGCCGTGTGAGTACACCGTGATCGGCTCACCCGGCTTGATCACTTCGTCGATGGTCTCGGCTTTGTACTTCTCACCGATCGACCGGAAATGTTCGATCGCCGCCTGCTTGTCCCAGACCTTGCGAATGATCGGCAGATCGGCGTCGACGATCTCGCGCATGCGCTTTTCGATCTTCTCGAAATCGTCCGTCGAAAACGGCTCATCGCGCGCGAAGTCGTAATAGAAGCCGTCTTCCGTCACCGGCCCGAACGTCACCTGCGTGCCGGGAAACAATTCCTGCACCGCTTGCGCCAAAACGTGCGCTGCGTCGTGACGCAACACTTCCAGCCCGTCCGGACTGTCGCGCATCACCAATTCGATCTTGCCGCTGTGCTCCAAAGGCCGCGTCAGGTCCCACCAAGCGCCATCGATCTTCGCCGCGACAATCTTCTTCGCCAGCGACTTGGAAATGCCTTCCGCCACCGCCAGCGGCGTGACGCCATCGTCATACGATCGCTCAGCGCCATCGGGAAATTTGAGAGAAATGCTCATGACTAAACTCTATCTCCCCCTCTCCCTTGCGGAGAGGGGGTTGGGGGTGAGGGGCGTTCCGCCGCCGCGACATCGGCAGGACCTGCAATACCGTGTGTGGGGCCACGCCCCTCATCCGGCTCGCTTACGCTCGCCACCTTCTCCGCAAGGGAGAAGGTATCCGAGCGCGGTCCCCGCCAATCGCCATAGCGCCACGGCCGCCACCAGGAATTTTTCTTGATCGTCATCGGCGCCGGATCGAACCCGTGCCCGCCCCATGGCGCACACCGGCAAATCCGCGCCCCGGCCATCCAACTCCCGGCCCACGCACCATGCATGCGCACGCAGTCAGCCGCGTACGACGAGCACGTCGGCTTGTAGCGGCACGCATTGCCGATCAGCGGCGAAAGCGTCCACTTGTAGATCTGGATGAGGCCTAAAAGCCCCCGCGCAGGTAAGCTCGGCGACGACATGACGATCAAGTTGTGAGGTTGAACCGACCGGGGCGCATGCGCAGCCGCTGCGGCGCGCCCGATCCCGCGCCGCCGGCGTTAGTAGGTAGTCGTCGTGGTCAAAACGCGAACCATGGCCCGGATATAGCGCGGTTCGCCACCAAGCGCAAAGGGGCGTAGCGCCCGGCCTTCAACACCCATTCGAGCCAGCGCGTCGGCCTTCGACAGGCTCAGGCTGACGCCAGCCGACACCCCAGCGCAAGTTTCAAAGTAGCGTCACCCTGAGCTTGTCGAAGGGCGGCGCGGGCCAAAGATGTCGGCGTTCGCTCACCCGCTCTTCACCTGACACTTCACCACCGTGAACGCCCCATAGCATTCCAGATAGTCCGCGCCCGGCATGTCGACCGTGTACTTGCCCGCCAAATAATAATCCTCGTACGCGCCCTGCCCCGCCATCATGCCTTTGACGTAGCCGACCACGTCATCGAGCGAAATTCCGCGGCTCTGCGCCGCCTGCGGATCGTTGCGGGCGATGTCGGCGCGCGCTTGCAATTCCGCGCGCGCTTCCGTCTCGAACTTCTCGCGCGGCGGATTGGTGTAATACGCAGCCACCGCCACGATCAGCAAAAGCAATAATAAGCGCATGCGCGCTTACGGATTTTGCGTCGAGTTGCTGGCATTGCGGCTGCAGCTGACTTGCGTAAACGCGCCCCAGCACGTCACTGCGCTACCCACGGTGTATTTCGCCGCAACATAATAATTGTCGTACGAGCGCTCACCACCAATGTCGTTGATCGCATTGCCGACCGCTTGGCCGAGATCGGCAGGATGGTTCATCACCGCTTCCGCCGCCGAGCGCATCTTCGCCTCGTCAGGCCGCGTGAAGAAAGCAGCGACCGCGGCAATTATGATAATGATGATCAGCAAGCGCATGGCGCGTCTCCCTCTTCTCCGCAACATGAACGCTAGCTCACGAAGCCGGTTCCGCCTAGGCGCCGGCGCGCTTCTTCTTGGGCGGCGCTGGCGCTGCTTGTGAGCCCGAAAGGCTTTTCGGCGCGATCGCCCGCCAGCTTTCGTCCAGCCAATCCAGCATCTGCGCTGAAGGAACTTTTTGTTTCGCGCTGAAGCGGAAGCTCACCCAGCCGGATTTGCCGAGATTATACGGCGTCGGCATCGCGCCCTTCACTTTGAGCGCCCCCTCGTTGCGGAACGGCAGCTTCATCGCGCACGACCAGCCGCCTTCCTCGCTGTCACTCAAAAACAAAAACACCTTCTTGCCGCCCACCTTGAACGCGCGGTCGCCCCAGGGAAAATCTTCCACCGTTGTCGGATACGCCAGCGCCGCCGCGCGCAGTTTCTTCGCTTCAGGGTGTTTCAGCGTATCGGCCACCTACTTCACCTTCGTCAGCGCCTGCTCAACCGCGTCCACCGCTGCGTCGAACGCCAGCATGGTCGACGCATGCCGCGCCGGATAGGCGCGCACGCCTTCCAGATGCCGCAGCTCCCAGAAGCGCCCGCTGGGTGGCTGCCCGCCATCCTTCAGCATCGCTTTCAGCGCATCGCGCGCCGCGCGAATTTCCACCGGCGTTGCGCCAATCGCGTTCATCGCCAGCACGCCGGTCGCCGCCTGCCCAAGCGCACAGGCCTTCGGATGCACGGCGATTTCGCTCACCACGCCATCCTTCAGGTTGAGCTCGACCGTGACCACCGAACCGCAAATCTTGGAAACCTTGGTCGCCGCACCGTCCGCATGCTCCAGCCGGCCGACATGAGGAATGTCCGCCGCCAGCTCCATCACCCGGCCATGATAAAGGTCTTCCATGCGCCTTTATGTGGCCTTCCTTTTTGGCCACGCAAAGGGCTGATTTGGGCTTCGGAGGCGCGCATATGCGCAGACGCACGTTTGTTACGGCGGCATTGGGATTGATTGCCGCACCGGCGACGGCCTTCGCGCAGCTTGACCTGAGCGGCCCGTCACAAACCATTCCGCCGCATATCGACCCGCGCAACGATCTCGAGCGCACGCTGGTGCAAGCGATGTATTTCGATCCAAGCCAGCGGGAGGTGTTTCCGCACGTGCTGCTGCGTTCGGAGGTGGCGATCGCCATGATGACGGACGCCCCGGATTCGCCGCCACAAGTCGTCACCACGTCGTCCGGCTTCCGGGGCGTTGCCGTGTACACGAGCCCGGCACGTCTCATCAGCATCCGCGGCCCGGCCACGCAGCAATTGCTGCTCACCGGCCGCGAAGCGCTGCAGCGCTACCATCAGGAAGGCATCGTCTTGAACGCCGGCCTTGCGCCCTACTTCACGCTCGATCCTGACGACATCACCCGCTACTTGGCGATGAGCGACGACGGCTAGCTTGGCTGCGCGCCTGTGCAGGTTTTCTCGTAGCCCGGATGCACGCCGGCCTCGTCAACCACGACGTACCAATCCAATAAGCATCCGCCTTCCGTGATCTCGATCCTGCAATCGAGCCGCGTGCCTTGCTCGCACGCAAAACCGTTGGCTTGCAGATCGGCTTGCACCGCTGGCGCATCCTTGCCGCCGAGGCGCGCGGCAATCTGGGTCCTGAACGCGGCGTCATAAGCGGTCGCCTCGGCGCTGCGCCACTGGCCGAAATCAATGCCGCCCGCAGCCACGCCTTGTGGCGGCGCCGCTTGCGTAGGCGCACGCGGTTGCGGCGGCGGCGGCGCGGTCCCCCGCTGCACCGGAAACGGCGACGGCGCACTGTGCTGCGCCAAAGCCGGGGCGGCGCCGTAAAGCAACATCGCCATAGCAGCCGCCGTAACCAACAATGTCCGCATGAGATTGTCCTCTCCCCCGCGCATCGCTTAGAGACGAGACGGCTTCGAGGCAACAAGCGCACGCTGTGCGCGCCGGAGACGACGTTGGAAAACCTGCAAAAAGCTGACAAGCGACGCGGCCCTGCGCGCGCTGAAGGCCAATGCCTCTGCGGCGCTGTCGCCTTCGAGATCGGTCTGCCGGCGCGCTGGGCCTGGCACGATCATTCGCCCTCCACCCGCCGCGCGCACGGCGCCGCCTACGCCACCTATGTCGGCACATGGGCCAGCCGCTTTCGCTACTTGCGCGGTGAAGATCAGCTCACGCACTTCGAAGACAAACAGCGTGGCGGAACGCGCAGCTTCTGCAGCATCTGCGGCACGCCGGTCGCCTTCCAGCGCAACAAGCAGAACATCAACGTCCCGCGCGCGCTCTTCACCTCCGGCGTCGGCCGCGAGCCGCGCTATCACATCGCCATCGAAGAACTCCAGGAATGGACGTATCTCGGCGAACCCCTCGGCCCGCTCAAAGGCTTTCCCGGCGTGGTGTGGAATCGCGCACGGAAAAGGAAGACGCTCTAGCCACGGTTGGCGCATCTGCCGAAAAACGCTATTCT
>DASZWS010000290.1:0-3023 GCA_035546515.1 Vitreimonas sp. | reverse complement strand
GCGTAGGCGCCGAACACCGCGTCCGCCGCCGACAAGCGATCCTCGACATCGCGCAAGCGCCGCTTCCACGCTTCGATGCTGCCGCGCGCGCCATCGGTCACGCGCATCGCCCAGATGAGCGCGGCGATCGCGAACGCGGCTGCGCCGGCCACAATGACCAAAGCTACCAGTGCGACATTCAAAGCCGACCCCTGACGTCATCCAAAGGCGAAACGAATCGCCGAGCCCCGCCGCTATTCTCGTGTGCGTCGCACGCGAATGAAACGCCGCCGCTGAGCAGAAGCGTTAACAAGGACTTAAATAGGTTGATGCCGTGTTAAGTTAAGAAAGTTCAACACGTTAACGACCGTTGCCGGCGGTGCTGCGGAGCTTCTCCACAACCTTGCCGGCGGCGTCCAATCCTGGCCGCAAAGTCCGCGCCCGCCGGCCGGTGTCACGGAGCTTCGCCGCGCCGGAAATGCGAAACACAAACGGCATGCGGTAGCTGGCGCCGAAGCGTACATGGAAATCGCCCTTCGGCTCGAACCGCGCATGCAAAAGCGCTTCGCGCGCGGCGTGGAAAAACACGTCCGAGGGCCACGCGTCGACGACATGAACATTCTTGGCGACGCCGCCCGCGCTCATTTCAAACTCGGCGATTGCGTAGCCTTCAACACCCAGCCGGCGCGCCAATTTCGGATAGCGCGCGCGCATATCGCCGATCAGTTCCCAAGGCATTTCCGAGCCCAGGTCATGCTCCTTCGGATTCCACAGCACACAGCACGCCCCATCGGGCAGCTTTTGGCGAAGCCGCATTTTCTCGCGCTGATTGGCCCGCCAGGTGCGGATCCATTCGCCCAGTTGCAATCCAGCCAACACCAGCGCCAGCACGACCGCGCCCGAAACAAGCAGGGAGAGTCCCCCGTTCCAGCCTTGCTTCTTAAGTGCGCTCGTCAGCCCCAAGTGAACCGTGACGACAACCAGAAACAACGCTGCATAGAACATCAGGCGCGAAATCAGCGCCGAAGCGGCATGAGAAGCTCTAACGAGCATCCGAACGTGTCCCCGAGAAGCCAAGAGAGGCTTCAGACAAACTCTTACCTTCCGCTCACGATTTTGCGCAATCGCCCGAAGACACGCAGACGCTTCACAGCTGGGTTATCCCCATACCGTTGGGACGATGAAGCGCATGCAACCTCGGCTGCATTTCCGCGGCGCGCGACAAGCTTTGTCGCAATTCTGGAAAACCGGCGACACGAACTGATCGCAACGGAAGGCTGTGCGGCAGCGAGGCGCCGCGCTCCGGAGATTTCTCGATGCACAAATTTCTCTTGGCCGCCTGCGCGATGGCGCTGACTGCCGGTGTTGCCATGGCGCAACCGGCGCCGGGCGGGGGCATGCGCGACTTCATCGCTCAGGCCGACGCCAACCATGACGGCAACATCACCCGCGCCGAGTGGGATGCCGCACGCGCGGCGCGCTTCACGCAACAGGATGCCAACCACGACGGCCAATTGTCCGCTGACGAGCGTCCGCATTGGGGTCCGCCGCCCGGCGGCCAGCCTCCTGCGGGCGGTCCGCCGCCGGGGGGCGAACATCACGGCATGATGAACGCCGACACCAACAATGACGGCGTGGTGTCACGCGCTGAATACGATGCGCAGAGCGCGGCCATGTTCCAACGCCTCGACGCCGACAACAACGGCACGATCACCGCCGCCGAACTGCAGGCCATGCACGATCACATGCATCAGCAACACTAACGGCGCTTCTCCCAATTTTGGCGCCGAGGGGAGCGGTTCACACCGCTCCCCTTTTTTTCTTTGTCAGTATTTCTCGCAGATGTCGCCCAGCATGCTGTGACCGCGTTCAAACGTGACCGCGGTTGGCTCAGGCGCGACTACCGACACGTGCACGCGCGGAAAATGACTTGCGACGTAGGCGGTGACATCCGCTTCCCAATTCGGACGCTCTGACGCTGGGGTGTACGCAAGCCGCGGCGTGTCAAAAATGAACAGGTGTTTGCCATGCGTCTCGTTCGGCAGCGTGTGCATAATATCCAGAATCGTTGGATTCGGGTCGATGAGACCGAGGTAGTTTACGGCGCCGGCCTGCAGCGTGAACGACTCTGTGCCGCCGTTGAAACATGCATGCCAGTAAGATGCTGCAGCTATATTATTGATCGCATAAACGCCGCCCGGATCGACAAGTCCTGCATAAAATTGACGGCCCGAAGCACCCGGCCCGATCGCTTCGAAGTGCGACCAACCGCGCATCATTCCGTACGTCCAAGTGCGCGTCTGCGGATCAAATTGAAGGAGATCCAAAAGCCAGGGCGGCCCCGCCGTGTTCGGCTCGGCTTCGAACACGACCAGCGCGAGGCGCGAGTTGGCGTCGAAGTTCAGATTCTCGCGAAGCGGGTAAGGCGGCCCAGCGTATGCCGAGCCGAAGCTCGCCCACGCCAAGATCGAAATTAAGATCGCGACCAGCCGCCTCACCCTTTAGCCTCCTAATAGCGATAGTGATCCGGCTTGAACGGACCCTGCTCCGGCACGCCGATATAATCGGCCTGCTCTTTGCTCATCTTGGTCAGCTTCACGCCGAGTTTGCCGAGGTGCAGCGTCGCGACTTTTTCATCGAGATGCTTCGGCAGCGTGTAAACCTGGTTCTTGTAGGCCTTGCCGTTGGTCCAGAGTTCGATCTGCGCCAATGTCTGGTTGGTGAACGAAGCCGACATCACGAAGCTCGGATGGCCCGTGGCGTTGCCGAGATTCACCAGGCGGCCTTCGCTGAGCACGATGATCTTCTTGCCGTCCGGAAATTCCACGTGGTGGACCTGATCCTTGATCTTGTCCCACTTGAAATTGCGCAGGCCGGCGATCTGAATCTCAGAGTCGAAGTGGCCGATATTGCAGACGATGGCGTTGTTCTTCATCGCCCGCATGTGCTCGACGGTGATGACGTCCTTGTTGCCGGTGGCGGTGACGAAGATGTCGGCGTTCGGCGCCTCGTCTTCCATGGTCACCACCTCGTAGCCTTCCATC
>DASZWS010000289.1:0-6174 GCA_035546515.1 Vitreimonas sp. | reverse complement strand
CGTGCCGATCAGAATATCGATCTCGTTATCTTCCATGCGCTTGACCAGATCGCGCACGCTTTCGCCGTCCGGCGTCGTATCGGACGAGAAAATCTCGATGCGCGCGCCGGGAAAGAGCTGGCTGACCTCCTCGTGCACGCGTTCGACGCCGGGCCCAATCGAGGTGAACGAGTCTGGCGTCAGACATTCCGGGCACACTTTCGGCTTCGGC
Source organism: Vitreimonas sp. (assembly GCA_035546515.1). Lineage (GTDB taxonomy): Bacteria > Pseudomonadota > Alphaproteobacteria > Caulobacterales > Aquidulcibacteraceae > Vitreimonas. The sequence continues at coordinate 5,963 of DASZWS010000289.1, read as the reverse complement.
ATCGAGAAGCCGGTGAGGTGGCACACCAGCCGCCCCGAATAGCGATGCTCCACCAGCCACGTATCCGTTTCCGGCGACTTCATCCGGTGTCCGCACACGCGGCACAATGTCAGCGGCGCATACCCGCGCCGGTTCATGTAAAACAGCGATTGCTCGCCGCGCGACAGCGCCTCCGCGCACGCCGTCACCAGCCGCGGCGACAGCCACTTGCCTTTGTCCGGCGGCTCCTGCTTCAGGTCCACCAGTTCCACATCAGGCAGCTCGGCAGCGCCATGGCGCATCGGCAGCTTCACATGCGCGTAGCGGCCGGCTTGCGCATTCACCAACGTTTCCAGCGACGGCGTCGCGCTTGCCAAGATGATGTTGCAGTCGCCGAGCTTGGCGCGCGCCACCGCCAAATCTCGCGCCTGATAAATCACGCCCTCTTCCTGCTTGTAAGACGGATCGTGTTCTTCATCGATGACGATCAGCTTCAAATTCGGGAACGGCAGAAACAGCGCTGAGCGCGCGCCGACAATCAGCCGCGCCCGCCCGGCAGCCACCTCGCGCCACGCGCGCCGCCGCGCTTTGTGTCCAATGGCGGAATGCCACTCCACCGGCTCAACCCCGAAGCGCGCCTTGAACCGCGCCATCGCCGCTTGCGTCAGCGCGATTTCCGGAATCAGCACCAACACCTGCGCATCCGGCGATTGCGCCAACGTCTCCGCCACCGCCTCGAGATAAACCTCGGTCTTGCCCGAACCCGTCACGCCATCCAGCAGCGAAACATGAAAGCCGCCGGCGCGAACGAACGCGCGCACCTCTTCCGCCGCCGCGGTCTGGATGTCGGACAGGTCCTTGCCCACGCGTGCGAGATCCGGCGCGGGAAACGGCGGATCTTCGCTCATCTCCACGCGCGTCAGCGCGCCGGCGTCGATCAAACCTTTCACCACCGCCGAAGAGACTTCCGCGCGCCGCGACAATTCCGCTGCGCTTACCGCTTCCTTCGCCGCTTCCTCCATCACCCGCCGGCGCGCATCGGTAAGCTTGGGCGGCGGCGCGCCGCTCGGCTTGATCACACTAAAGGTCGGCGGATCAATCAGCGCATCCGGCGAGCGCACCACCATGCGCAACAGATCGCCCGGCGGCCGCACCAGATAACGCGCCGCCCAATCGAGAAAATCGCGCGACATCTGCGGCACGAGCGGCCCAGGCAAAACTTCTTCGATCGCTTTCAGATTGGCCGCGCCTGGATTGTTGACTTCAACCGCCCACACCACGCCGCGCACCAAGCGCGTGCCGATCGGCGCAATCACGTGCGCGCCTGGCTTCAGCCCGAGACTTGACGGCGCGCGATAATCAAACGGCTCCGGCAGCGGCAGTGGAAACAGCACCGACACTTTGTCGAGCGTGTCGTTCACAAATTCCGCGCCCTCCTCGGCCACCGCAAACAGCGGCCCGGCAGGCAAAGTCGCCCGGCGCTCCTTGAGCGCATCCAAAGCGCGGCGGCGGGCGGACGGGTTCATTGGCGAGAATCTAGGGATTCGAGAGATTCGACGGAAGCCGTAAGCTCAGCCGAATGCGAAAAGTCTGCTAGCTTCCGTCCCCGGGCGGCGTATCGAGCACCCCCAGCTTGCGCTTCAGCGCATCGACGTCGCGCTGCAGCTGCGCGGTGCGATCCCACATGAACCACACCGCCACGCCGATCACCACCAGCATCACTATGATGGTGAAATCCGCAGGCGTGCCGAGATAATTCACTTAAGCGCCTCTTCTAAGACGTCGCCGGCGGCACTTGCCCGTTCGGCGTCAGATGATCGATCGCTTGCGGCAGAAACGCCGCCAGCTTCTGCGACAATTCCTGCGGCGTCATCCCCACGCGCTGGGCGATCTCTTCGATCGTGCCTGAGCCGAACACCTGATGCAGCTTGTCCGCCGAAATCGGCGCGTTCGGTCCCGTCGACACCCACGACTTCACCGTGTCGCCGAGCCCATGCGTCTGCATCTGATTGATGACGCCTTGGACGCCGCCGTGCTGCTCGATGATCTTTGAAGCCGCCACCGCCAGCCCCGCGCCAACGGCGCCGCCCACCAAACTATCCAGCAGACCCATGTGAAATCCTCCGCTCGCGTGCACCTCATCTAAGGACGGGCCACCCCGGTGGCAAATCCAAGGCGCAACATCGCAGACACATTGCCGCAACAAACGCGGGCGAGATCGTCCGCATCCAAAGCAACGGCGCGGCGCATCTGGGTTACAGGCGCCACCGCCTGCACGAGGGGGAATACATGCGTATGTGCTTTGCGGCGGCTGCTTTTGCCGCGCTTTCGGTTCTGCCCGCAGCGGCGCAACAAAATCCCGCCATTCACCCGCGCGCCGTCGCCAACGCCGTCGCCAAGCAGATCGAGGAGAATTACTTCGATCCCGCCCGCGCGCAGACCATCGCCGCTGAGCTCCGCGCCAACGCCGCGCACGGCGCCTACGACCACGACACCAACCCGCTCGACCTCGCCGCCGCGCTCACCGCAGCCTTGCACCCGCGCGACGGCCATTTCACCGTCCGTTTCGAGGGCCCGGAAGCCGCGCAAGCTGGACCGGGCCAACACGCGCCGCCACCGATATCCGGCTTCGAAGATGCAACGCTCGCGCGCGAGAACTACGGTTTTCGCCGCGTCGATATTCTCGCTGGCGGCGTCGGCGTCATCGCCATGAACCTGTTCGCCGACTTCGATCCCGATCAACCCCTGAGCACCCAACCCGCGCGCCAAGCCGCTGACGCCGCCATTCACGCTGTTTCCGGCGCACGCGCCATCATCATCGATCTGCGCGGCAGCCGCGGCGGATCGCCGGCGATGGTTGGTTATATCGGCGGATATTTCACGCCCGCGCACGCTGACATCTTCAACACCTTCCACAGCCGCCGCGGCGACATGAGCGAAGCGCCAACCATTGATCCCACCGGTCCGCGCCTGCTCGACACGCCGCTTTACATTCTTGTCGACGGCGCCACCGGCAGCGCCGCAGAATCGCTGCCGTACACACTGCAATCCGCGCATCGCGCCACCATCGTCGGTGAACGCACCGATGGCCGCGCCAATCCTGGCGGGCCGTTCCCCGCGGCCGAAGGTTTCACCGTGTTCGTCTCGGTCGCGTCGCCGGAAAATCCCGTCACGCACACGAATTGGGAAGGCGCAGGCGTGCAGCCCGATGTTGTCACCAGCTCAGCCGAGGCACTGGCGCGCGCGCAACAATTGGCGCTGGAGCGGATCGCGGAGGCCGCGCCGCAAAGCGACGCCGGCATCGAATCGCGCTGGACGCTTGAAGGCCTACGCGCCCAACCTGCGCCACGCACCGCGGCGCAACTCGCGCCCTTCGTCGGCGATTATGGTCTCGCGCACATCGCCATCGACGGCGATCACCTCACCTATTCGATGCTGCGCCGCCCGCCGCTGACGCTGATACCGCTCACAGCGGACACCTTCGTCGGCGCCGAGGAGCCCTACGCGCGCTACCAGTTCGAGCGCAGCAATGGCCGCGTCACCGCCATCACCGTGCTTGGCCCGCACGGCCCAACCGCGCGCTACCAGCGCTAGCAGCGGAGCGCCGGCGCCCTCGCCGGCATCTGCGCAAGCGTCGGCCTTCGACAGGCTCAGGCTGACGCCATCTTCCCGCTGAGTTTCAAAGTAGCGTCATCCTCAGCTTGTCGAAGGAGACGCGGGCCACGCGTGCGACGATCCTTGCGTCGACTCACGCCGCAGCGCGTTATGCTTGCCGCGTTCATGGCGCTGCGCTTACAACAGCGCCATGAACGCTCTCTCCCGCTGGTACGATTACGCCAAGACCCACGATAAGAAGACCTTGTGGGACACGCTGGCCGAAGACGTCGTGTTCGAAAGCCCGGTGGTGCACACGCCGCAGCGCGGGCGCGAAATCACCTTCAAATATCTCGCCAGCGCGCTCAATGTTCTCGGCAATGACGCCTTCCGTTACACCGGCGAATGGCGCAACGACACCGGCGCCGTGCTCGAATTCGAAACCGAGATCGACGGCATCCGCATCAACGGCGTCGACATCATCACCTGGAACGCCGACAGCCGCATCACTCATTTCAAAGTGATGGTCCGCCCGCTCAAGGCGATCAACAAACTACACGAACTGATGGCCGCACAGCTGCAGAAGGGCTGAGGCGTGAGGCGCCGACAGACATCTCACGCAATTATGTAAAGCGTTCCACGCGCGGGTTTGGTGATCGGGTCTTTGATTATGAGGCCTGAATGCTGTGCCTGCCGCTCCAGCGGCATGTGCGGAACGGCCGACCAAAGCGCCGCCAGAACAGCGCGATGATCTTCTATCAGCCGAAGCGGCATGATCCGGCAAATGCTGGATCCATCGTCACTTGCGACGACAAACTCTTCGTACGGCGCAGCGAAACGTTCGGGCGCCCATGCTGCTTCGCTATAAAAGCACACGCAGGGAAGATACCCCTTATCCCACATCGTCCTTCATCCTCCGGCGGGACAAAGTATGGCGATCCGGCAAGCCCGCGACATTTGTTTTTGAGTTCCAACCCGGAACGGATTGGCCCCCTCCCGTGTTGAGGCAACCAGAGCACAACGCGGCCATTCGGCGTCGTTTGCGCTCGCGTGCGTGACACAACACGCTTTGAAGAGGGAAACACACATGCGTTCAGCGCTTCTTATGGCCATCTCCGCCGCCGCTCTCGGCCTGGCGGCTTGCGGCCAAACCGCGACGACCGAGTCCACGACGGAATCGACCACCGTGACCAACGAAGTGACGACACCGGCGACGGACACCTCGATGTCCACCGACACCTCGATGGGCACGGCGACCACCACCGATACCACGCCGGCAACGACCACGCAGTCGACGACCACCCGCACCACCACCACGCATCCATAACACGAACGGCCGATACCCCTCGGCCCGCGAGCGCCGTGGCGCGTACGCGTACGCAGCGGCGCTCGCACCGGGGCCGGTAAACGGCGCCCTACGCTCGTTTCTTGCGTTATACTCCACGCCGGAGGAACGCCATGACCGACACCGATCCCGCCAACCGCACCCGCTACATGGCCCGCGCGCTGGGGCTGTTTCTGCTCGTCTTCGGCATCGGCGTCGCCATGCGCGCCACGACGCTCTACCTGCTCATTCCCGCGTTCTTCCAGGACGGCGCGCTGGTGTTCGTCACCGCTGCGTTCGGCATGGCCATCGGCGCAGCCATGGTCGCGGCGCACAATCGCTGGAACACTCTGCCCGCCATCATCGTCAGCCTATTCGGCTGGGTGACCTTCATCCGCAGCGCCATCCTTATGATCGCGCCCGCGTTCGTCGCCGCCATCGCCGCCAACGTCGCACGCACGCAGATCTTGCCGGTGATCGCCGGCCTGGTGGCCGCGCTCATCGGCGCTTACCTCATCTTCGTCGGCTGGTTTGCCAAGCGCGCCGCTTGAGCCTACATCACCGCTCATTCCCGGGGGGCCGCGTGTTGGACGCGGCTGAGATTGGACTGATGTCCTGACCCGTCGAACCTGAACCGGTTAGCACCGGCGGAGGGAGGAGCGCATCGTGGGTGACACACACGCATTTTCTACGGCCGCAGAGCAGGACGCAGGCGCACCGGGTGCGTGTGTGTCACCCACGGTGACCACCGGCCCGCTCGTCGGCTCGCGCAAAGTGTACGCCAGCGGCTGCGCGCATCCGGATTTGCGCGTGCCGTTCCGCGAAGTGGCGGTGCATCCCACCGCCAACGAACCGCCGGTGACCATCTATGATCCCTCCGGCCCTTACACCGATCCCGCCATCACCATCGACATCAACGAAGGCCTCGCCCGCACGCGCAGCGCCTGGGTGAAAGCGCGCGGCGACGTCGAAGAGATCGACGGCCGCGCCGTCAAGGACGAAGACAACGGCAACGTCAGCGCTGAAAAGCTCACGCCGCCCTTCCCCAAACAGCCGCGCATTCTCC
>DASZWS010000288.1:0-7376 GCA_035546515.1 Vitreimonas sp. | reverse complement strand
CGGAGAAGGCGTCGTTGACATAGATGTCGCCAAGCGCGGCCATTTGCTTGGCGAGCTCGGGATCGTTCTTTTCCTCGCCGGCGTGGAAGCGGGTGTTTTCCAGCAGCACGACGCCACCCGCGGGCAGCGCGGCAATGGCGGCTTTCGCAGCGTCGCCAACGCAATCTTCCGCGAACGCAACCGGCGCCCCAAGCAGCTTTGCCAGCGGCTCGACCACCGGTTTCAGCGACATTTCCGGCACCACTTTGCCCTTGGGCCGGTCGAAGTGCGCCAGTAGAGCGATTTTGCAGTTCTTCTTCTGCAGCGCGTGGATGGTCGGCAGGGCCGCGCGCAGCCGCGTGTCGTCGCTGACCTTGCCATCTTGCATCGGCACGTTGAAATCGACGCGCACCAAAGCGGTTTTGCCATCCGGTGCGTCTTCGATGCGGGGGAAACTCATAGGTTCACTCTATCAAAAACAAACTCGTCATTCCGGACGCGCGGAGCGCGATCCGGAACCCAGGGGCAAATACGCTGCTCTGTCACACCCTGGGTTCCGGGTTCATCGCTGCGCGATGCCCGGGAATGACGAGGTACATACACCGGCGTTTCAGCTCATCAAGAAATCGCGCTTGCCTAGGTCCACGCCATTATGGCGCAGGATGGCGTACGCCATGGTGACATGGAAATAGAAGTTCGGCATTGCCCAGCCTTCAAGATAGCTGAGGCCGTCGAACTTCAGTTCCGTCGTGGGGATTTTGATGGTGATTTCCCGATTTTCGGCGCCGGCGAGATCGGCTTCCTTGTAGCTCTCGACAATGCCGATCACCTTTTTGATCCGCGCCTGCAATTCGGCGACCGTCGTTTCCTTGTCTTCAATCGCTTCGATCTGATGGCCCGCCAAACGCGCCATCGCGCCCTTGGCGTGGTCGGTGGCGATCTGCACCTGCTTGGTCAGCGTGAACATGTCCGGCGCCAAGCGGCTATTGAGCAGGGCGGCGCAGTCGAAGTTCTTGGTTTTCGCGTGCGCCTCGCCCTTGGCCAGCATGGCCGAGAGGTTGTTGAGCATGCGCACAAACACGGGCGCGCTGACGGCATACATATTGAGAGCGGTCATGTCGTTGTTTCCTCAGTTCGGGAGCGTGAAGGCGGCGCCCATGAAATCCATCTTTCCGAGCGCCACGCCGTTGGCGCGCAGGATGTCGTAGGCGGTGGTGGCGTGGAAATAGAAGTTCGGCAGTGCGAAGCGCAGGAAATAGTCCTGACCCGAGAGTGTCAGCTTCTTGTCCGGCCCCAAGCCGAACGTGATGTCGCGGTTTTCAGCGGCGTTGATTGCGTCTGCTGAAGCGGAGGCGACGATGTCGAGTGTGCGCGTGATGCGGGCGCGCAGCTGCGCCACGCTTGCGTCCGTGTTGGGATAGTCCGGCGGCGTTTCGCCCGCCAGGCGGCACATGGTGTTCTTGGCGAAGGCGGTGGCGAAATTGATCTGATCTTTGAACGGCAGTTGATCGGCAATCAGGCGCGCGTTCAGCAGCGCCTCGACGTCGATGTTCTTTTCTTTGGCGTGCGCCTCGGCTTTGTCGAGCCAGGCGTTCATGTTGTTGAGCATGACCGTGAACATCGGCGCACTGGCTGTGTGCAGGGAGAACTTGGTCATCGTGCGCGGCGCTCCAAAAATTTGGAGCCGCGCGGGCGGCGCGGCTCAGGCGATCAGATTGTCCGCCTTCAGGCCGAGCCAGTACGAGCCCGCCAGAATGGCGATAATAACGAGAACGGCGAGCCCGGTCTGGGTCGCCCACGTCGCGCCGCGCAAGCGGTTCAGCACCCGGCGGCGAGACCAGCTCCAATAGGCCAGCATCGCTGCCGCCACCAGCCCCGTTAGCCATGTCGGCGCGTCAAAAAGGCCGCAACCGAAAGCCGCGATGGCGAATCCCGCGTCCCAAAGGGCGACGGTAAAATCGGTCGGGCGTCGGCGCGTGCGCATGACCCGCATGATGCGCGACCGCGCGGCGATTTCCGCTGCGCTCAACCGCGTGGCGACGAGTTCGCGTCAGGGCCGAATGAGCTGCATGAACGCGGCGAACGCCACGCCGATCCACGGGAAGCAGAGGCCCGTGAAGATGCCGTAGGCGATGGCGCCAATGTCCTTACGCGCCGAGGGCGCGGTCTTGCCGAGGAAGAACTCCCAAGCCAGCCAGCTGGCGACCAGGCCTGTGATCATACCCCAGAAGCTGATGCCCCACTTGTCGGTGGCGAGCCACGCAAACGCGAAGCCGACCATCAGGCCCCAAAGCTGAGCCTGCGCGAACGCGGGCAAGTTACGTGGATTGGGGAGTTTCATCGCAAAGTTTGCGGGTTGGAGCGCGGGCCTCCGGCCCGCATGCGCGCCGGCAGGCGCGCGCTCCAACCTTTATGCACTAGATCAAGCTCGCGAACTTCACGGCGACGTCGCTCATGCGGTTCGAGAAGCCCCATTCATTGTCGTACCAGGTGAGGATCGAGACGAACGTGCCGTCGATCACCTTGGTTTGATCCATGTGGAAGATCGAGGAGTGGGGGTCGCCGTTGAAATCCGAGGAGACGTTCGGCTGCGTGGTGTACGCCAACACGTTCTTCATCGGCCCTTCGGCAGCGGCCTTGATCGCGGCGTTGACCTCTTCTTTCGTTGTCGCGCGCTTGGCGACGAACTTCAGATCGACCACGGAAACGTTCGGCGTCGGCACGCGCATGGAAATGCCGTCGAGCTTGCCCTTCAGCTCCGGGATGACGAGGCCGAGCGCCTTGGCGGCGCCGGTCGAGGTGGGGATCATGTTCAGGCCCGCGGCGCGGGCGCGATAGATGTCCTTGTGGTACACGTCCAGCGTCGGCTGATCGTTGGTGTACGAGTGGATGGTGGTCATCATGCCGTGCTGGATGCCGATAGCGTCGTTCAGCACCTTGGCGACCGGCGCGAGGCAGTTGGTCGTGCATGAGCCGTTGGAAATGACCTTGTGGTCCTTGCTGAGGCCCGCATCATTCACGCCCAGCACGACCGTGTAGTCGGCGCCGTCCGCAGGCGCCGAAACGATCACGCGCTTGGCGCCGGCGTCGAGGTGGACAGCCGCCTTGTCGCGGGCAGTGAAGATGCCGGTGCACTCAAGCGCGATGTCGACGCCCAGATCCTTGTGCGGCAGCTCGGCCGGGTTCTTGATCGCGGTGACCTTGATCTTGCCGCGGCCCACGTCGATCCAATCCTCGCCGGATTTCACTTCGCCATGGAAACGGCCATGCACGCTATCGAAACGGAGCAGGTGGGCGTTGGTCTCGACCGGGGCGAGATCGTTGATGGCGACAACCTCGATGTCGGTGCGCTTCGATTCGACGATGGCGCGCAGAATGTTGCGGCCAATACGTCCGAACCCGTTGATCGCCACCTTCACGGCCATGTGTCGCTCCAATTGCTGATATTGGGCCAGGACTTAGCTCCCGCGCGCGCGCGCGTCCAGGCGCGGAACGGCAGAGCTGCTTTCAACGAATCGGACAACAACGTAACAATTCGTCGCAATGGCGAATGAGTCTCCCTCCGGCCCGTTCGACGCCGCCGTTTACGCACGGCGCCTCGCCTTGGCGCTCGACGCCATTGAGGCGCAACTCGACGCGCTCCCGCCCGGCGCGGAGGTCGGCGCCGTGGCGTCGGCGCTCGCCGGACCTGTCGCGGCGTTCGACGCCTTGGCGAAGGAAGGGACAGGCTGATGCAAGCCATCCTGCGCATCCTTAACCAGGATATCCGCGTCGATTGCGCTCCGAGCGATCAACGCCGCCTCGAAGACCTGGCGGCGGCGCTGGAAGCGCGCCTCGCCGCCGTCCCCGGCGACGGAGATGGTTGCCGTCGCTTGGCGCTGACCGCGCTGGCGCTTATGGACGAAGCGCAAAGCGCCAACGCCGCGCTTGCCCGCGCCCATTGCGAAATCGACCGCTTGAACGACCTGATTTCTGAGGCCGCACCGCTGCCGCGGGACACAAGCGGCCGCGTTAACGTCTTGCGTGCTTGAGCCGAAGCGGTGGCGCGCCTAGATTCACCCCTGGGCGACTTCTGCGGCGTGCGAGAGGCGCTTGCATCCCTGGGACCGTATCATCTCTCTCGGGAGCTGGCTCTGTACCGGACCCTGGTCCGGAATACCTGGCGCCCACCTAACTTGTTAGGGTCTGAGAGGATGGGCATTCCTTCCGGCGCATGTGGGGTCGCCCAACCCTTATGACCGATCTCCAACTTGAAGCCGATAAAGCCGACGCCCGTATGCAGATGCGGGCCGAGCGCGCGCTGGTGGATCCACGTGGCGCCTCGCTCAAGCTGATCGACAATTTCCCGATCGAACTCGCCAAGCATTCGCCGGTCGCCGGCTATTGGCCCGTCGGCGGTGAGATCGATGGGCGGCCGCTGCTAGCGGCGCTGGCGAAGGCCGGATGCCTGATCGCGTTGCCGCGTATGTTGTCGCGCGAAGGGCCAGCAGCGTTTTACGCCTGGCGCGGCGACGCGCTGACGGCGGATGCGTTCGGCGTACCGTCGCCGCCGCCCGGCAAGCAGCTGGAACCGAAGCTGATCCTTACGCCTTTGTTGGCGTTTGACCGTGCCGGCCGGCGTTTGGGTCAAGGCGGCGGCCACTACGACCGCATCATCTCGCTCTACCGCGCGCACGGCTGCATCGCCGTTGGCCTGGCGTATGCGGAGCAGGAGATGCGCGTAGTGCCCGCGGGCAGCCACGACGCGCTGCTGGATTGGGTGATCACGCCGAAAGAGGCAATCCGCTGCCGCGATGGCCTGCGCGGGTTGAGCGGCTAGCAAGTGCCCGCGTTTCCGAAAATTTGAACACCGTTGGTGAGTCATTCCGGACGCCCGGAGGGCGATCCGGAACCCAGGGGTTGAAGGAGTACGTTGTTTGCCGCTGGGTTCCGGGTTCTCGCTCCGCGAGCCCCGGAACGACTCTGAGGTTCGCTTACAATCACTGGTGTTGCGTTCTATCAAGGCGCCGTGCGGAGATCATCGTGGCCGACGACATCCAACTTCTAGAAGTCATTCCCATCATCCGCATGTTCGACGTGGCGAAGGCCACAGAATTTTACGGCGGCTTCCTTGGGTTCAAGGAGGACTGGCGTGGCGAGGTGTTTCCTGGCGCGCCACTCTATATGCAAATGTCGCGCGGACCGATCAAACTGCATCTGAGCGAACATCACGGCGATGCGGCGCCCGGCGGTACGTGGGTCATTCAGATGACCGGCATTCGCGCGCTGCACGCTGAGCTGATCGGCAAAAACTACAAATACAATCGCCCCGGTCTGCACGAGACGTCGTACGGAACGATCGAGGTGCATGTGGTCGATCCGTTCGGCAACAGCATCCGCTTTACCGAGCGCAAGGCGTGACTGGCGACGACGACATCCCGCCGTGGCGCTGGCCGGAGCAGCGCTGGCGTTCAGTCGTGAGCCGCGTGCGCGCGGGCGCGCCGTTGCGGCCGACATGGCCCGGCGGTGCGCGTTGCGCGGTGGCGCTGTCTTTCGACAGCGATCACGAAACCAACGAGCTTCGCGATGGTGGCAAAAGCGTAGGCCGGCTGAGCTGGGGCCAATACGGCGCACGTGTCGGCGTGCCGCGCATTCTGGCGCTGCTGAAGAAGTACGGCGTGCGCGCCAGCTTCTATGTGCCGGCAGTCTCGGCAATGCTTTATCCCGACGAGCAGCGGTGCATTGTCGGCGAAGGCCACGAGATCGGGCTGCACGGCTGGATTCACGAACTCAATTCCACGCTCGACTACGAGAATGAGCGCGATCTGATGTTTCGGTCTTCTGATGCGTTGGAGAAAATCACCGGCGAACGCCCCGTCGGTATCCGCACGCCGTCGTGGGATTTCAGCCCGCACACGATGCGCTGCATCGAGGAGCTGGGGCTTCTTTACGATTCATCTTTGATGGCCGACGAGGATTGCTACGAACTCGAACACGAAGGCCGCGCCACAGGCGTCGTCGAAATCCCGGTGGAATGGATTCGCGACGATGCGCCGTATTTTTCCATGCATCGCGGTTTGTCGCTGCGGCCCTACACGTCGCCGGAAGCGGTGTTCAACATTTTCAAGGATGAGCTGAACGGGGCCATCGACGCCGGCGGACTGTTTCAGCTCACTATGCACCCGCACGTGATCACGCCGCGCTCCCGCATTTGGATTTTGGAAGAGCTGATCCGCTTGGCCCAGGCGGAGAAGCTCTGGTTCGCCACGCACGCCGAAGTCGCGACCATGGCGAAAGCGCTCATTCCGAAGGGCTAAGCGCGATAGTGACGAAAGCGTCGGCCTTCGACAGGCTCGGGCTGACGCCCTCTCTTATTGGCGCGAGTCTCACAGTAAGCGTCGCCCTGAGCCTGTCGAAGGGTGCGCGGGCCAAGATGCTGTCCATGCGTCTCTTTGCTTGAGAAACCGCAAAGGGACCGCTAAACCCGCCGCTCATGGCCGGCCACTCAAAATTTGCAAACATCCAGCACCGCAAAGGCGGGCAGGATAAGAAACGCGCGCAGGCGTTCACCAAGATCGCGCGCGAAATCCAAGCCGCAGTGAAGCTCGGCGGGCCGGACCCGAACGCCAATCCGCGCCTCTTTCGCGCCATGGCGGCGGGGCGCGCCATCAACATGCCCAAGGACAACATCCAGCGCGCGATCGATAAGGGCGGCGGCGCGAGCGCCGAGAATCTCGACGAAATCCGCTACGAGGGCTTCGGCCCCGGTGGTGTCGGCATCATCGTCGAGTGCCTTTCCGACAACCGCAATCGCACCGCCGGCGACGTCCGCGCCGCCTTCGCCAAGAACGGCGGCAACATGGGCGAAAGCAATTCGGTCTCGTTCGCGTGGAAGCGGGTGGGCGAGGTGCGCTATCCGCTCGCCGCGGCCAGCGAAGATGCGATGATGGAAGCGGCGATCGACGCCGGCGCCGATGATTGCGTGGTCGAAGGCGAACACCACGTCGTCACCTGCGAAATGAACACGCTCGTCGGCGTATCACAGGCGCTTTCGAAGAAGTTCGGCGATCCGGCTTCGGCCAAGTTCGCCTGGCGCACCGACATCGCCATTCCAATCGAAGGCGAACCCGCCGAGCTGTTGATGAAGCTCATCGATCAGCTCGACGACCTGGAAGACGTGCAGGACGTCTATTCCAACGAAGACATCAGCGACGCCGAAATGGCGCGGCTGAGCGAATAGTCCTTCGCTACGGCGACGGTGCGGTGGTGGTGGTCGTCGTCGTGTCGTTGGAGTTGCTGCGATGGCGGCCCTGCGTCGCTTGCCGCAACAGATCGCCGAGACTTGGCGTGCGTTGTTCTTGCGGTTGTTGAGTTGCCGTCGAGGTGGTCGAACCGCTGTGTGACGCCGTGTCTGACGC
>DASZWS010000287.1:0-2804 GCA_035546515.1 Vitreimonas sp. | reverse complement strand
GACGCCATCCCCTCAGTCACGCTCACGCGTGCCAGCTCCCCCTCTCGGGGGAGCACGAATATTGGAGGGCCCGCAATCTTCTCAAGTCTGAAGCGCGCACGCTACAACACGTCTTGCCCTTCAACTCGCTCACCCGCCTGCGCTTGTGCTCCATCTTCACCTTGCCTGCCTTCGCCAAAGCCGCGCGTGAGAGCAGCGCGCAAGCAGCGGCGGCGCCGGGGTTCATCGAGGGCGCGGTGCTCGCTGAAGGTCGTCTGGTATTCTGGACGCGCACGTCATGGGAAAACGAAGCGGCGATGAAAGCCTATCGCAGTGCTGCCGCGCACGGCGCGGTGATGCCGAAGCTGATGGACTGGTGCGACGAAGCTTGCGTTACGCACTGGGAAGGCGCTGTGGAAAAGGATTGGGACGCACTCTATGCGCGCATGGCGCGCGACAAACGCATGTCAAAAGTGCGCAAGCCGACGAAGGCGCAACAAGAAGGGCGCTTCGGGCCAATGCTGCGCTGGTCGCCGGAGCAATTGGTAAAGAAGTGACCCGCGGCACGTCAGAATTTTTAGGCTTGCGCTCAAGTCGGCGTGGACAGGCGCCGACGGGCATTTTAGGGCTGAAGCGCCTTGGGATACGTGCGGAGGAGGCGGTAATGCGTCGGATGATGATGGCTGCGGTGGCGGCGATGGCCTTAGCGGCGTGCGGTCAGATGCCTTCGGGCGGCGGTGCGCCGATGCCGAAGCAGCAGACGCCGGCGAATGCGCTCAACGCGCCCACGCAGTTGAATGGCGGCTCGGCGGCGCAGCAAGCGAACATCACGCCGGAGCAGGATCAGCAGCTGCGCAGCCTCATCGGCAATCTCTTGAACAATTATCAGCAGAATCTTGCGCAAGGCATGAACGTGCCGGCGGGCTTCTCTGACGAGATCACCTCGATGCAGCCGGGCCACGATTATCGCTGGCAGGTCAATCTGCAGGGCGGCACGCAATATCGTGTGCTCGGCGCTTGCGATAACGAATGCACCAACATCGATATCGAACTGATCGACGGTTCAGGCGCTGTGGTCGCCTCTGATAAAGCGCCGGACGACAAGCCCGTCGTCAACTTCACGCCGGCCTCGAACGGTCAGTACATCGTGCGCGTGATCTTGCAAACGTGCACCGTCGGCCCGTGCTATGTCGGCGCCCGCATCGTCGCGCCCGGCGGCTCGTCGAGCGGCCTGGGCAAGAACTAAGGCTTCAGCTCACTGCGTAGGGGTAGCAAGCCTCGCGCGGGAGCTCTATGCCGAAATGGGTGGCGAGCGCATCGATCGCGTCGCCCTGCGTAGGATAGGGGTCGGCGTTTTCGGGGCCGACGATGACGATGCGGAAGTGCGCCTGGTTGCGCCCCTCCGGCGGCAGCATGGCGGTGGCCAAGCCTTCGCCATCGTCGGCGCGGAGCGTGAGAAAGAGCGGCATGGATTTGGCAATATGGTCGCGCAGGCCGATGTCTTGCTCGAAGCGCGCCGCCCCTTGCGGGGCTCTGTAGCTCTCGCGCGCCGCGCCTTCAAAGCGGCGGAAATGCTTGTCGACGGCGTGGCGCATCAGCGCCGCTTCCGCGTCTGCTTCCGCCTCTGTTTCGAGCCTAAACCAAGTGCGCCCGCCCGGCGCATCGCACACATACCGCATACAGGAGAGTATAACGGCCACTTCGGAATAAATTATGGAAGCCGCTGCGATTCAGCTGCGCGCGGCGCGCCCTGTGTTCAGCAGGGCACGTCGACGGTGACGTAGCGGTTCGCGTAGCGGTCCCATTGGCGTTCTTGGTGGGTGCAGCTTTGCGCTTCCGGCCCGCCATCGAGTTTCGGGTCGACGCCATAGTCTTGCTCGTACGCCGAGCCGTCGCTGTAGCCATCGTCACCCTGCGGCGGCGCATAGCTCGCCGGCGGCGGCCCGCCACGGCCGGGATCGTAGCCGCGATATTGCGGCGGCGGGGGCGGCGGGGCGTAGCTGCGGCAGGGGCTGTAACAGCCGCGATCAGGCGTGCTCAACGCCGAGCCGATGGCCAAGCCGAGCACCAGGCCCAGCGCGCCCACCGCCACCGCGTCGCCGTCGTGGTGGTAGCGGCCATAGTGCCCGTAATAACCGTGCCCCCGGTGATAGTCCCTGGCCTGCGCGGCGGGCGCGATGGCGGTCGCGGCCAGCGCGGCTGCGGCGACCAAAGCGGTAATCTTGCGGATCATAGGTGTAGCTCCCGACGCTAGCTGTGCACGCGCGTCCTGAACCCAAGCTGAATCTCGCCTGAACGGATAGCCCGCCCATGTCAGACACTCTATGTAGCAGCCTCTCACTGACCAAGCAGGCGGGGAATGCAGCATGGCCGACACGAAGATCATCGCCGTCATGGGCGCCACCGGTGCGCAGGGCGGCGGGCTGGTGCGCGCCATTCAGGCTGATCCAGCGAGCGGGTTTATCGCCCGCGCCATCACCCGTGACGCCAATTCAGACGCGGCCAAGCAGCTGGCCGCGCTGGGCGCTGAAATCGTCGAGGCCAATATCGATGACGGCCCTTCGATTGCACGGGCCTTCGAGGGCGCGCATGGCGCATTCTGCGTGACGTTCTATTGGGCGCACATGAATCCCGAGCGCGAGATCGCTGAAGCGCACACGCTCGCCGACGCGGCGAAACAAGCCGGCGTGAAGCACGCCATCTGGTCCACGCTCGAAGACACGCGCAAATGGGTGCCGCTCGAGAGCGATCAGATGCCGACCATTCACGATCACTACAAAGTCCCGCACTTCGACACCAAAGGCGAAAGCAACCGCTTCTTCCAC
>DASZWS010000286.1:0-7404 GCA_035546515.1 Vitreimonas sp. | reverse complement strand
GGGGGCTAACGGGAATTTGTTTTCTATTGGTTAGCGTGGGCGGTGGCGGACCATGAGCCAGTTCGGGTCGCGGGCGCGGGCATTCTTCGACAGAATGTTTCCGGAGCGCCAGATTTATCATCGTAGCGGCGGGACAGTCCGCTACGTTTCACTTTCACCCGGCAAGCAGGCGCTGCTAGCGCTCGGCGCCGTGGGCCTTGCTGGCTGGTGCGTTTACGCGACCACCAACACCGTCCTCCAAGGCAGCCAGGCTAACGCCAGCAATCAGGAAGTCGCCCGTGAGCGAGCCAAGTGGGAACGCTGGCTGAACGAGAGCCGCGCCCAAGCCGCCGCTTCGCAAGCCCTGCTCCAGGAGCGCACCCGCCAGTTCGACCGCGCCACCGCCGACTTCGAAAGCCGTCACGAGATCCTGCGCTCGCTGCTGGAATATGCCGGCGGCTCGAGCATGCAGCTCGCCGCCACCCACCCGATTGAACGCGATGGCGCGCGCATGATCATGGCCGCCTCGATCGACGAAGCCGAGCCGCGCCAATCGCGCGCCGTCGCCAGCGAGCCCTACCAGGTTACCCAAGTCGGTTTCCGCGCGCGCGCCGAACGGCTGGAGACCGACCAAGAGCAAACGCTCTCGGAACTCGAAGATTCCGTTGAGCAGCACAGCGAGCAGGTTCGCGGCGTGCTCTCGCTCACCGGCATCTCGATGACGACGCTGACCGGCCCGGACTCCGAAACTGAAGCCGCAGGCGGCCCGCTCGTCCCGCAAGACTTCATCGCCTATCTGCGCGACGCTGGTCTTAACCCCGCGTTTGCCAAGCGCGTTTCGCAAGTCGCCGCGCGTATTTCCGAATCCCGCCGCCTGAACGACATCGCCGCTTCGACCCCGCTGAACGCGCCCCTCGCCGTCGATTATCGCGAGACGTCGGGTTTCGGGCAGCGGATCGACCCGTTCACCGGCCGCGTTTCCATCCACTCCGGCCTCGACATGGCCGCCTTTGAGCGTGCGCCGGTCGTGGCGACCTCGCCCGGCGTTGTCGTGTTCGCCGGCACCCGCAACGGCTACGGCAATTGCGTGGAAATCGATCATGGTCACGGCTTTAAGACCCGTTACGCGCACTTGCGCGACATCCAAGTTCAACCCGGCGAGCGCGTGGCCATCGGCCAACGCATCGGCTCCATGGGATCAACCGGGCGCAGCACTGCAACGCACCTTCACTATGAGGTGTGGTTTCGTGGTAGAGCCGTGGACCCAGTAAACTTTCTGAGGGCAGGACGGCATGTTCACGAACAAGGGTAGACCGACGGATTCCAACATGCCTGCGCTCCCTGAACCTGTTCCACAACGCAGACAGTCTCCGAGCCGCTCGGGCATCGTTTCCATCATCGCCAACGGCGTGAAGATTACCGGCACCATCGACGCTGACGGCGCCGAGTTGCAGGTCGATGGCGAGATCGACGGCAACGTGCGCGGCGGCTCGATGACGGTTGGCGACACGGGCATGGTCAAGGGCGACATCGTTTCCGAAAGCGTGACTGTTCACGGTCGCGTCGAAGGTTCGGTGCGCGCGCGCAAGGTCATGCTGGCGCGCAACGCGCACGTGCTTGGCGACATCGTCCACCAGTCCCTCTCGGTGGAGATGGGCGCGGTGTTCGAGGGTCAATGCCGCTATCTGCAGGACCCGCTCTCGCAAGCTGGCCCAGGCGCGCCGGCACAGCCGCAAATCGTCTCGTCCAATGAGCGGAGCGGCAGCTATGGCGGCTCAGTGTTTGGCGATCCCGACAGCAACGACCGCATGGTCTCCGGCGTGATCGTCACTGGCACCTCCGGCTAAGCAGTCCAGCTGTACAAGTTCAAAAGGCCCGGCGTTTGCCGGGCCTTTTCATTTTCAACTCCAAAACATCGACACTAGCAACGCGATGGCGCCGCCAAACGCGGCTGCCGCAATCACTTTGACGAACGGCTGTGCAAGCCAATGGCGCAGTCCCACACGGAACCCTCCCGACGACAACGCCCTCACCCAGCGTGGTTATGTTCGATCCATTTTTCGAACGCTTGGGAGAACTTTTTCAGCAAATCGCGGGTTCCGTCATTTGTGAGATTGCCCTGCTCGTCGAGCAGCTTGCCAGCATTGGCGATATACACCTCGGGCTGCTGCAGCGTCGGCATGTCAAGAAACACCATCGATTGCCGCAAATGATGGTTGGCGCCGAACGCGCCCAATGCGCCGGGCGTTACACTCATGACCGCCGCCGGTTTCCCCGCAAAGATACTGCTGCCATAGGGGCGTGAGCCAACATCTATGGCGTTCTTCAAACAACCGGGCACGGAGCGATTGTACTCTGGCGTGGCAAACAGCACCGCGTCGGCGGGGCGCATCTCATCGCGAAACCGCGTCCACGCGGCAGGCGGCGTGTCGGTCTCCAAATCCTGATTGTAAAGCGGCAGATCGCCGATCTCGACAATGCGCTCCTTGAGATTGGGCGCCAAGGCTATGGCCGCACGCGCGATTTTGCGCGTGAAACTGTCCTTGCGCAAACTGCCAACCAGAACCGCAACGTCGTACGCCATGCATTGCCTCCAACACCGCCAACATGCGGCGAACGCGCCAATGATCAAGGCCTATTGCGCTGGCGGCGAGACAGCTGGGGCGCGGGTGTAAGTGATGTGCAAGTGCTCGACCCAGCGGCCGTTCTCAAGAAACTCGGCGGTTGCGATGAAGCGGTCAGGGCCGTCCGGCGTCCACGCCGCGCGCAACGTCGTCACGCTGCCGTCGGCGCCAACGAAGTCAGCCTGCGGAAATGAAAGACCCTGTCCGGCGACATCAGCGAAGCCGCGCTCAATGCCGTCCTGCGCGTAGTAGGTCACAACGATGCGCTGCGCTTGCGGGTCAAACGCGTAAATGGCTTCGCCCGCATATGGCTGAGGGCCGCCATGCACAACGTGCGTGTCGCGAACGTAGGCGCCGCCTAGCATCGGTGCGAGGCAGCGTTCATCAGTTACGCTCGTCGAGCGTGCGAACACGCCGTGCCAGCAGCCCTTGAAGAAATCCAAAGGCGCCAGCGGATTGGTTTGAGCGGCGGCGTGGAAGGCCAAGAGCGCCGCCAACGCCGAGGCGATGAGAACCGCGCGCATCAGCGCCAGGCTCCAAGGATGAGGCCGATCAGCGTGAACTGGAGCGTCCGATAGCCGCCGTTGATCAGGAACAGAGACATGGGCCGATGTTCGAACAAATACGTGCTGCCAAAAGAGGTCGCCACCCATGCCGCGCCGGCGCAGAGCCCGTAGAGTGTGCCCTCAAGCGCCGTGACTTGCGGCCCGAGAAACATCGCGAACGTCGCGCTCGCGATCAGCGCCAGCACGAACGAACCGCCGAAGATTATTGCCGGGTTGCCGTTGCGAACTTGCTCTTCGCTGAGTCCTGCCGCCTTCATCCACGGCTTTGCAAACAGCGCGCTGTACCAGATGCCGCCAAGCACGAACGAACTCAGCGCTGCGGCGATCACCGCAAGCCAATTCACCGCCATGCGTTTCCTCCCGTCACGCGCCGACGCGCGCCCGTTCTTGCAGATGATCGAAATAGGTCCGCAGCTGCGCGACGCCGCGGTCGAAGTAGCCGACGTCGCGATAGGTGCGCGCCTGCATCACGCCGCCCTCCATCGTCGTCAGCACGAATTCAGCGAGAGCTTCGCGATCGATCCCGGCTGGCAAGCGATCACCGGCGGCGTCCAAGCATCCGCGCACCGCGCCAATCCAAGCGTTGAAGTTCTGCACCAGCAGCTCGCGCACCGCCGGGTCCGGCTCATGCAACTCAAGCGCAAGCGAACCGATCGGGCAGCCATAGGTGTGATCGGTCTCGACGATGCCGACACGATAATAAGCGAGCAGCGCGAAAATCTTTTCGATGGGATCGTCGACTTGGCCCCAGGCCGGCTCCAGCAGCATCTGGCCGATGCCATCGCGATAGGCCTCCAGCACGCCGATCAGTACGTCCTGCTTGGACGGGAACACATGATAGAGGCTGCCGGAATTGAGCTGGGTGCGGCTGAGCAGGTCCGCCACTGAGGTGGAATTGTAGCCCTTGAGCCAAAACAGCTCCATCGCCGCCTGAATGATCTTTTCGCGGGTCGACTGACCAACCATAAGTGTTGTTTGAACGATCAATCAACTCGCGTCAAGCGGTAATCGTGGCCTCCCCCGTACGAAGTCTAAGGCTCCGGAACGATCCCCTCGTACTCCGCGCGCGTCAGCGTCAGCGTAGCGACTGGCTCGTGGCCAACGTCGACAAGCGCAGCGGTGAACCGCTTCATCATGCCGGCGCCGGGGAAGAAGAGAGCCGCACGCCAGCCGTGATCGGTGTCCACGCGAAACGCATAGGCCATGCAGTCGGGCCCCTCACGCCACAAACCGCGCAGCGGCGTGAACCCGCTGAGCCGCACATCCATGAACCGCAAGCCGCCCGCCTCGCACAACGCCTTGGCGACGCGAAATGCTGGATGGGTGTCGGGCAATTGCGTGCGCTGGCCTTGCCGTTCGCTCTTGCGCTGGTGCGCCAAGGGGTTGACCGCAGCGACCCGCTGCAGGTTCGCATTGAACTCGGCGTCCGGCACGACGTTTAGCTTGCGCAAGCTGCGCAACCACATCTTCTGGCGCGGCACGAGCGGTTCTTTAGCTTCGATATCCGCAAAGCGCCGATCAAGGTCGCCGATCGCGGCCGCCACAGATTTGTGGCCCGCGTCCTTCGCGACTTGCTGCGCAACCTTCGGCGCGCTCGTCTGCAGCCGCACGAATTGATTGAACAGGTCTAAGTGCGGATCTGCGAGCATGCTCTTCAGGCCGAACGCACAGCAGCGCAGTGCAATCTCGTCGCCGCCGCGATTGACGAAATACTGCCCGTGCCCGCCAGCCTTCACCTGTGTGAGGTAGTCGCTCACGTAGAAGCACCACGACGCTTCTTGCGCGAACTCGCCCGGCAGCAGCAGCGCTTGGTTTTCCATCATTTCGGCGAATCGCGTCGCCGCGCGTACCGCCGCTTCCGGATTGTCGTCATCCATCGCGCTTTGCGGCACGACGATCTCGTCGGCGAGCAGACCTTGATAGGTATCGAGCGGCGAATTGCCCTGACGGTGCACGCGCTGGTGCTCAATCAGCCAACCGCCGACTTCGTAAGCCGGAAGCTCCGCCGCCGCTGCCTGTGTTGTACCCGTTCCCCCGTCCAACGCCGTCGCCCTTACTCGATGTCGGAGACTGTGGTCTCGCCCGCGCCGCTCACGCGCGCGGCCAAGGATGCTGCCATGAACTGATCCAGATCGCCATCCAGCACGCCCTGAGTGTCAGATGTTTCAACCCCGGTCCGCAAGTCTTTGACCATCTGATACGGCTGCAAGACGTACGATCTTATCTGCCTTCCCCAGCCGATCTCGGTTTTCGAGTCTTCAAGTTTCTGTGTTTCGGCCTCGCGGCGTTGCAGTTCAGCCTCGTAAAGCCGCGCCCGAAGCATCTCCCAGGCTGTCGCGCGGTTCTTGTGTTGGCTGCGTTCGGACTGGCAGGCGACGACGATTCCCGAGGGCATGTGAGTCAGCCGCACGGCGCTATCGGTCTTGTTAACGTGCTGGCCGCCGGCGCCGGACGAACGATACGTGTCGGTGCGCACGTCCTTTTCGTCGATCTCGATCTCGATGGTGTCGTCGATCTTGGGGTACACCCACGCGCTCGCAAACGAGGTGTGGCGGCGCGCATTGGAATCGAACGGCGAAATGCGGACGAGACGATGCACGCCAGCCTCGGTTTTCAGCCAGCCATAGGCGTTCTCGCCCTTGATCAGCAGCGTCGCCGATTTGATGCCGGCGGTGTCGCCGTCCTGGTGTTCAAGCTCTTCAACTTGATAGCCATGCGCGTTGGCCCAGCGGGCGTACATACGCAGCAACATCGACGCCCAATCCTGGCTCTCGGTACCGCCGGCGCCGGAATTGATTTCGATGAAGGCGTCGTTGCCGTCCGCCTCGCCAGACAGCAGCGCCTCAAGCTCCGCCTTGCCGGCGCGGGCTTGCACTTGCTTCAGCGTGGCGTGCGCTTCATCCACCAGCGCGCTATCGCCCTCGGCTTCGGCCATCTCGGCCAACTCAAGCGAGTCTCTGAGTTCGCGTTCAATGGAGAGAATGGCGCGGACGCCCGCGTCGAGCTTGTTGCGCTCACGCATGAGTTTCTGCGCTTTTTCGGGATCATTCCAAAAATCGGCGCGCTCAGAGAGCGCATTCAGCTCGTCAAGCCGGACCTGGGCGCGATCCCAGTCAAAGACGCCTCCGGAGCAGCGCCACCGAAGCGGTAATTTGCTCAGACAGGTCAATAATATCGGCGCGCATATGAGGGACTAGGTTCTAGGGATAAGGGACGAGATTCGATTTGTGGGCTAGGGATTTAAGGCGCGCATTTCAAAACACAAGCGCAGCTCATCCCCAGTCCCACGCCCCTCGTCCCGCATCTCGTTCCTAATAGAGCCCGCCGAGGTCCTGTTCGTTCTGCTGCTGCGGTTGTTGTTGCGCTTGAGGGCGCGTGTTGTCACCCGCGGCGGGATAGGCCGCATTCAGCCCCGTCAGTACGCGCGGATCGATGGGGTCGGTGCCGCCAAACACGAACGGCGAAGCGCTGACCGAGGATGTCGGCTCTGTGCCCTGTCTGAAGGCTTCAAGGATGGTTTGCGTCGACGACGCACTCGCCAACAGTCCCGTCATGTAGTCGATGCGCACCAGGCGCACGCCCGACGGAATCCGGAACGGCGTCGGCGGCACGTCCTTTAGTGCTTCGCGCATGAAGTTCGCGAACACGGGCGCCGCGACAGCCGCGCCCGTCTCGCCTTGGCCCATGTTGCGCGGGCGATCGAAGCCGGTCCAAACACCGACGACAAGGTCGGGCGAGAAGCCAACGAACCAAGCGTCCTTGTAGTCGCTCGTTGTGCCGGTCTTGCCAGCGAGCGGAATGCCCAACGTGCCGACCGCTGTAGCCGCCGTACCGCGCTGCACGACGCCCTGCGCCATCGAAACGATCTGATAGGCTGTGATCGGATCAAGCACCTGGCGGCGTGCGTCCGGCAGCACTGGGGGCGCTTGGCCGGTCCAGGCTGCATCGCACTCCGGACATTGGCGCTGATCGCGGCGGAAAATCGAATGGCCGGTGCGATCCTGAATCCGGTCGATCATCACCGGTTGGATGTAATGGCCGCCATTGACGAACATGCCATACGCCGCCGTCATGCGCACCAGTGTCGTCTCGCCGGCGCCAAGCGCGAGTGAGAACACCGGAATCGTGTTCTGCCCGTACACGCCAAGCCGCTGGCCGTATTGCAGCACTTTGTCCGGGCCGAGCTGATAGGCCACCCGCGCAGTCATGGCGTTGCGCGAGAGTTCCAAGCCACG
>DASZWS010000285.1:0-13643 GCA_035546515.1 Vitreimonas sp. | reverse complement strand
TTTTTGCGTTGCGCGACTCTGCGGCAAATGCAACGGAGTCCCCGCGATAACGTCGAAAACCGCGAGAAATAGCGGTTTTTGGCAGGTTCGGGAGGAACGCGGTCAACGCTCTTTCAAGAAATGACTGGCATTCCCTGATGCACCGACGGTGAGAAAAGCCGAGATGCCCACACTTACCGGCGGTTCGTTGAACTTAACGCACGACAACCTTTGAGAAGGGAAAGCAAACAATGGCACGCAAAGTTGTGAAAAAGAAAACCGCGAAAAAGGCCGCGCCGCGCAAGGCGAAGGCCGCCGCCCCGGCGCCGAAGCCGGTGAAGGTCACCGCGGTCGCAGGCAAGGCCGTGACGGCCAGCGCGCTGCTGCAATCGGTCGCCGATCACCTGGGCGTCAAGAAGTCGGAAGCTAAGGCGCTGACGGAAGGCTACCTCGACGTGGTGAAGGCCTACGTCATGAAGGGCGCCAAGGTGAAGATCGGCGATGTCGGCATGATCATGATCCGTCACCGCAAGGCCCGCATGGGCCGCAACCCGCAAACGGGTGAGCCGGTGAAGATCAAAGCGTCGAAGAAGCTCGCGTTCCGCCAATCGGCGGTGATGAAGGCGCAAGTGATGGGCGGCCGCTAAGCCACCCACGCGACGCAAAGTACGAACAAACCTTACGAGGTTGTCGGAGACGGCCGGTGCAGCAGCGCCGGCCGTTTTCGTTTGCGCGCTGCTGCGTCGTCCGTAAGGTGCGCGCCCTTGGAGGTCGTGCGGCGTGAATCCAGCATTGCGGCAAGCGCTCGTAGCCATGCAGGCGTTCGCGGAGGCCACGCGCCGTCAATACATCGAGAATCTGGAATTGTTCCACACGCCCAAGGGCGCGTTCTCCGATCCGCTCACGAAGGCTGCACCATACCGCGCCGACCAACTCGCCGCGGCGCAGCACTACAAGGACAAGGGCCAGGATTGCTTCGTGATGCTCGCGCACCTCGAGGGCGCGGACGTGAGCTTCCTTGAAACAGAAGCGCTGGTCTGGCTCGGCAACGACGCGACCGTGTTCGACGTGACCGTGAACGCAAAGCCGATGCGCGCCGACGAGCGTCTGCAATCGGTGGCGCAGATTCATGGCGAACGCGCCGTGGCGCGCGCGATTTTCGTGCGCTGTCTGCTGGGCGGCTACATTCGCGCGCACGACGCCAACCTGTTTCAGCGCGCCATGGACAAGGAGCAGGGGGTGCGCGACGCCGCGCAAGCGCTGGTGAAGGAGAGCGTGAAGGAGTTCGAAAGCTCGATGAGCCTGTTCTTCCGCACTGCGGCCTACCAGCGCGAGATCGCCGCGTTTGCGCAGACGATGGAGTTTCCGCTCTTTCCCATCGCCGTCGGTCGCGAAGCCAATTCAAAGGAAATGTTCAACGGTGTGGCGTTGACGCCGGAGCTGGCGCAGCAAATGCGCGACGCGTTCGCACGTCAGAAAGACAAACGCGGGAAGGCCTAACGAGGCGCGGCGCATTTGCGTGAGGTCGCAGGCGCTGTCTATGACGAGACGCCGGCCGGCCCGGTGAAGATCGACGACGTCGACGTGATCTGTATCGACTAGATGAAGCCCGCCACGTTGTGGGGCACGTAGTGCTCTTCCAGCGCGGAGATTTCGTCTGAACTGAGACTCACGTCCACGGCGGCGACCGCATCTTTCAAATGCTCCGGCTTCGTCGCGCCGACGATCGGCGATGTAATCGCCGGCTTCGACAACATCCACGCTAGCGCCACCGTCGCGCGAGGTAGATTGCGTTTTTGGGCGATTCCGCCAACGCGATCGATGATGGCGCGGTCGGCTTCTTCGGTGCGCTTATAGAGCAGGCGTCCGAAACGATCGCTGTCGCTGCGCTTGGTGGCGTCGCTTTCGGCGGGGCGGGCGAGGCGGCCGCGCGCCAGCGGGCTCCAGGGAATGACGCCGATGCCTTGGTCGCGGCAGAGCGGCAGCATTTCGCGCTCTTCTTCGCGGTAGATCAGATTGTAGTGATCCTGCATCGAGACGAAGCGCGCCCAGCCATTGGCCTTCTGAATCGCCAACGCTTGCATGAATTGCCATGCGTACATGGAAGAGGCGCCGATATAGCGCGCCTTGCCGGCGCGCACGACGTCGTTGAGAGCTTCCAACGTTTCCTCGATCGGAACTTCGTAGTCCCAGCGGTGGATCTGATAGAGGTCGACGTAATCGGTCTGCAATCGCTTCAGCGAATGATCGATCTCGGTCATGATGGCTTTGCGCGATAAGCCCTTGCCGTTCGGGTCGCTGCGCATCTGGCCGTGCACTTTGGTCGCCAGCACGATCTCATCGCGCTTGGCGAAATCTTTCAGTGCGCGGCCGGTGATCTCTTCGCTGACGCCGGTGGAATAGACGTTGGCGGTGTCGAAGAAATTGATGCCGGCGTCGAGCGCCTGCTTGAAGAACGGGCGGCTCTCCTCATCGCGCAGCACCCAGGTGCGATTCTGGTCGCTCGGATCGCCGTAGGACATGCAGCCGAGGCAGATGCGCGAGACCTTAAGGCCGGTCTTGCCGAGATTGATGTATTGCATGGAGCGAACCTCCCTCAGTGCGAAACGGGTTTGGCGTGCGCGGCGGCGTACTGGGCGATGACAACGCCGATCACCATGACGACGAGACCAATGGCGCGCATCGCGTCGAGCGGCTTCTGAGGCGCACCGAAGAGGCCGAACTGGTCGATTGCCGCTGACGATGCAATTTGTGCAGCCACCACCAGCATGATCGCGTTGCCGACGCCGAAGCGCGGGCCGACATAGGTGATAGAGACAATATAGAAGGCGATGCCGAGGCCGGCGAGCAATTGCAGCACAGGAACTTTGGCGATCGCCGCCAGCGAAACGCCGCCGGTGGTACCTGTCGCCAAGCTATAAGCCAGCACCAGCAAAAAGGCGCCGGCGACCGTGATGAACGCGGCCATGTTCGGATTGCCGAGCGAACGCCCCATGGCGCCGGAGAGCGCGGCGGTAATCGGAATGAGGACGCCGCCTAGCAGCGAGAGCGCGATATAGAGGGGCGTCTGCGTGTTCATGGCTTTGATTTGGCGTTGCGGGCGGTCACGCTTTCGCCGCCCACGCCCCAATTGTCTGTCTCCACTTCATCGATGGTGACGACGGTGGTGGCTGGGTTCTTGTTGAGCACGCGCTGCAACAGCTCCGTCGCGCCCTTGATCAACTCCGCTTTTTGAGCCGCCGTGGCGGGCGGATCGGTGCGGGTGATCTTGATGTTGACGTAGGGCATCAGGCTTTCTCGCTGACCTTGCCGAAGCGCTGTGCCGGGCGTTCGCGCGCCTTGGCCGCTTCGACTTCGCGGTCACGCGGCGGCGCATGCGTGTCGAGGTCGTGCAGCAGTTTGTGGGCGGCCTCATACACCTCGTCGATGGCGCGGTTGAAGGCGGCTTCGTTGGCTTTTGACGGCGTGTTGTAGCCCGAGAGCTTGCGCACGAATTGCAGAGAAGCGGCGCGAATTTCCTCGTGCGTCGCTGGCGGATCGAAATTGAACAGCGTCTTGATGTTCCGGCACATGTTGGGCCTCTTTTAAGTCGTCAGCTCCACGAACACATCTTCCAAGTCAGGCTCTTCGATGGAGAGGTCCTTGATCGCCACGCCGGCATTGCGGACGCGATCCAGCATTTCTTCCACCGAATGTTCGCTGGTCTTGTAGGTAAGCGCCAGCGCGCCGGAGGGGCGCATGCCGAAAGTGATGTCCTCAAAACCCTTGAGCGGCAGCGCAATCGGATCGCGCGGCGTCACCAACAGCGTTTTGCGGTCGAGGCGGCCGATCAGGTTCGGCGTCGGTTCGCAAGCGATGACCTGGCCATGGTGAATGATGGCGATGGTGTCGCAGAGTTCCTGCGCTTCTTCGAGATAGTGGGTGGTCAGCACGATGGTTGTGCCGCGCGCGTGCAGCAGGCGCACATACTCCCAGAGCTGGCGGCGCAGTTCGACGTCCACGCCGGCGGTCGGTTCGTCCAGCACCAGCACCGGCGGCGTATGCACCATGGCCTTGGCCACCAGCAGCCGGCGCTTCATGCCGCCGGAGAGCGTGCGCGCATAGGCGTCGCGTTTGTCCCAAAGCCCGACCGCGCGAAGGATTTCCTCGGTCTTCCGTTCGGCCTTCGGCACGCCGTAATAGCCGGCCTGGATGTCCAGCGCTTCGGCGGGCGAGAAGAACGGGTCCATGTTCAGTTCTTGCGGCACGATGCCAATGGCGCCGCGCGCATTCATCGGGTCAACGTCGATGTCGTGGCCCCAAATCTTGGCCGTGCCCCCAGACTTCACCACCAGCCCGCCGAGGATATTGATGAAGGTCGATTTGCCGGCGCCGTTCGGGCCCAAGAGGCCAAAGAACGCGCCGCGCGGAATGGCCAGGTCGATGCCCTTCAGGGCGTGCATGGCCGCGCCTTTGCCCTGAGCGCGATACGTCTTGTCGAGGCCGCGGGCTTCAATAGCGAAATCCGGCGGCGAGTTGGGTGCGAGCATAAGCGGACCTGGGAAAAGCGGCGCATTGCGCGGGCGCGCGATGCGCTCTAGGTACGGGCGACCACCCGCCGCTGCAATGGCCCGAAGAGACGTATGGCTAAATTACACGACAATCCGCGCACAGATCAGATGACACCCGGCGACCCCGATGCACGGCCGGCCCCCGAAGTCATCGAGGTCTCGTCCAAGCGCGTGAAGTGTGATGGCGGCGGCGGCGCGCTAGGCCATCCCGTCGTGTTCTACGATATGGGCGAGGAGAATTTCGTCGAGTGCCTGTATTGTGACCGGCGCTTCGTGCTGGCCGCCGGCGCGCACGACGACCACTGAACTGAGCGTCACTGAGCGCTGTAAACGCCCGCGTAAATCGCCGCAGCCGCGAGCGCTAGGCCGAGCGCAATGACCCAGAAGTAGCGCGCCTTCTGTGGCCGGCGATCCATCTTTGCGGCAGCCGCCAATGACGTCGTGAAGCTGATGTCGGTCTTGTCCATGTCGGTGACCAGCTCACGATATTTCTGCGCCTCCGCGGCGGGCAGCACCCAAGCGCTCACGTCCAGCATTTGCGTCAGTTCGCAGCGCGACGGGGTCAGCTGCCTGAACGCGGTTTCGTAGCGGATTGCCGAGCATTCAAACTTGCGCTCGAACGCGGTGATCTCCCACGGCTTGTACGTATCGATCACCACGCGGCGCGTCAGCTTGCCGACATGACCCAGATAAATGTCGTTCTTGCGCGGGCCGGGATCGATGCGCCCGAGCATGGAGCGCACGTAGAGATCCTGTGTTGAGAAGCCTAAGCGTCCATCCGGTTGCTTTTGCCAGGCATCTGAAACTTCATATTTCTCCACCGTGCTGATGGTGTTGTGAGCGACATCGTCGTGAACGATCTCTTGCTTCAGCACGCGCGCGCCGGGCATCGAGCGGACGATGTCGTCGCTATAGAGCTTGAACAGGCCCACCGCGCCTTCGCGAGCAATGCGGCCGCGCAAATCTTCCGCGCGCCAGCCCGATTGCACCACGCGCCACTCATAATCGGCCGCAGCCGGCGGTTCGCGCAGGGTGATGGTTTCCTCGATATTCTGTGTGAGCTGGTGCGGCTCTGGCGCCATGCGCTCGAGCCCGGTCGTGCCCGGCGACAGCGGCAGCGCCCAGCCGAAATAGCTTTCGCCCAGCAGGCCCAGCGGGGCATCCTGAGTTTCGCGCGTGCCGTCGAGCCAGTGCACCTTGCCGTCGACCTTGAGGCGGACGATGCAGTGGTCGAACAATTGCCCGCTTGGCAGATATTCGTTCAGCGCAACCCCGTCGCGCGTGTTCACCAGCGCCGGGCAGATATCCAGCCCCAGCTTGCGACCCATGATCGTGAACAGCTTCGACTTGTCCTTACAGTCGCCGTAGCGCGTCGTGCAGATGTCGCCAACGCCGCGCGGTGTGAAGCCGCCTTCGCCGATTGAAATGGCGAGATAACGGATGGCGTTCTGGATGAAGCGCAGCAGCGCGGCGGCGCGTCCCGCCTGCGTCGGCTCGGCTGCGGCGATGCGTGCGACTTCTTCCTCTAATTCCTGCGGCAGCGGATCGGCGTCTTCATAGAGCGGCGTGAAATTGGCGGCCACTTCGGCCCAATCCTTCCACTCGCTCCATTGCAGCGATGCGCTTTGCAACGCCCAGGGCGGCGCCATCGCCTCGTACTTGAATGAGGGGCGCTCAATCGTGCGCCAGCGCCGATCGACAATATCGCCGTCGACCGTCTCTGTCGCTTCCGGCGCATTGTGATAGCCGCGCTCGAATATTTTGCGGGCCTTCGGCGCGCGCTGGCGAATGCGCACCTCGACGATGCCGACGCTCCATTCCATCGGGATCCACACCGAGTGGCGTCCGTTGAAGGATTTGCGCATGCCGTAACGCGTGTAGCTGGTTTCGACCACGTCACCCGGCCGCACGTCAGGGAGTGTGTAGGCGATGGTCTGGCGGCCGTCGAAAATCAGCCGCTCCATCTGCTGCTCGCGCCGGAACGCCTCGAAGCCCGTACGGCCAGCATGTTCTATGATCTGATCGCCACGCCGTACCTGTACGTGATGGATTTCCACGCGCTCGTAGGAGGGATCGTACGTCAAACTGAACTGCGCGGCGCGCTCGGCGCCGGCGACGGCGGTGATGAAATCGGCGCGACGATAGAACCACGCCCGGTCGGGATCGCAGAGGTCGATCTGCGATTCATCCAGCAGCACGCTCAAGCCGGCGGATATAAAATAGGGGTTGGCGGTAGGCGGGATGGTGTAGGGCTGCAGATCGACCCAGGCCGGCACGGGCGCGAATGTGGCGCCGGGCGCGATTTCGCGCGGTGTCGTGCCCTCTTGATCCAACCCTAATCCCACCCGCAAACGCGTTCCTGCCGCGCGTTTCCTCCAGGATTACGCGCGCTTTAGAGTGCGCACAACAAAAGAGGTCCGTTTTCGGCGCGCAAGCGCAGCGTCTGTGCCCTACATACAGCGCGCAGAACCGGGAGATCGCCTCATGCCAGCACGCGCCGCCGACGCCCAAAAATTCCACGACCTGCATAAGGACCTGCTGTTGCTCCCCAACGCCTGGGACGCGGCCTCTGCGCGTGTTGTGCAGGAGGCGGGCGCGAAGGCGGTGGCGACCTCAAGCGCCGCCGTAGCGTGGGCGCACGGGTTCCCCGATGGGCATGGACTGCCGATCTCGCATCTGGTCACCACCGTGACGGAGATCGCGCGCGTCGTCAGCGTGCCGATCACCATTGATAGTGAAGGCGGCTATTCCGACGATCCGGCCGAAGTTGAAAAGAACATTTTCGCGCTGCTCGATGCCGGCGGCGTCGGCATCAATCTCGAAGATGGCCGCTGGCCGCACGAGCTGCATCTGCGCAAGATCGAAGCGGCGCTGAAAGCTGGCGAACGCGCGGGGGTGAAGATTTTCATCAACGCGCGCACCGATGTGTATTTGAAACAGCTCGTGCCGGTGGAGCAGGCGGTTGAAGAAACGCTGAAGCGCGCCAAGGCGATCAAAGCGGCGGGCGCCAGCGGCTTGTTTGTGCCGGGCGTGTTCGACACCGCGCAAATCAAAACGATCGTCGAGGGCTGCGGCCTGCCGCTCAACGTGATGGCGCGCCCCGGTGTGCCGGATGCGGCTGGCCTGCGCGCGCTCGGCGTGAAGCGGTTGAGCGCGGCGACCAGCGTATTCGCCGCCGCGATGAACGAGACGCGTGCGGTGACGGAGGAATTCTTGGCTGGCGGCAATTCCGATACGCTCTGGGCGCGCCGCGGGCCGCAGCTCGACTTCAACAAGCTGTTCGCCGTTTGAGGGCTGACCGGGCGGTTTCATGATGCTATATGCTCCGTATGGTCGATCAAACGACGCTCGCAAAACTTCGCGCGCTTGAGCCCGAGCTCCGGCGAGAAGGCATCGCTTCTCTCTTCGTGTTTGGTTCGTTTGCGCGAGGCCAGGAGCGCCGCGATAGCGACATCGACTTGTTCTGCGATTTGAGCCCTGAGTCGAAGCTCGGATTTGGTTTTTTCGGCCTCGGCGATCGCATCGCGGAGGCCGTGGGCAGACCTGTCGATCTGATGACGCGCGACGGCTTGCATCGCCTTATTCGCGATGACGTCGCGCGGGAGGCGATACAGGTCTTTTAATGAGCACCGCCGATCGTCCGCCGCGGCTGCGCCTATTCGATATACTCGATTGTGTTCATCAGATTCAGAGGAACACGGTAGGCATGAGCTTCGACCAATGGCGCGCTGACATTCTGCGCTACCGTGCCGTGGAGCGCTGGCTTGAGATCATATCCGAGGCAAGCAGGCATCTAACGCCCGACATGAAAGCACGAGAGGCTGCGATCGATTGGCGTCAAGTCGGGAATTTTGGCAATGTGCTTCGACATGGCTATCAGGTCGTCGATCCGCGAGTCATGTGGAACATTCTCACGGTTGACTTGCCGCCTCTGAAGGAGGCCGCGTCGCGGCTTTACCGCGCAGAAAAATTGCCAGCCGACCCCTGGCCAGATGCAGAAAGCACATGAGCAAGACCGCTTCGCCGCGCCTGTTTCTGATTGATGGCTCGGGCTACATTTTTCGCGCTTATCATGCGCTGCCGCCGCTGACGCGCGCCTCCGACGGTTTGTCGGTCGGCGCCGTCGCCGGCTTTTGCAACATGCTCTGGAAGTTTCTCGAGGAGATGAAGGGCGCCGACGCGCCCACGCACTTGGCGGTTATTTTCGACAAATCCGAAGTCACCTTCCGCAACCAACTTTATCCCGAGTACAAAGCCCATCGTCCGCCGGCGCCTGAAGATCTGGTGCCGCAATTTCCGCTGATCCGCGATGCCGTGCGCGCGTTCAATCTGCCGTGCATCGAGATGGGCGGCTTCGAAGCGGACGACCTGATCGCCACCTACGCGCGCCAAGCCGCGCGCGAGGGCGCGACGGTGCGCATCGTCTCATCTGACAAAGACCTGATGCAGCTCATCGTCGATGGCCAAATTCAGCTGTTCGACCCGATGAAGAACCGCACGCTTGGTCCCGAGGCGGTGATGGAGAAATTCGGCGTCGGGCCTGACAAGGTGATCGACGCGCAGGCGCTGATCGGCGATTCCACCGATAACGTTCCCGGCGCGCCCGGCATCGGCCCTAAGACAGCCGCCGAACTTATCAACACGTTCGGCTCACTCGACGCCATCCTCGAACGCGCCAACGAGATCAAACAGCAGAAGCGCCGCGAGACTTTGATCAACTTCGCCGACCAGATTCGCATCTCGCGCCAGCTGGTGACGCTGCGCGACGACGTCGACGTTGCTGAGAAGTGGCAAGACTTCGGCCTGCGCGAGCCCGAGCAAACGACGTTGCTGCAATTCCTCGACGCCATGGAGTTTCGCACGCTGGCCCGGCGCGTGCGCGAACATTTCGCCAAGGAAAAGGGCGCGGCGATCGTGGCGCAATATGCCGGCGAAGCGCCGCCGCCTTCGTCCGTGCAGATCGCCGAACCGGCAGCCGAAGAGGGCGCGTTCAACCGCGACGCCTACACCTGTGTGCGCGACCTAGCGATACTGCAGCAATGGCTCGCGCGTGCAAAAGCCAGGGGCGAAATCGGCCTCGACACCGAGGCCGATGCGCACGACGCCGCGCGCGCCAATCTCGTTGGCGTCGCCATCGCGCTCGGGCCCAACGATGCCTGTTATGTACCATTGGCGCACGCCAGCGCCGACACACGCGCCGGGGAATTGTTCGCAAGCGAAGAATCCCCCGCGCCAACAATAGCGGATGCCGGTGCACAAATTCCGCTCGCCGATGCAATCGCCGCGCTGAAACCAGTTCTCGAAGACGCGTCCGTTCTGAAAACCGGACTCAACGTCAAATGGGACGTGGCGATGTTCGCCAAACATGGAATCGCGGTCGCGCCGATCGATGATCCCATGCTGATGTCCTACGCGCTCTATGGTGGGCTCGACTCGCCCGAAAAGATCGACCTGATCGAAAAGCACCTCGGGCACAATCTCACGCAGCGCGCCGATGTGGTTGGCAAAGGCAAAACCCAGGTCTCGTTCGATCAAGTTCCCGTCGAACGCGCTTCGGGATTTGCATGCGAACATGCAGATGCTGCGCTGAGGCTGGCGCGCAAGCTCAAGCCGCAACTGGCGCGTGATCGCCTGATCAATGTGTACGAAACGCTCGAACGGCCGATGCCGCCGGTGCTGGCGGCGATGGAGCGCGAGGGCATCAAGATCGATCCGGCGCTGCTCTCAAAAATGTCGGGTGAGTTTGAAACTCGCATGGCGCAATATGAGCGGGACGCCTACGGACTTGCGGGCCGCGAATTCAATATCGGTTCGCCGAAGCAACTTGGCGACATTCTGTTTGGCGAAATGAAGCTGGAAGGCGGGTCAAAAACCAAGACCGGCGCCTGGTCCACCGACGCCTCGATCCTGGAAGAATTGGCGCTTGAGCACGATCTGCCGCGTAAGGTCTTGGATTGGCGCCAGCTCTCGAAGCTGCGCTCGACCTACACGGAAGCGTTAGGACAAGCCATCAACCCTAAGACCAATCGCGTGCACACAAGCTACGCGCTGGCGTCCACCACCACGGGCCGGCTTTCGTCAAACGATCCGAACCTGCAGAACATCCCGATCCGCACCGAGGAAGGCCGTCGCATCCGCGACGCCTTCATCGCTGAACCCGGAAACGTTCTCGTCAGCGCCGACTATTCGCAGATCGAGCTGCGCCTGCTGGCGCACGTCGCCGATATTCCGCAACTCAAGCAGGCGTTTGCAGACGGCGTCGATATTCACGCCCGAACGGCGTCGGAAATGTTCGGCGTGCCGGTTGAAGGCATGCCCAAGGACGTGCGCAACAACGCCAAAGCCATCAATTTCGGCATCATCTACGGCATTTCGGCGTTCGGCTTGGCGCGCAATCTGGGGATCGGCCGCGAAGAAGCGGCCGCGTACATCAAAAAGTACTTCGAGCGCTTCCCCGGCATCCGCGACTACATGGAAGAAACCAAAACCTTCGCGCGCGCCAACGGTTATGTAAAAACCATCTTCGGCCGTCGCGTATGGGTCGCCGGCGTAAAGTCCAAGAATCCCTCGGAGCGCGCGTTCGGTGAACGCCAAGCCATCAACGCGCCGTTACAGGGCGCTGCAGCTGACATCATCCGCCGCGCCATGATCCGCTTGCCGGACGCACTCCGGCAAAGCGGCCTCAAAGCGCGCATGCTTCTGCAAGTGCACGACGAACTGGTGTTCGAGGCGCCCAAGGCGGAGGGCGAGGCGCTTTGCAACCTCGCGCGCCAAGTGATGGAAGCGGCGCCGTTTCCGGTGGTGAATCTGAGCGTGCCGCTGACGGTTGAGGCCAAAGCCGGTTCCAGCTGGGGCGCGGCGCACTAATCCGTGAGCGCCTCGCCATTGCAGCGCCCTAATTTGCCATTTAGCGTCGTCGCCAACTGGAGGCGAAGAATGCGTTTATGGTTGGGTTTGGCGTGCGGGCTGATGTTGGCTGCCGCCCCTTGTGCGTCAGCGCAGGATTTGAACACCGCGCTTGCGGCTTACAATTGCGGGACGCCTGCTGCGCCACCGACCCCTCCGAACGGCGCGCGCGCGACGGCGCAACAGATGCAGTCGTTCGCGGAGCACGCGCAGCAATGGCAGGCTGCCCAGCAGCAGATGGGCCAGTGCCTGCAGGCCGCGCAAAACGCCATGGATGCGCGCACGCAAGCGCGCGTCGATGAATTCAACCAGCGCTCCAGCCAGGGCGCGCAGGCGAGCGCGGCTTGGCAGGCCGCGGCCGGTGAAAGCGGACATCAGTGAGGCCGGCCATGATCAAGATGCTTTTCTCCTCGTTGGCGCTCGCGTTTGTCGCTTTCTCAGCTAACGCCATGGCCCCCCGTGCGGCGCACGCCGATGCCTGCAGCGATCTGCAAGCTGTCATTCAAAATCCGCTGGGCGGCGCCGGCGGCGCGGCCGCGGCCGACGCCATCAAGGCACGGGCGCAGACGCTGTCCACGCTGTTGTGTCCAAACGGCGCTGCAGCGGATGCAACGGCGCCGACAGAGACGCCGGCGCAATTGGCAGCCGCCAATACGCCGTCCACATGCCCCGCTTATTCCGATCCGCCGATGCCCGCGGCTGGCGCCACGCGCGCGCAGATTCGCTCGTCCGTTCCGGCCTTCAACACCTGGGCGTCAGCGAACGCGACATCGCAAACTTGCCATCGCGACGAAGTGACGAAGGCGCAGCGCGAAACCGCGATTTATGATGCCGCCGTGCTGGTCTGGCAGCAGCATCTCACTCAGCAAGTCATGCAGTTGCAGGCAAATTTCGATCAGCAGCGCACCGCCTTCATGCGGGCGCAAGGAAATCAACATTAGAACGGCGGCTCTGATTGTGATCCTGCTCGCGGCGGCGTGTTCACCCACGCCGTCCGCAAAGCAATCCGCGTCGCAACCGGAACCCGCCACTGTCGACACTGCCGTCGCCGGTGTCGCGCAGTCGGTGGCGAACGGCCCCGCCGATTTCGAAACGCCTTCCGGCAATGTCGGCTGCAATTACATTCCCGACGGCGGCAACGGAATCTATCACTCTCCGGATGGCGGGGCTGAACTCATCTGCGATCGCATCGAGCCTGCTTACGTGCGCCTCTCGCTTTCCGCGCACGGCATCTCAACGGTTGAGCCGCAAGTCCGCGATACGGGGTGTTGCGGTGGGCCGGTGTTGCCATACGGCGCACACTGGCAAGGCGGCCCGTTCCAATGCGGCATGCGTGAGAACGGGCTCACCTGTAGCAACGCCGATGGGCACGGCTTTACGCTGAGCCGATCCGAGGTGCGGGCGCGCTAGGGTGCTTTCGCGCAAAGGCCCGTGCCGGCGCGAAGGGCGCGAAATCAGTGACTTGCCCACGGCATCTTGAATTGCCCGCGCTGGCGCTCCGCGCTCTTGACCGCTAAGACTGGCTGCACCAGTTCATTACAGTTAGGTCAGGTCCGGACCAGAAGCATGCCTACACTCGCCCTTGTCGACGACGACGAAAACATCCTGGCGTCTCTGAAGATATTCTTCGAGGCCGAGGGCTACACGGTGCGCACCTACACCGACGGCGCCACTGCGCTTACGGCGCTGACCGAAGCGCCGCCGGATCTGGCTATCCTCGATATCAAGATGCCGCGTATGGACGGCGTCGAGGTGCTGCGCCGGCTGCGGCAGAACTCCAACCTGCCCGTCATATTCCTGACCTCCAAGGACGACGAGATGGATGAGGTGGTCGGCTTTAATGTCGGCGCCGACGATTACATCAAAAAGCCGTTCTCGCAGCGCCTGTTGAGCGAACGGGTGAAGGCGCTTCTGCGCCGCACGCGGGCCGGCGCCCCCGGCGGGGAGGTGAGCGACAAGAAGCCGATCGTCCGGGGCGAACTCGTGCTCGATCCCAACCGTCACGCCTGCACCTGGAAGGGCGAACCAGTGCGCTTGACGGTGACTGAATTTCTCATCTTGCAAGCATTGGCCCAGCGCCCGGGCTATGTGAAAAGCCGCGACCAATTGATGGACGCGGCGTATGACGATCAGGTCTATGTCGACGACAGAACCATCGACAGCCACATCAAGAGACTCCGCAAGAAGTTCCGCGACATCGACGGCAAC
>DASZWS010000284.1:0-10113 GCA_035546515.1 Vitreimonas sp. | reverse complement strand
GGCTAAACGGCGACCTGGGAGATTTGTAATCTCAACCAATATACGCTTTCGTCTTTTCCCACAGGCTGGAGCGAACGCAACCTTGTTCTTCGACCGCGGTGAATTTGATCGCCTACTGCGCTTTTATGGTCGCATGGTCGCCGCAGGCGAGTGGTGCGATTACGCATTCGACGCCCTACCCGATCGTGCGCTGTTCACGGTGTACAGGCACGCGCACCAAGCGCCGCTCTATCAAATCGAAAAACGCCCCGCCGATGCGCGCAAGCAAGGCGCTTATAGCGTGAGGACCGTCGATGGCAGGGTTTTGCGCCGGGGACACGACCTCGCACGTGTCCTCGCCGTCCTCGAACCGCGCCGCATGCGCCTGGTGTCGGACTAGCCCGAACGGATCGTTGCAACGAAAAACGCCCCGGCTTTCACCGGGGCGTTTCGCGTTTCGTCAGCGCCCGCGCTTAGCGGCGGCCGCCCATCAACCGCAGGACAAAGAGGAAGAGGTTGATAAAGGTGATGTACAGGCTGAGCGCCGCATAGGTCGTGCCCACCGCGATGGCGCGGGCGTCTCCGCCGAGCTGGTAATACGACCACTTGATTTGCTGCGTCTTGAAAGCGGTGAGGCCCGAGAAGATCAGCACGCCAATCACTGTGATGGCGAAATCCAGCGCTGAACTATGCAGGAAGAAGTTCACGACCATCGCGATGATGATCCCGATCACGCCCATATACAGGAACGTGCCGAAGCCGCTCAGGTCGCGCTTGGTTGTGTAACCCCAGAGACTGAGCGCGCCGAAGGTCGCGCACGTCACGAGCAGCGCTTTGACGATTGTGAACATGCCGCCGGGGTCGGCGGCATAGACAAATACGGTTAGCCCAAGGCTCACGCCCATCGTGGCGACGACGCCCCAATAAATGACGTTGGCGCTGGTTGGGGACGGGTTCTTCATGAACCAGGAAGAGATTATTATGAGTACCAGCGGCGCGAAAATAAACGCGAACAGTAGAATGGGGTTTTGCAGTAAGAAAACGATGGCGCCGGTAGTGGCAACACCATAGGCGATGCCCGCCGAGAGCAGCAGACCCAGCGCCATCTTGTTGTACACGCCCAGCATGAACCCACGCAGGCCGGCGTCGACCGACATATCGGCCTGACCGGCCGGTATGGTCCGCGCCTGGGGATGGTAGTCGCTCATCCGAAACCTCCTTGCCATGCGGTATTTGCCGCTGGCGTTGGGCAATATATGGCCATGGGCCCCGCTCCGAGCAAGGAAAAGCGGGTGTTCATCACGGTTGCGGACCGACCCTGCGCGTCACAAAATTAGGCAAGAAAGTGGCCGGAGTCCGAAACCGGTTGCCGTCGCATGCGTTGTTCCCGCTGAGCTGCGCATGTGTCCGCCAACGGAAGGTTAGCGGTCGAATCGCGCTACGCACGGCGCGGAGGGAAAGCCAGGGGTGGCTGACGAAGACGACGAACCAACGGGTCCGGGGACACCTCCGCCCGTTCCGCCTGCTGAAGGCGAACCGAAGGACGCGCGTCCGGAGGATGAGTCCGTCTCGTCTAACGTCCCCGTCGATCCAGAACTCTTCGAAACGCCCGCTACACCGCCGGCGACGGCAACGTCAGCCGAGGAGACGCCCGCCCCCGAGGAGACTGGCGAAAGCGACGCTGATCAATGGGCGCTGGACGCAGAACCACCGGCTGAGGAAGCGCCGGCTCCGGAAACGCCCCCAGAACCACCACCGGCTTTCGTGGACGAAGCGCCCTCACCAGCCGCGGCCGTTGAGCCGGAAGAAGCACCCAAGGCAGTGCCCGAGCCGCCAGCCGTTGTCGACGAAGCCCCTGATGCACCTTCCGAACCGGTTACGCCCGAACCGGGCCTTCCTATCGCCGCGCGTGAGGAGACGTCTGAGTCAGAATTCGAAACGCCGCCGCCATCTTCCTCAAACCTTGAGCTTCCAACACCGCCCAACGAACCGGAGATGGTTCTGAGCGACGAGCACGTCGAAGCCGACGCGCCCGCCGAGCCAGAAGCGCCGCTCGCGCCGGAATCGGCAGACGCACCGCACCCGACCTTCTTCCAAGCTGCCGGCGACCCGGATGAACCGCCGCCCGCGCAGGACACATCGTTCGGCGCGCAGCTCGCAGCGTTCTGGTCCGGGCTCACCGGCCGCTTTGGTCCGAAGCTCACGACCCTTGGCAAGCAAGCGCGCGCGCTCGGCGGCGAAGTCGCGAACCGCGCCGCCAACATGAAGCATCCGCGCTCAGTGCGCGAAGCGGCGGTGTGGACGGGCTGGCTGGCGGCGGGATTTGTCGCGCTGCTTATCGGTCTCTTCGTGTTCGTAACTTGGGACATGCCGTCGACGGACGATCTCTGGGAAGCCAAGAACGGCCAGTCGATCACCTTCCTCGATCGCAACGGCCACGTGATCTTGCGCGAAGGCGCGCAGAACGCGCCGCCGGTAGATCTCGCGTCGCTGCCGCCTTACGTGCCGCAAGCGTTCGTCGCTATCGAGGACCGCCGCTTCTATCAGCACTTCGGCGTCGACTTCGGCGGCATGATGCGCGCCGGCGCGGAGAACTTGCGCGCGGGACACGTCGTGCAAGGCGGCTCGACGATCACGCAACAGTTGGCGAAGAACTTGTTCTTGAGCAACGAGCGCTCATGGCGGCGCAAAGTTCAAGAAGTCGCCATGGCGATTTGGCTCGAGACCAAATTCACCAAGGAAGAAATTCTCGCGCTTTACCTCTCGCGGGTTTACTTCGGCGCCGGCGCCTACGGCGTCGAAGCCGCCGCCGAACGCTATTTCGACCGCCCGGCGCGCGAGCTCACATTGTTGCAGGCGGCGATGCTGGCGGGCTTGGTGAAGGCGCCGTCGCGCATGAACCCAGCCAGTCAGGACATCACGCGCGCCAAAGAACGCGCCGCCACCGTGCTCACCGAAATGGTCAGCATGGGCTACATCTCAGACGCTGAACGGCGCGCGGCGCTACAGGAAGACCTGGTGATCAGCCGGCGCAATCCCGCTGGCGTGCTGAGCTATTTCCGTGACTGGATCGATCCGGTGTTGAGCAGCGTGATCGGCACCCAGCGCGACGACTTCATCGTTGAGACCACTGTCGATATCGCCGCGCAGCGTGCCGGCAACGAAGCGGTCAATTCGGTTCTCAACGATCAAGGCCAAGCCAAGCGGGTGAGCCAGGCGGGTCTTCTGGCGCTGGACGATACCGGCGGCGTGCGCGCCATGATCGGCGGGCGCGACTACGAAGTTTCACAATTCAACCGCACCACGCAGGCGCATCGCCAACCGGGCTCGTCGTTCAAGTTCTTCATCTATCTCACGGCGATGGAGCACGGCCTGACGCCGTGGAGCGTGCGCCAGGACGAGCCGGTGGTGATCCACATTCCGGGCCAGCCGGATTGGGCGCCGGGCAATTACGAACACGAATTCCACGGCCCGACGACACTCACCGAGGCGCTCGCGGATTCCTACAACATGGTCGCCATTCGGGTGACGCAGGAGATCGGCGGCGAGAACGTCATCGCCACGGCGCAGCGCCTCGGCATCCGCTCGCCGCTGCACAACTACCATTCGCTCGCACTCGGCGCGCAGGAAGTGACGCTGATGGAAATGGTGCAGGCCTATGGCACCATGGCGGCGGGCGGCTACAACATCGAACCACACGGCATCGTGCGCATTCGCCGCGCTGGCAGCGACGAAGTGATGTGGAGCTGGCGCCCGCAGCGCCACGTGCAATTGATCGAAGACCGTCCGCGCCGGCTGATGGACTTCATGATGAGCCGCGTCGTGCAGGCCGGCACCGGCACACACGCACAAATCCCGGGTCGCGACATTGCGGGCAAGACGGGCACCGGCAATGACTATCGCGACGCCTGGTTCATTGGCTTCACGCCCGGCATGGTCGCAGGTGTGTGGGCTGGCAATGACAACTTCAGCACCACCAACCGCATGGTGGGCGGTTCAGTGCCTGCGGACATCTGGCATCAATTCATGCAGGTCGCGCTGCGGAATGAACCGTCACGGCCGCTCGATATGCCCTTGCCCGAAGACTACAATGTCACCGGCGTTCCTGAACCACAGACCCAAGCTGTCAGCGCAGTCGGCGCACCGATTGGCGCGGTGGTCGGTTCCGCCCCGCCCGCTTCCGCCGGCCCGCAAGACAATCAGGATCATTCGCTGGACGTGGGGCCAGAAGGCTGAAACCTTCTACCTCTGACCGCGTCTAACGAACGGCGCGGACGAGGCTCAGAACATGCAGACCTGGAACAGTAAACAAGCGTTCGGTTGGGTATCGGTCACGCTGCATTGGATTGCGGCGCTTGGCGTGCTGGCGATGATCTACACCGGCTTGCAGGGCGCGTGGGCCGAAGACGCCGGCAACCGCGAACTGCATCGCGCCTATATGGGCGTACACGTTTCCATCGGCGGCACCATCATCGCCTTCGCGCTGGCGCGCGTATTTGCGCACTACGCGCAAACACAACCGGCATTGCCGTCACACGAACCGAAGGCGCTGCAAGGCGTGGCGCACATTACCCACCATCTGTTGTTGCTGGCGATCTTGCTGCAGTTCATCTCTGGGCCACTGATGATCTGGTCTGGGGCGCATCCGATCAACATCTGGAACACGATTGCGCTGCCGAGCCCGTTCGCCGAACGCAATCGTGAGGTGCATCAGATCGCGGAAATTATGCACCTCGTCGGCCGCTGGACGTTGTTCATCCTCATTCCGCTGCACGTGCTCGCTGCGTTGAAACACGAATTCATCGACCGCAATGGCGTGCTGATGCAGATGTTCGAGCCTGGCCGGCCGCTCAGCAAGCCTTAGCGCGCAAGCCCGATGGCGTGCAGCGCGCAGCCGTGCTCGTGCAGCCATTCGCGGCCGCGTTCGAAATCCGGCATGCAGCGCGCAACCTGCGCCCAGAAGCGGCGTGAATGGTTCATCTCGCGCAGATGCGCGACTTCGTGTGCGGCAAGGTAGTCGAGCACATAAGGCGGGGCGAGGATAAGCCGCCACGAGAACGAGAGCACGCCGTCAACCGAGCATGACCCCCAGCGCGAGCGCAGGTCTTTCACCTGCAGGCGCGCCGGGCGAACGCCCAGCGTCACAGCATGATGCGCGACCCTGTCGACGAACTGGTCACGCGCCTGATCCTTGTAGAAGCGTAAGAGCCGCGCCTCAAACAGCGCGATATCCGGCGCCGGCACGATGATGCGCGGAAACAGCCCGCCGGTGTCGATGCGCGGCGCGCCGCGCCCGCGCTCATACACAAGTTCGTGCGACTCTCCGCGGAACGGCGCGAACGATCCTGGCGCGAGACTGACGCCGCGCGGCAAACGGGAAAGCTCTGCAACAATCCAACCCGCCCGCTCGGCAGCGAACTTCGCCGCGTGGCGCAGCTGGCGCTTGGATGGCGCCGTGGCAATCGCCTGACGGCGCGTCGGATCAATGCGCACGGACACGTGGCGCGCGCGCGGGTTCACGATCAAACGAACGGGCACGCGCCGGCCGTCGATCGTTTCGATTTCGGTCTGAGTTGGCTCGCTCTTCTGCGAATCGAGACGCATGCACCACCGTCTCACGCCAAGCGTTAACGCCTCAAGACAATCGGTCGGCGGAACCTGCGCGTTGCCGTGGAGGCGGCGCACGCTACTCGCTTTCAGCGACAAGCTTGAGCTGGCTGCGTGCGCGCGAGGCGGGCGACTGGAACGCCCGCATGAAGGCGCGCATGCGCGGGTAAATCTCGTTGTGGAAGCGTTTGCCGCTGAACACGCCGTAGTGGCCCACGCCCGGCTGAATGTAGTCGCGGCGCATGGCTTCGGGAATGTTGGCGCAAAGGGCGTGTGCGGCCTGAGTTTGGCCGATGCCGGAGATATCGTCGTTCTCGCCTTCGACAGTCAGCAACGCCGTTTTGGTGATCGCCCCCGGATCGACGAGCGCGCCCTTGTGCGTGAACGTGCCTTTGGCGAGAGAGTAGTCTTGGAAAACCTCGCGCAGCGTCTCGATGTAGAACTCGGCGCTGAGATCCATCACCGACAAGTACTCGTCGTAAAAAGCGCTGTGCTTCTGGGCGCTGTCGCCATCGCCGCTGACGAGGTTCTGAAACTGCTGATAGTGCGCGTCGACATGGCGCGACAGGTTCATGCCCATGAAGCTGGCGAGCTGGAGGAACCCCGGATAGACGCGGCGAAACGCACCCGGATACGGCGCAGGCACCGTGTGGATCATTTTTTCTTCGAACCACTCGATGGAGCGATCTTCGGCCAGCTTGTTCGGCACAGTGGGAGATTTGCGCGCATCAATCGGCGAACCCATGAACGTCATCGTCGCGGGCGTGCACGGATCGTCTTCAGCCGCCATCAGCGAAATCGCCGCGAGCACCGGCGGACCTGGCTGACACACGGCGACGGCATGCGTCTCCGGCCCGAGTTCGCGCAGCATCTCCATCACATAGTCGACATAGTCATGATAGCCGAAGCGGCCGGCCATTAGCGGCACCGTGCGCGCATCGGCCCAATCAGTGATGTACACCTCGAAATCGGGTAGGAATGCTTCGACCGTGGAACGCAGAAGCGTCGCGTGGTGACCCGACATCGGCGCCACCAACAGCACGGTTGGATCGGTCCTCTCTCCGCGCGCATCGCGCAGGGCATCGGCGTCACGCGCGAAATGGACAAGATCGCACCAAGGCTTCGACCAAATCTTTGTCGGCGTGACGCCGACCTCGACGCCGTTGACGACCGTCGGCGCCAAATTCCACGCCGGTTTGCGATAGCGTCGTGTCACGCTCTCGAACAAATCCGACGCGGCGGCGGTGGTGCGGGCCACCTCGGTGTCGGCGATCGGATTGAGCGGGGAACGAAGCAGATTCGCCTGCAGCATGGCGGCGAAGCGCCAAGGCGCCATCGAGAGATGGCCCAGTTCATACAGCGTGTAGAGCATCAAGCCCCTCTCGTGCTGCGCCGCAGCATCCTGCCGGATACTGCGCGCCCCCCGATTTCTAACAAGCTAAGACGCCTGCCTAGGCGAGTTCGCTGCACTGCAAAACCTCCGACACGGCCAAAAGGCGCCCGTCTTGCAGTATGTAATATCGGCTACCCTGGCTCCCAAGGGGAAGTTGCGGTTTCCACTTACCGCCTATTCCCGGCGCTCCAGCCCAGCGGCGATGCATTGGGCGATATCGGCAGGCGACGTGTGGACCGAATTGATGACCGCCCGCGTTCGCCATTGCTTGTCCATGACATAGAGCAACGATGAGTGATCCACATTGTAGGCGTCAGCCGGCGCGCCTTCGATCGGGTGGTTCTGATGAAAAACTTTAAACGCGTTGGCGGCAGCGTCGACTTGGGCTTGCGAACCCGTAAGGCCGATGAGTCCCGCGGGAAAGCCGCCGCTATGCACGTATTGGCGCATCACGGCGGGCGTATCGCGCGCGGGATCCACCGTGATCATGATAGGCTGGACGTCGTACCCGCCCGGCTCACGCAGCGCTTGCGCCACAGTGTACAACGTCGTCGGGCAAACATCGGGACAGTGTGTGTAGCCAAAGTACACAAGCGAAGGCTGATCCTTGAAATCCGCCTGGGTAACGGCTGCGCCATCGACGTCGATCAGCGAGATCGGGCCGCCCATGGTTTCCGAGCCCGCCAACACACAGTCGGTCGAAACCTGTCGCGGGCCGCTCTTTTGCCCCACCACTACCAGCGCGAGAACAGCCGCGAGCGCCGCGGCGGCGACCGCAGGCACC
This sequence comes from Vitreimonas sp., assembly GCA_035546515.1. Taxonomy (GTDB): domain Bacteria; phylum Pseudomonadota; class Alphaproteobacteria; order Caulobacterales; family Aquidulcibacteraceae; genus Vitreimonas. The sequence goes on along the minus strand of DASZWS010000284.1, from coordinate 2,350 downwards.
ACTGGTCCGGTCAAATTGCGGCGCGGCTTTTCCGCTGGGCTCATCATGGCGAAACGCTAGGTTGGCTGTTCGCAAACCGGCAACGTGGCGCGAAAGCGCAGGCGCCTATTGCCGCAGGTTTGGTTGGCGGGAATCGGGCGGCCCGTGACAAAAACCCCTCGCATGAGGCAAAACCCGCTCCGCCTTGCGATTTTGACTGCGGCCGCCATCGTGGTGATGGCCGCAACGACGCTCTTGTGGGGCCAGCAGCAGCAAGACATCGCCTGCGTAGAGCAGCACTTCGAAGGTGCGCGCTTTCTCGTCTGCCCCTTGGATACCCGCCATCACGAATTGCGATTGGCTGATGTCGGCCGAGACGGCGCGCCGCTGCGAAACTTCCGTGCGCTCGAGGCTTTTCTCGGCGCGGACGCGGCGCGGGTGCGCTTCGCCATGAACGCGGGCATGTTCGACGCCCGCGGTGAGCCGATCGGCCTCTACGTCGAGAACGGCAGCCAACAGCACCGGCTCAATCTGGCCAATGGGCCAGGCAACTTCCACCTGAAACCCAACGGCGTGTTCTGGCAGGAAGCAGATGGCGCCGTGCACGTCGCGACGACCGAAGCGTTTGCCGCGCGCGAGGCCACGCCAAAATACGCGACCCAATCCGGACCGATGCTGGTGATCGATGGCGCGCTCCATCCGCGCTTCGCGCCGGATGGAGATTCTCACTACATTCGCAACGGTGTTGGCGTGCGCGACGCGCACACCGCCTATTTTGTGATCAGCCGCGACGAAGTGTCGTTTGGCCGCTTCGCGCGCTTTTTTCGTGACGGCTTGAACTGCCGCAACGCGCTGTTCCTCGACGGCCACGTCTCAAGTTTGTGGGCGCCGCAGCTCAATCGCCAGGATCGCGGACCTGCTCTCGGGCCGATGGTCGTGGTCCTGAACCGCGCGCAAGGGTCTTGAGCGGGGCGCTTGTGCGCGCCATGACAAGCCGCAGGCATGACCCCGGCAGATCCCACCTTCTGGACGATGACCAGCCGCGTGCGCGTGCGCACGCTGATCCTGCTGCGCTGGCTGGCGGTGCTTGGTCAGACGGTTGCCGTGCTGTTCGTGCGCTTTGGGCTCAATCTCGAATTTCCGTTCGATTGGGCGTTGGCGACTATCGCTGTCTCGGTGGCGTTCAATATCGCCTTGATCGCGGCGCGGCGCTCGCAGGAGCTGGCGCGCGAGTGGGAAGCGGCGGCGCAGCTTGGCTATGACGTCATTCAGCTCACCGTGTTGTTGGCGCTGACCGGGGGATTGCAGAACCCGTTCCTGTTTCTGTTCGTCGCCCCGGTTGCGGTGTCAGCGACGATTCTGCGCCCAGTCCTGACGGCGATCCTCGCTGCGCTGACTTTCGCGTGCGTTGGCGTGCTCTCGGTCTATCGCCTGCGCCTGCCGTGGCCAGAGGGAGCGCATTTCGAGCTGCCGCCGCTCTATCAACTCGGCGTCGCTGCGGCCGTTCTGATCGGCCTGGCGTTCACCAGCGTTTACGCATGGCGCGTCGCGGCCGAAGAGGAGCGCCTCAACATCGCGCTGGCTGCCGTGCAACAAGTGCTCTCACGCGAGCAGACGCTTTCGGCGCTTGGCGGCCTGGCGGCCGCGGCGGCGCATGAACTTGGCACGCCGCTCGCCACCATACACCTCGTCGCCAAAGAAATGATGCGTGGCCTGCCCCCAGACGATCCGCGCGCCGAAGATCTGAATTTGCTGGTTACCCAGAGCGAACGCTGCCGCGCCATCATCGGCCAGCTCTCCGACAACCGTGAACAGATCGACGAGATGGTGTCACGCGCGCCCATCCGCGTGCTGCTGGACGAGGTCACCCAGCCGCACGAGGGTCTGGGAACGGAAATTGTCATCCATGCGGACGGCGACGGCGCGCTCACCGTGCGGCGGATGCCGGAAATCATTCATGCGCTCGGCGGCATTGTCGAAAATGCCGTCGGCTTTGCGAAATCTCGCGTGGAGGTTTCAGCGACCTGGGACGCCGCTCACGTCGAGATCGCCATTCGCGACGACGGCCCCGGATTCGCCCCTGGCGTTATTAACCGTCTGGGCGAACCCTATTTGACCGAACGCGACGAAGAAGGCGCGGCCGGCGGCCTTGGTTTGGGCTTTTTCATCTCTAAAACCCTGCTGGAACGCACTGGCGCAAAGCTCGAAATGCGCAATCGCAGACCGCCTCTGCAGGGCGCGATTGTGATTGTACGTTGGCCACGCAGCGCCATAGAGGCAAGCACGCTATGATCCCGACAGAAAATACTTACATGAATCGCGACGGAGTTTCGCGCATGAGCACGACCGCTCTCCCGGAAGGGGACAAGAC
>DASZWS010000283.1:0-4918 GCA_035546515.1 Vitreimonas sp. | reverse complement strand
GACAAAGGCGTGAAGATTTCGGTCAACGACCTGTGCATCAAGGCCGCGGCGCTGGCGCTCAAGATCGTGCCCGAAGCCAACGCCAGCTACACACCTGACGGTATCGCCCAGCACCACCATGCCGATATCGCGGTTGCGGTGGCGGTGCCGCACGGCCTCATCACGCCGATCATCTGGGCGGCCGAAACCAAGGGCCTCGCGCAAATCTCGCACGAGATGGCGGATTTGGCGGAGCGTGCGAAGAACAAGAAGCTGAAGCCCGAAGAGTATCAGGGGGGCACGTTCTCGATTTCCAACATGGGCATGATGGGCATCAAGAGCTTCGCCTCGATCATCAACGAACCGCACGGCATGATCATGTCGATCGGCGCGGGTGAGAAGCGCCCGGTGGTGAAGAACGATGCACTGGCGATCGCGACGATGATGACGGTGACCGTGACCTGCGATCACCGCGTCGTGGATGGCGCTTTGGGCGCGGCGTTCTTGAAGGCGTTCAAGAGCTTTCTCGAAGATCCGATGGCGATGCTCTTGTAGTTCCGACGCGGAACTTTCCGCGGTTCCTCGCCCTCTGAAGTTTCACACAGGAACTCGTGAACCATCTGCGTGCGAGATGGTTCACGCCTCGTCACTTTGCGCCGGCCCTCCCGCCGGTTTTCATGCATGGAGAGATGAGGATGAAAAAACTGCTCCTGGTAGCGGCGGCTGCGGCTGCTTTGACCGCGGCGCCGGCGTTCGCGCAGTTGGGCGGCGTCGTCGGCAACACAACAGGTTCGGTCACCGGCCAGGTTGCCGGTTCCGCTCAAGTCAACACTGATCCCGTGACCAACAGCACGGCCAATACCGTCGATCAAACCACGCGCCGCGCGACAACGACCACCAACAACACGCGCAATACCGTCCAGAACAACACTCCGTCGCACGTGACAGGCTCGGCCGAAGGCTCGGCGCAAACGCCGGCCGGTTCCGCATCGGGCGCCGTCAGCGCGCAGGCGGCGACGCCGGACGCCACGGCGGCCAACAACGCTGTCAACAGCGCGGAGACAACCGCCAACAATGCCGAGCAAGGCGCGACCAATGCCATGCGCGGCACTGGTGCGAACGCCAACGCTGGCGCGAGCACGAGTGCTTCGGGTTCGGCAAGCACGCATCGTCACACGGCCAGCGCGGCATCAACCGGCGGCACGCAAATGGCGCTCAACACCTCGCTGCCGCCGCAAGTGCAAAGCGTGGTGAACAGCGGCCACTACACCACCGCTGATCTGAACCGCGCCCAAGCGCAGGCTGCTCAGGCGCAAGCCGGCGCTTCGGCGACGACTTCTACGCCGGGCTAAGACATAAATCGTCTCAGGCGAATGGCGGCGCGGCTCCAGAAAGGAGCTGCGCCGCTTTCGCGTTCACGCCAGCGGTTTCGATGCTAGGCTGCGCGCGGGGAGGGGACGCGATGGGCGACATCTTCAAGTATCTGGGCGAGCTATTCGCCGCGTGCGGCCCGCTATGGGCGATCGCGATTGCGGGCGCGTTCATCGCCGGAACGGGCGAAAAAGCGTATCCAAACGAAGGCGGCAAGCACCCGGCGGCGCTGGCGCTGGTGGCCGGGATCGTCAGCATCATCACGCCGCTGTTGCTCTTCCTGCACGCGTTCTGGGCGATCGCGGTGCAAAGCCCGATGCCCAATATCGACATTCTTGAACTGGTTCAGGCGGCCATCGGCAACGCTACGGCGATCGCGCTGCTGGTGGTGATGGCGGTGCTGGTGATTTTGCCGGCGCTCGTTGGCGTCGCGGTTGCGGCCTTGGCGCCGCCTTTAGGCAAGCTGCTCTATTGGATTGCGCCTTACCTCAATCTCGCGGTGTTCGCGCTGACCGTGTACGCGACGCACGACAACGTGCTTGCCGTGATCAACGCGGCGCTGCATCGGCTCAGTTAGGCGGCCTGTCCGGCCTGGCGAAGTTTCTTTGTCACCATCACCCCAAGTTGCTGGGTGACGGTCTGGCGCAAATCGGTTTGCGAGTTTGGCAGCTCGGCCAGTTTGAGGATCGCGTCGAGGTGCGCCTGCACCACGTCACGGTTCATTGGCGAACCGGCGCCAACGCCCTTGAGATAGTTGAACAACGACGATGTCGCCGATTCCAGCAACCGATCGCGCATGTCCGACGCTAGCGCGCTCAGCTGGCCGGCGGTGAGGCAGAGATCGCGCATCGCGTCGCGGTCAGGCGCGCCTGATTCCAGCATCATGGTGATGCGTTCGACGTACATGCGGGCGAGACCCTTGCGGATTTGCACTTCGGGCGCGTCGGCTGCCTTGTCGGCTTGATCGAAGAGCCGCCGGCGCGGGCCGTCATAGTCGCCGCTGGTGCGGCGGCGGCGATCCGGACCCGTATAGTGCGTGCTCTCGACGAACTCGCGGCGGCGATCCTTCACCTCGGAGACCTTGCTGATCAGCGCGGCGGTGGAGAACGGACGCAGGACCAACTCGTCGACGCCTACATTGCGGGCGCGTTCAACGTGGGTGGCGGTGTTGTTGCCGGTGACCATCACCAAAGGCATACGACGGGCCGCGTCGCCGGCTTCTCCCGCGCGCAGGCGCTGAGCGAGCGTGAGGCCCGCGCCGCCGTCAATGTCCCAATCGAAAACGATCACATGGGGCTCGAAATAGGTGAGGGCGAGCAGGCATTGCTCGATGTTCTCGGCGTAGCCGATGTCGACACGGCCGATCGCGCGCAAGGCTTCGGCGATCAGGCGGCGCTGAAACGGCCGATGATCGACAACCAGCACTCGAAGGATTGCCTCTTCGGCAGCTTCGCTCATCGCCCACACCCAAACGCAAGGGCAGCTTAACGGCGGACGCTTAATATTTGCGGTAATTGCTTGTACATTTCAGCGTAAAGAACCAGTGAATCGGTTAAGGCGTCTCAATGCTTTCGCTGCTGCTCGCCTCGTTCGTGACCTTCTTCGTCGCCATCGATCCGGTGGCGATGGCGCCGATGTTCACCACCATGACCGCGAACATGCATCGCGACTGGCGCAACTACATGGCGTGGAAATCCATCGCCATCGCCACCGGCATCCTGCTGGCGTTCGCGTTCGGCGGCGCGTGGCTGCTGGAGAACCTTGGCGTTTCCATCGACGCGTTTCGCATCGCCGGCGGCCTGCTGCTGTTTCTGATCGCTGTCGACATGCTGTTCGAGAAGCGTAGCGAACGGCGGGAAGAGCGGGCCGAGGAAGTGGCGGCGCACCAGGCGCAGCATCCGGGGCATCAGGACGACATTTCAGTGTTTCCGCTCGCCATTCCGCTGATCTCCGGGCCGGGCGCGATCGCGTCGGTGATGCTGTTTTTCGCGCAGCATCACGATCCCATCGAGCGCGCGGCAATTCTCTCGGGGATGGCGATCAATCTGGCGCTTTGCCTGATCGCGTTTCTGCTGGCTGACCCGCTGTCGAAGCTGATGGGGCAGACGGTGGCGGCGATGCTGACGCGCATTTTCGGCATCCTACTGGCGGCGCTGGCGGCGCAGTTCGTCGTGGATGGAATCAAGAACGCATTCGGGATTGGCTAGCTTTGGTGGGTGACACACACTCACGCCGCGACGGCGCCGTGTCTTGACGGGATAGCGCAATGAGTGTGTGTCACCGCCATGGCAGACACATTCGACGTTATCGTCATCGGTTCCGGGCCTGGCGGCTACGTGACCGCGATCCGCAGCGCACAGCTTGGTTTGAAGACGGCGATCGTCGAGCGCGACAAGCTTGGCGGCATTTGTCTCAACTGGGGCTGCATTCCCACCAAGGCACTGCTCAGGTCGGCGGAAGTGTACCGCAACATGCAGCACGCGAAGGAGTTCGGGCTTTCGGTGGAAGGCTTGAACTTCGATAGCGCCGCGGTGGTGAAGCGTTCGCGCGGCGTGTCCGACAGGTTGTCGAAGGGGGTCGGCTTCCTGATGAAGAAGCACAAGATCACCGTCATCGAAGGCGAGGCGCGGCTGGAGAAGGGCGGCGCAGCGCCGAAAGTGCTGGTGAAGAGCAAAGACGGGAAGGATGCGAGCTACGACGCCAAGCACGTCATCCTCGCCACGGGGGCGCGCGCGCGTGAAATTCCGGCAGCGGGTTTGAAGGCGGATGGCAAGCGCATCTGGACGTATCGTGAAGCGATGACGCCCCCGGAATGGCCGGAGTCGCTGTTGGTGTTCGGCTCTGGCGCAATCGGGATTGAGTTTGCGTCGTTCTACGCGGCGTTTGGGGTGAAGGTGACGGTGGTGGAACTGCTCGACCGCATCTTGCCGGTCGAGGACGAAGAGATTTCGGCGTTCGCCAAGAAGCGCTTCGAGAAGGAAGGGCTGAAGCTGCTGACCTCGACGGAGGCCAAGTCGCTGAAGGCGACGGCGAGCGGCGTGGAGGCGCAAGTTGTCGCCAACGGCAAAACTGAAACGCTGACGGCTTCGCACGCCATCGTGGCGGTGGGCATTGCGGGCAACGTTGAGAACCTGGGGCTCGAAGCGCTCGGGGTGAAGGTTGAGAAGGGGCACGTTGTCACTGACGGACACGGCAAGACCAATATCGCGGGGCTTTATGCGATTGGTGACGTCACCGGTGCGCCCTGGCTGGCGCACAAGGCGAGCCATGAGGGCATCATCTGCGTTGAAGTCATCGCCGGGCTAAATCCGCATCCGATGATCAAGGAGCGCATTCCGGGCTGCACGTATTCGCATCCGCAAGTGGCGAGCGTGGGCTTGACCGAAGCGCGCGCGAAAGCGGCGGGGCGCGAAATTCGCGTTGGCCGCTTTCCGTTTGTCGGCAATGGCAAGGCCATCGCGCTTGGCGAAGATCAGGGCATGGTCAAAGTGGTGTTCGACGCCAAGACCGGCGAATTGCTCGGCGCGCACATGGTCGGCGCGGAAGTGACGGAGCTGATCCAGGGCTA
>DASZWS010000282.1:0-9176 GCA_035546515.1 Vitreimonas sp. | reverse complement strand
ACTGCGCGTGCGCGGCGTGCCGGGAGAGTTCGAACACTTCCAGCTCGAACCCGGCGTCTATGCCCTCGACAGCGTGTTCGCAATTCTTCACGACCAGCGCGTGAACTATTTCGCGCAAGGCGTCGTCACAGGGCCGGAGCGCCCCTCCTTCGAAGTGCAGGCCGGCGACTCGCTTTATCTGGGGATCTGGGAATTGAATCTGGATGAAGCGGCGGCGACCGCTCGGCTGTGGCGGCTCGAGGCTGACGACGCGCGCGCTCTGATCAATGCCAGCAACGGCCCCCACACCGCGCTGACGTTGCGCCAGACGGAGACGATTTCGGTCCCCTGCACACCGCACCGCATCGGTGACATTTCACAACGGCAGGTGTGTTGATGCAGGACAATGAAACCATCGTGGAGCTGCTTTCGGCCATCCGCCGCTTCGTCAATGAGCGACTGATTCCGCTTGAGGCCAAGGTTTCTGAAGACGACGCCATCCCGGCCGACGCGCTAGCGGAAATGAAGGCGCTAGGATTGTTCGGGCTCTCAATCCCTGAAGAATACGGCGGTCTGGGCCTCAGCATGGAGGCCGAATGCCGCGCCATGTTCGAGTTTTGCCGCTGCTCGCCGGCGTTCCGATCCGCGTTTGGCACCAATGTTGGCATCGGTAGCCAAGGCCTGATCATGTTCGGGAGCGAAGCGCAAAAGCAAAAATGGCTTCCCGGCATCGCATCCGGCGAAACCATCACCTCGTTTGCCTTGACCGAACCGGAAGCCGGCTCGGACTCCGGCGCGGTGCGCACCAAAGCCGAACGGGCGGGCGATCACTACGTTCTCAACGGCGGCAAACGCTACATCACCAACGCCGCGCGCGCCTCGCTGTTCACGGTCATGGCGCGCACCGATCAGAACGCCAAGGGCGGTAGCGGCGTGTCCGCGTTTCTTGTGCCGCGCGATTTGCCAGGCGTATCGGTCGGCAGGCCGGAAAAGAAGATGGGCCAACAGGGCGCCCATATTCACGATGTCAATTTCGACAACGTCAAAGTGCCGATGGAGAATCGGCTTGGCGAAGAGGGGCAAGGCTTCCGTATCGCCATGCAGGTGCTCGACCGCGGCAGGCTGCACATTTCCTCGGTCTGCGTTGGCGTCGCCGAGCGTTTGATCGAAGAGAGTGTAAAGTACGCGAGCGAGCGCAAGCAGTTCGGCCAGGCGATCGGCAATTTCCAGATGATCCAGGCAATGCTGGCCGATTGCCGCGCCGAGGCGAACGCTGCGCGCGCTATGGTGTTGGAGGCCGCACGCAAGCGCGACGCCGGCGGCGACGTCACCATGGATGCGGCGGCCGCAAAGCTATTCGCCTCGGAAATGGTGGGGCGCGTCGCCGATCGCGCCGTGCAGATCTTCGGCGGCTCCGGATATGTGGCCGACTACGGCATCGAGCGTTTCTACCGCGACGTGCGCATCTTCCGCCTCTACGAAGGCACCAGCGAAATTCAGCGCCTCATTATAGCCCGCGAGATGATGAAGCGGGGCGCATGAGCGAGCTGAAGTCGTGAGCGAACGACCGCATTTTCGTTTCTACCCAGGCGCGTATGTTGAGGGTGGACCCTTCGAGTCATCTGAGGAAACGTGCGACGTCTGTAAGCGGGCAGCCGTGTGGATGTTCACCGGCGTCATCTATAACGAGGGCGAGGACGATATGAACGTCTGCGCGCGCTGTATCGCCGATGGCGGTTTGAGGGATGTCGCGCCCAATTACAGTTTGCACGACATGGAGTTCGAGGCGCCGGTCGAGCCTGGAGTGGCGCGAGAGGTCGAGCAGTGCACGCCCGGCTTCGCGACGTGGAACGCATTTTCTTGGCCGGTGCGCAATGGCGTCCCGCTCGCCTTCATCGGCTATGGCTCGGACGCCGCGTTGCAAACCGTGGAAGCCGAACAAGCGATCCGCTACGCCGCGGACGAGTGGGAGATCGACGAACTCGATCCCCAGCATGCGCTGCTGTTTCGCACGCTTGACGGCGAGACCACGATTGCGGTTCTCGATTTCGACTGAAGGCGAACGTCTATCGTTCAGGCCAGGGGTCGCTGATAATCACGCGCATTGGCGGCGTGACCGGTGCAACCCTGCACACGACGTCGACGTCGTGCTCACCATCGCTCCGGGCGACGTGGAGGTGGATCGCTCCACGGGTGGCGCAGTCGGCGACGATGGCGCGATACACGTCCGCCCAGGCGCCGGTGTCGGTGTTGACACCGTCAACTGCTATCAGGCGTGGGCCGCCGGCTAGCTCTCCGCATGATGGATTGTCATCCAGCGTGAGCGCAGTTCCGTTCATGCGCGCGCTGAAACCCATGTGACCGTTCGCTTGAGGTGTGCATGCCGCCCGCATGAGCGTGTAGGCGCTTGCTTCACGGTAGGCGTCGGCCACATCGCTGGAGAATTGTGCGTCCACGCCGTAGGCTTTCAGTGCCGCAATGATGTCGCGCCACCGATCTGCGCCGCGACCTTCCACCAGCAGCGCATACGGATTGTCGGCGGGCAATCCCGCGGTCGCGGCGCGTACATCCGCGTAATTGTACGGTCGGTTGACGCCTGCGCCGAACAACTGCCGCCAAACGCTAAAAACGTCGCTGGGCGGCGATTGGTGGCGAAGCGTCAAGTCGAGGATCCAGTAGGCATAGAGGCCGCAGCTATAGCGCGTCGACTCCGCTCGCGCGTCGGCTAGCCCAACCAGGCTTGAGTCGCCCAGAGTGTTCGCGCACGGGGAATAGTCGGCCGCAAGTGCTTGCGCGAGACCATCCCACTCAGGATGCAGCACGTGTGTCGCCAGGTGCGCGGCGTACTCAGCGGCGCCTTCGTGAATCCAATGACCGTTGCCATCAGCTTCGTTGTAGTCGACGTTGCCGTTCCAAAGGTGGAAGAATTCGTGCGCGAGCAAGTGAAAGGCGCTCTCGCGAACCGTTTGGGCGTCTTGCTCTGACCTTGCGGTCACCTGCAGCAACAACATGCCGTGTGGTGTGACGTCGCCTGCAAAGTCGGTCTGCTCCGATTGGCGATAGTCGAGAATGACGGTCGCGGGGTCGGCGGGTCCGCGGCCGAGCTTTTGACTGTAAAATGCGAGCAGATTTTGTGATTCGGCCGCAAACCAATGCGACACGGAACTTGGCGTCGCGGCTGCCGTGATAAAGATCAATCCGCCGTCCGAGTGAATTTGCGCCGCGGGACCGACGAACAGGAAGCCGTCGCCGCTTTGGCTGCCAGTGAGCTGCAGACCCTGCGCCGCACGATAGCGCACCGTGTAGGCGGCGGTGTCAGCGAGCACTGGCGCATACAGTAACCGGCCTGCGCCAACGTTCACGAGCACGGGATAGGTCGCGTCGGCGCGCGCGGTGTCTGGCGTGATGAGCAGCGACATGCGCCGGAAGGGCGATGCGCCGGTGACGCCGCCGCCTTGCAGCAGCGTCAAACCGCGCGTGGAGATGCTAATGTGCGCGTTGGGCGCCGCGGAATCGCCGAGCTGCAGCGCGATGTGAGGAACGGGGCGGGCGAAAACGTAGTCAGCGCGCAACCCGTCGGGCGTGGGTGTAAGGGTGACGGTTAGCGTGTTGGCGCGTTCGGCAAACGCATCACCGGTCAACGCCATCATCAACAGCAAAACACCAACAAGCGTACGCATCGATACTCCCGCGCTGCGATGCGCGGGTTCACCTCTACGCCGCAAGCTGTTTTAACACAGCGCGTGCTTAGGTCGCAGAACAAGCCGAATTCAAATCTCGACACCTTGGTCGCCCAGATTCGCGCGTGCCGCGTTTGTGCGCACGCACTACCACATGCGCCGAATCCCGTGGTGTGGGTGCATCCCGACGCGCGCATCCTTATCGCCGGCCAGGCGCCAGGTCGGCTCGTGCATGAGACGGGCATTCCTTGGAACGACCGCTCCGGCGATCGCCTGCGCGATTGGATGGGCCTCGACCGCGCGGTTTTCTACGCGCGAGAAAACATCGCCGTTGCGGCGATGGGCTTTTGTTTCCCCGGCACCGTGAAGGGCGCGGATTTGCCGCCGCGCAAAGAATGTGCGCCGTTGTGGCGGCCGCGGCTGTTGCCGCTGATGAAGGATGTGCGCCTTACGCTCTTGGTGGGCGGCTACGCGCACAAGTATCATTTGGGCAAGCAGGCGAAGGCGTCGCTCAGTGAGACTGTCGCCGCCTGGCGCGATTATCCGTCCAATGTGCTGCCTTTGCCGCATCCATCTTGGCGCAACACGGGCTGGTTGAAACGCAATCCCTGGTTCGAGGCCGAACTTGTGCCTGTATTGCGCCGCAGGGTGCGCGCCGCGCTCGGTTGAAGTTCGCCGCCGCTCGGCTAACTTTCGCGCAAAGGGGAATCCATGCGTTCGTTGCTGCGGGCCGCGCTTGTGGGGCTGACATGACTTGCGGCGGCCTGCGTTCCAACAATCCAGCACGCGGGACGCATCGGCGCCGATTTTCAGGGGCCGCGTTTCGAGGTCGCCGCCCACCGCTTTGTCAGTTTTGACGGGACGCCGCTTGGCTTGAGCGCGTGGTTGCCGGCCAACAATCAGCAGCCCAGCGCAGTGATCATCGGCCTGCACGGCATGAATGATTATGGCGAAGCCACCTTCTATCTGATGGGGCCGTGGTTCGCTCAACACGGCGTCGCGCTTTACGCCTACGACGCGCGCGGGTTCGGACGTTCGCCGGATCGCGGCGTGTGGGGCGGGCGCGAATTGATGACGGAGGATTTGCGCACCGCCATCAACGTCGCGCGGCAGATGTATCCCAATGCTGAACTGGTGGTGGTCGGTGACTCGATGGGCTCCGCCGAAGCCATCGCCCTGTTCGGTGGCCCAAACCCGCCGCACGTCGATCGTCTTATACTGACTGCGCCGGCCGTGTGGGGCTGGTCGACCATGCCGCCGGCCTATTCGCTTGCGCTTTGGTTCAGTGCGCACACGTTTCCGTGGCAACCGGTGCAACCGCCGCGCGGCGTCGTGCGTCACATCACGCCGTCCGACAACATCGACATGCTGCGCCACATCGGCCAAGACCGGAACATGCTGTTCACGACGCGCATCGACGCGGTTTACGGCTTGGTAAATCTCATGGAAACCGCATCGCGCCGAACCGCGGCGCTGCAAGGCGATGTGGCGTTTCTGTACGGCGCCAAGGATCAGATCATCCCCCACGCCTCCGCCATCGCGGCGGCCCGCCGTCTCCCGGCGCACGCGCGCACCGCAGTTTACGCCAACGGCTATCACATGCTCATTCGCGACAATGAGCGCGAGCTGGTCTATGCCGACATCCTCTCGTTTATCGAAGCCCCGAACGCGCCATTTCCGTCGGGTGCGCCGCCGCTGATCCCGGCGCATGAGCCCGCGCCAACAGCCACCGCCCAAGCAAATCGTTAACGAGAAACGGGTACGGTCGCGGCCAAGATGGCCGCCTTGCCGCTCAAGGGTTTGTTCGACAAGCGAAATATCGCGCTGACGCGCGCGAAACTGCGCGCCTGGTGGGACGGAGACGAGTTCGACGAAGCCGCCGCAACCGCTGCGTTCGAAGCCGCAAATGACGGCGACAAGCCTGTTGAGGGCGCCGACGAACACCTGTTCGACGCGCCGCCCTTTGAATTATCAGCCCGTCAGGCGGCGCTTGCGGCGCTGTGGGGCGACGGCCGCGTGCGCCCCGGCGACGACGCTGATGACGCCGCGACTATTGGGCGGCTCGCGCTTAGCGGCGAAGGCCTGCTTGCGGTTCTAAGTCCCGGGCTGGCCGCGCCAGTCTCTGCGTTCGCCGCGAAGCATGCCGGCAAGATCCAGGTGTTCGAATGGCGCGACGAAACGCTCGATGCGCTGAAGCATGGTGTGCACGCTGCTGAGCTCATCGAGCGCGTCAGCGTCGCGCGCATCGATTTGGAGGCGCACGTCTTTACGCCAGGCTTGTTCGACGGCCTGATCAGCACCGACGATTTTGCCTATTGCGGCCATCCCCCGCATCTCGCGCAGCAAGTGATGAAAGCACTCAAGCCTGGCGCCGCCGCCGTGATCGAGTGTTATGTTGGTCTGCCCATCGCGGAACTGACGACCGCGTTCGCATCGGCCTTCGCCGAACCGCAGATCCGTGCGCACGGCGATCTCTTGCACGTGTTCAAGGAAACCGGCCTTGTGCTTGAAGCCGATGACGATCTCACCGAGCCGTTTCTGGAGAGGGCGCGCACCGGCTTTAAGGGCTTGGGCGAACGTCTTGGCAGTGACGCGCTTAACGTTTCCGCTGCGCAGGAGTTGGCCTGGGAAGCGCAGGCTTGGCGCGTGCGCATGCGCCTGCTGGGGCAACGCCGGCTGGAGCGGCGCCGGTTCGTCGTCAGGCGCCCTGCCGAAGGCGCAGCCGCAGCTGCGCCCGCGGCCTCTGAGGCGCAAAATCCGTAAGTTCGCGGCTTGACGGAAAGCAGGGCTCTCGCCCATGTTCGCCGCCCTTCGGACCCCTGGCGTTGGGACGATCCGGGCGCGTAGCTCAGCGGGAGAGCACTCCCTTCACACGGGAGGGGTCACAGGTTCAATCCCTGTCGCGCCCACCATCTTTTCAAGCGGATCGCTAGCTGCTGATCTCTTCAGTTGCCGGCTCGCGGCGGCCAAACACGCTGGCGAGGCTCCGGCGCAGCGGTGAATCCTCTGTGATGTGCCGCGCGGCGCGGCCAGGGATCAGTACGCTGGCCTGCAGCGCAGCCCTCAGAGCCGCGGCGCGGTCGCCACGGCTGGCGCGATCCTCAGCCGCCTCCGCAAAGTAATAGTAAAAGTGCGAAAGGGCGCGTGCGTAAGCCCTCATGAAGTCGCTTGGAGAGCGCCAGATTTTCCATTCAGCCAGCGCGTGGCGGAAGAAAATTCGCCGGCCGTATTTGATGCGGCTGCGGCTGAGTTCATCGAACGACCCCGGAGGGCGGCCGCGAAACAGCAGGCTGCTCACTTCGCAGAACGCCAGTTTGCGCTTGCGGGCGATGCGCAGGAGCCAGTCCTGATCCTGGCCGCCGAGCAGGGCCTCATCGAATTCGCCCACAAGCTCGCGCACGCTGGCGCGCGCCACCGTCGATCCGATTTGCGGAAACCATTCGCCAAGCATCCGCCGCAGCAGGTCTTCGCCTTCGCCTTGGTTCAGTGGCGGATACGGTTCGCCGTAAGGCCGGAGATCTGGATCGGCGTAGATCACTTGGCCGACGACGGCGTCGAGATCGGGTCGCTGGTCGAGGAGCGCCAGTTGCGGACGGATGTTTCCGGCAAGCCAGGCGTCGTCGTCATCAAGAAAGGCGATGTACTCGCCCGATGCTGCGCGCAGGGCGACGTTGCGCGCGGCACCCGCGCCACGCGCTTCCGAGCGCAGGTAGATTGCGTCAAACGCTTCGGCGATCGCGCGCGCAGCGTCACCCTCGCCATTGTCCGCCACCAGAATTTCGAAGCTGAGATCGTTGGCCTCGATCGCACGTATGCTGGCGAGCGCCTGGCGCAGCATGCCCGGTCGATCGCAGGTCGGCACGATAACCGAAATTCTCCGGGCGGCGCGGGACGCGGATGAGATGGCGGCTGCTCTAGTGTTAAGCATCGCGTGCGTCACAGGTGGGCCGTCCCCCAGAATGACCGGCGGCGCACGCTGCCCTGGCCGGAGCCGGGCGGCCAACGCTTTCGCCCAGGAAGGGTCAAGACGGCGCGGCAACGACATTCTTGCGCGACGGCGCGACACAAATTGTCATCGCCGTCATTTCCGGGCGCCTGACCGCCATTTGTCGCACCACCGAGTGGTTGCGGCGCACGCGCATTGCCTGCCTCCGCCGAGACTGACGGTTTTTCGCTTTAGCTTCTGCAACTTGCGCGCTGGAGCCGGATTCGGCGCGCGACTGTTCCATCGCTTACCGCTTCGATCAGGAATTCGTGACGGGAATTGCGTGGATTTCGCGAAGCCGCCATATCCGCGCCTCGCTTCGCGGCGAATATGTTGTCGCTGCGGGAGTTAAAACGGGGGCTGACGCATAGGCGCGGAGCGTACGCGCGCCGCCGGTCCCGGCCCATGAGCCCAAGCCCGGACCGACAAGTAAGGTGTGGAACGAATGGATCACGATTTCTGCAATGTTGACGGCGCCCGGCGTCTGAAGCAGCGGATTGAGGAATACTGGCGTGAGCGCGGGTTCTCCGTCGACGTCAAGCTCGTAGAAGCGGGCTTTGTCGCGGCAATGCGTTCAGCGCGCACGGACGTGCGCAGCGACATGGTCAACGGTTTCCCGACAAAGCGCGCCGCCAATGATCGGGACAATCGCTCAAACCCTAGCGGTCGCGGCGTGATGGAAGTCGCGTAAGCGTTAGCCTGCGGTTTTGGGGTGCGCCGCAAGCAGGCGGCGACAGGCGGACGTTAACTCAGAAAACCGGTCGATGACGAGGTCGGCGCCGAGCGTCTCGGCGCCGCCATCACAATAGCCAAAACTCACGACAGCAACCGGCGCGCCCGCAGCGCGCGCAGAGGCGACATCAGCGACGGTGTCGCCCACCATCAGCGAACGGCGAAGCACGCCGCCCGCGCGCTCGACGGAGGCGCGATAGTGCTCGGGGTGCGGCTTGCGGTTGGTGACGGCGTCGGCGCCGACAATCGCCGAGAAGCGCTGGGTTAAATCGAGCGCGTCGAGCAACTGAACCGAAAGTTCGGTGCGCTTGTTGGTGCAGACAGAAAACTTGGCGCCCAGGCCAGCGAGCTGGTCGAGCGCGTCTTCAAGGCCGGGAAACGGCTTCGACTCGTTGGCGATGTCGGTGCGGTAGAAGTCGACCAGGGCGCGGGTCAACTGATCGATCTTGTCGCTGGAATAATGCACGCCATGGAGCTCCAGGGCGCGCTCCAGCGTCACCCGCGCGCCCTGGCCGATGAACGTGCGCACCGCGTGCAGCTTCACTTGCGGCAAGCCTTCGATGTCCAGGGTCTGGTTGAGCGCGCGCAGGATGTCCGGGGCGGTGTCCACCAGGGTGCCGTCCAAATCGAACACGATCGTTGCGTCGGCGAATTCGCCGGTTGTCATGGTGAGCCAATGTCCTGGTTTTGCGCCCTAGCGTCCATCGCGCCAGGCTGGGGATTGAGCTAGAACGGCCTCCGGATTCGGACAAGCAGGTTAAGGACAATGAGCCGAGCGCGGGCCGCGATCATTCTGGCGG
>DASZWS010000281.1:0-3480 GCA_035546515.1 Vitreimonas sp. | reverse complement strand
GAAGATCGTTCGCTTTCACACGCGCGCGGTGTGGCACATGGCGCCGACGCCAGATGCAGCGCCGACGGCGGCGTTCGGCGCGCCGATCGCAATTCTGCCGGGGGAACGCGCGCAAGTGGCGTGGCATGCAAGCGACGATTTGGGCGTGCGCCGCATGCTGCTGCGTGTAAGGCCGGTCAATCCGCCTGCGGGCCTCCTGCACGCAGACCCCGTCGACACCGAACTCGATGTGCCCGCGGGCGATCCGCGTGATGCGCAAGGGCAAAGCCAAATCGATATCGCGGCCCACCCTTACGCGGGCATGGATGTGTTCGCGCAAATCGTAGCGGTGGACGCGCTCGGGCAAGAAGGCGCCAGCCAGCCACAGCGGGTGACGCTGCCGGAGAAGGTATTCCTGCAACCGCTGGCGCGCGCAGCGATCGAAATCCGCAGACATATCTTGACGGATCGGCGCGCCTATCGGCCTGCGCCGAAGCGACAAGTGCGAACCATGCCCGCCGGCGACATCCTGCTCGGCAACGAACGCATCGAAGTGCGCGACTACAGCATCAATCCCGCGATCGAGCGTGCGCCTGATGGCGTGAAGCACGCGGCGCGCCTGATCGACGCGCTGACCATGGCGCCGGAAGACGGGTACTTCCGCGATCTGGCCGTTTTCCTCGGCTTTCGCCTGGCGCGATCGCAATTGGATACAGCGCGCAATATCGACGACACCGCGCTGGCGGCGGACACGCTCTGGCGCACGGCGCTACGGGCTGAGTACGGTGGCGCAGCTGATGCCCGCACGGCGCTGGAGGAAGCGCAGCGCGAATTGAACCAGGCGCTGGCGGAGCACGCGCCGGCAGCGCGGATCGCGCAGTTGATGCAGGCGCTGCGCGACGCGACGCAGCGTTACATGCAGGCGCTGGTGCAGCAGGCGCTGCGGAACGGGCAGCGTCAGGACGCGGAGGATACCCAAGAGCAGACGCAGATTTCCGGCCAAGACATCCAGGAAATGCTCAACCAGGTGCAGCAGCTGAGCGCGCAAGGCCGCAATCAGGAAGCGCAAGCGCTGCTGCAGCGGTTGAATGCTATTTTGCAGAACCTGAGCGTGAAGCTGGGGCCGAATGAGTCTGGCGGCGAGCAGGGTCAGCAAAGCGAAGAGCAACGGCGTCAGCAGCGACAGATGGATCAGCTGTCGCAAACCATGGGCGACCAGCGCTCACTCATGGATCAGACGCGCGCAAATCAAGGGCACGAAGGACCGCCACACCAGACGGAAAGCGGCGGCGGTGGCGGCAATCAGCAAGGCGGCCAAGGCGGCGACGACCTCGCGCACCGGCAATCGCAAATCCGCTCCGCGTTGGAGCAGGCGCAACGCGACGCGCAAGGGCAAGGCGCCGCGCCAAGTCCGGATTTGAACGCTGCCGGTCAAGCCATGCAGCGGGCTGAGAACGCGTTGCGCGCCGGCGACATGCAAAGCGCCGAGGCGGCGCAGGCCGCGGCGCTGCAACACTTGCAGGAAGGCGCGCGCGAGCTGTCCGCGCAGATGCGCGGGCAAGGCGACCGCGCCGGCGATCAGGGCCAAGGCGATCGGCCCGGCAACAGTAGCCGCGATCCTCTTGGCCGAACCATCGGGGACGGTCCGGGTCAGAGCGGCAGCGTGCCCGGCCTTGGCGCCGGCGGCCCTGCCCGCGTGCAGGACATCTTCAACGAGATCCAGCGCCGTGCACAGGATCCCAATAGACCGGAAGCGGAGCGCGAATATTTGCGTCGCCTGCTGGATCGCTTCGGGCAGGACAGCGGCACGTGACGTACCGCCGCCTTCAAGGCGGCATTCTTGGTCCGCGCACCCTTCGACAAGCTCAGGATGACGCTACTTTGAAACTCAGCTGGAAAATGGCGTCAGCCTGAGCCCGTCGAAGGCCGACGCTTGCGCCGATGCCGCCTGGGAGGCGGCGGTCCGCTACGGAGTTATCGCGGCGATAAACGGCAAGCCACGATAGCGGCCCTTGTCGTCCATGCCGTAGCCAACGAGGAATTCGTCGGGCGCGTCCCAGCCGATGAGTTCGATCGGTTCGTTGGCCGCTTGCGGCTTGCGCACGAAGGCGCAGGCAATCGTCCGTGTCGCCCCCTTCGCCATCAGGTGCGCGCGCGCGTAAGCGACGGTGCGGCCGCTGTCGAAGACATCGTCAACGATCAGTGCGGGGCGGCCTTCGATGGCGCGTGAGATGTCGGCGCGCACAACGACTTTGCCGCTGCTTTCACGCGCGTCACGATAGCTTTCGAGCCAAAGTGAATCGTAGATCGGATGGCGACCGCGGCGTTCGATGGCGCGCATCAGATCCGCAGCGAACGGGATGGCGCCCTGCAACAACGCAACGACAGTCCATGAATCGTCGACCTCGGCCAGTGCGTCGGCCATGCGCTCCACGCGCGCGGCGATTTCAGCTTGATCGAGCAGTACGCGCAGGCGCGCGTCAGCCATTCGTGAAGCGCGGCGCCAATCCTTCGATCGGCTGCGCCTCAGCAGTCGGCGTCGGCGCGCTGGCCGCCGGCGCGGGATGCGTCAGCAACAGCTCGTCATGACCGACTGGCTGGTTGAGCTCCAGCGGCTCTTGGTGCTGCTGGCCGGGCGAGACGTGCGCGGGACCGCCCGCCATCGTGCTTTCGCTGTAACTGGCAAACGTGGCTTCGAGGTCGACGGCGTCAGCCGGCGGGTTCTCGACACGAATTTGGAACGGCGTCGCCGCGCCTGCCGCGAGCGGCTGATCGGAGATCGCGTTCACGAGCTGATAGATTTCGTGCGAGTTGTCGTCACGCAGCGACAAACGCACCGGCGGGATCATCTTGTTGTCGCGGCCGATGTTGCGGACTTCACCGCTCACGACGAGGACTGGCTTGTCGCCGTCGAATGAGCGCTGCACGGCGAGGTCGTAGAATTCCAGGCCGTAAACGTTCACGTCCAGGCCAAGCGCCGCGAAGGCGCTCGCGGACCGCGGCCAGAGTTCAGCGACATCCTGACGGAAAAGCACCATGCCCGCGGCGGAGGCGGCCACAGCAGCCCCGGTGGCGCCCCAAACTGCGATGGCCGCGCGAGCCCGATCCTTGCGCATACGCTCGGCTTGCTGGGCCCGGAATTTCGCCGCGGCGGAGGGTGCGGGGCCCGGATGTTCGGCTGCCCGGCGCATCCTTTCGACACGTTCACGTGTCAGGGGTTCTTCTGCTGGCGGCCTCGCCATTTCGGCGCGCGGCTCGGCGGTGTCACGCAGTTCGAGCTGGGGCTCCGCAAACCAGGAGAACCCGCAGGCCGCGCAACGCACCGTCCGACCGGCCGGCCCGATGGCAGCGTCGTCAGCGTAGTATCGCGTTGAGCAAGACGTACAGGTAAGGATCATGGTAACGATACGTTCAGTGGCCCCAGTGACTGTCCTCGGTGCATTGATTCTATTCGGCTTGTCCAGTCATGGCCCGACCAAACACGGCTGATCTTGATCTCTA
>DASZWS010000280.1:0-13433 GCA_035546515.1 Vitreimonas sp. | reverse complement strand
GCCGAAGCCAAACTCGCCGCCGTCAGCGAATTGCGTGGAGGCGTTGTGCAACACGATGGCGCTGTCCACCTCGCGGAGAAAGCGCTCGGCGGCTGCGGCGTCCTCGGTGACGATACAGTCCGTGTGCTGCGAACCGTAGCGACGAATGTGGGCGATGGCTTCTTCGATGCCGCCGACAACGCGCACGGCCAAAACCGGCGCAAGATATTCGGCGCGCCAGTCGTCCTCATCGGCGGCCTCCACGGGCGTGATATCGCGCGCCTCGGCGTCGCCGCGCAGCGCGCATCCCGCTTTACGCAGGGCGGCGGCGATCGGCGGCAACAAGGCGCGTGCTCCGGCGCGATCGATCAGCAGCGTCTCCGTCGCGCCGCAGACCGATACGCGGCGCATCTTGCCGTTCAACGTAAGCGCGATGGCGCGATCTTCGCGCGCGGCCGCGTGCACGTAGGTATGACAAACGCCCTCAAGATGCGCCAGCACAGGTACGCGCGCTTCTTCTTGCACCCGCGCGACCAGAGATTTGCCGCCGCGTGGCACGACTAGATCTATGGCGCCCTCCAAGCCGGCCAACATTGCGCCCACCGCCTCGCGATCGCTTGGCGCGGATTGCACGGCGTCGTCCGGAAATCCTGCGTCGCGCAGGCCGGCGCGAAACGCAGTGACCACCGCTTCGACGGAGGCTGCGGCGTCGGCGCCGCCGCGAAGAATGATGGCGTTGCCGGCGCGCAGGGCGAGCGCGCTCGCGTCGGCGGCCACATTGGGGCGGCTCTCGAAAATCATGCCGATAACGCCAAGGGGCGTGCGGACGCGAGCAATCGCAAGCCCATTCGGGCGCACCCATTCCGCGGTCACCTCGCCGAGTGGGTCATGCTGTGCAGCTATTGCATCGATGCTCGCAGCCATGGCTGCCACACTCGCAGCGTCAAGCGTCATCCGATCCAAGAATGCTGCGCTCAGGTTTTTCAAGCTGGCGGCCGCGAGGTCTTGGCGGTTGGCCTCAAGAATAGCGTTGGCTTGTGCGCGCACGTGAGCTGCAGCTGCGCGCAACGCGTCGCTTCGGGTCTTCGCGGGCGCCGACGCCGCCTGCTGGGCGGCGACGCGCGCTTTGCGCCCCATCTCAAGCATGTGCGCTTGCAGACTCATGCCTGCGCCATCAACACGAGATCGTCGGCGTGTACCAGGGCCGCGCCGGCGCTGTAGCCCAGCGCTGCGAGGATGTCCGCGGACTTGCGGCCCTTGATCCGTTGCGCATCGGCGGCGTCGTAGCGAACAAGGCCGCGCGCGATTTCGACATTGTCTTGGCTGGTGACCACCACCGCGTCGCCCTTTTCAAAATCGCCGCGCACTTCCAGGACGCCGGCGGGCAGCAAGCTTTTACCCGCGGCGAGCGCCGCCGCCGCGCCGCTGTCGATGACGAGAACGCCTTGCGGTTTCAAGGACCCGGCGATCCAGGCCTTGTAGGCCGCGCGGGGCGTTTGTTGCGGCAAAAACCACGTCGCCCGCGCGCCTTGGCGCAGCCGTGAGAGCGGGCCGAGTTCGGCGCCTTTGGTGATGACGACTGCGCAGCCGGCACGCGTGGCGATCTTGGCCGCTTCGATCTTGGTGCGCATACCCCCCGAACCGAGGGCGCCTGGATCGCCCGCCATTGCTTCGATGGCGGGGCTTATGACGCGGACCTCGGGCACGAAGGCCGTGTTCGGGTCACCGCGCGGGTCGCGCTCGTACAGGCCGTCGATATCGGAGAGCAACACCAGGACGTCGGCGGACACCATCTGCGCAGCGCGCGCCGCCAGCCGGTCGTTATCGCCGTAGCGGATCTCCGCGGTCGCGACCGTATCATTTTCGTTGACGATTGGAACGGCGCCGAGCGCCAAGAGCGTTTCCAAGGTCGCACGGGCGTTGAGCCAGCGGCGGCGGCGCTCGGTATCATCGGGCGTCAGCAGCGCCTGCGCGACGACGACGCCATGCCGACTGAAGGCTTCTTGGTAGGCGCTCATCAGGCGCGCCTGACCCGCCGCGGCGGCGGCCTGCTTTTCTTCAAGCCTCAGCGGCCCGGAGAGGCCCAATACCTTGCGGCCCAGCGCGATCGCGCCGGACGATACGATGACAATCGCCTG
Source organism: Vitreimonas sp. (assembly GCA_035546515.1). Taxonomy (GTDB): domain Bacteria; phylum Pseudomonadota; class Alphaproteobacteria; order Caulobacterales; family Aquidulcibacteraceae; genus Vitreimonas. Next base: position 11,316 of record DASZWS010000280.1, on the reverse strand, counting down.
ACCGCCTTGCCGCGCCGCAACGATGTCGTCGGCGAGCGCCGCGAGCCAGGCGCGCGCGGGTTCGCCGGTTGCAGCGTCGACCAGCAACGCCGAACCGATCTTGACCACAACGCGCTTAGCCTGGGCGAGCATGCGCGCATCATACGCGCGCGGCGGCGCGCTCCGCCATTGGTTCCGGCTACATCTCCGATGTGCGCACCAACGCTTCGTACCGCTCAAGCAGCGAGAAGGTGAGCGCGCCGGGCGCAAACGTGTGGTCGCCGATCTCGCCCACGGGCGTGACCTCGGCAGCGGTGCCGACCACGAAGCATTCAGAGAAGCTCGCCAATTCCGCGGGCCGAATGCGCCGTTCGTGCACGGACACGCCAGCCTGCTTCGCCAGCCGGATCACTGTGCGCCGGGTGATGCCATCAAGGAAGCAATCGGCGAGCGGGGTGTGTAGAGCGCCGTCGCGGACGAAGAAGATGTTGGCGCCTGTTGTTTCGGCGATATTGCCATCGCTATCGAGCATCAGCGCGTCTTCGTACCCCGCTCGCTCGGCGATGTTCTTGGACACGGTGCAAATCATGTAGAGTCCAACCGCCTTGGCGGCGGTGGGCGCGGCTGTGGCGGGAGGGCGATCGTATTCGGCCCAGCAGAGGCGAATGCCGCGCTTGCGCTTGGCTTCGTCAAAATATTGGGGCCACGGCCACGCGGCGATGGCGACGTGAATGCGCGTGCTGAGTGCAGACACACTCAGTTGTTCGCTGCCGCGCCACGCCAACGGGCGGATGTAGCAATCGCTCAGGCCGTTGCGTTCGCACGTTTCGATCGAGGCGCGGTTGATCGCCGTCTTCGAATATGGAATGGCGAAGTCCAGTAATTGCGCTGAACGGAATAGCCGGTCCGTGTGCTCTTCCAGCGCGAAGATGCGGCCGCCATACATGCGTTCGCCTTCAAACACCGCCGAGCCATAATGCATCGCGTGCGTGAGCACATGCAGCTTGGCCTCGCGCCAGGGGACGAACTGGCCGTCGAGCCAGATCCAGCCATCCCTGTCGTCAAATGGCAGCACGGTCATGGCTCAACCCCAATGCATGGGCATGCGATGCCCGGGCGGCAGCGCAGCGGCGTGAAGTTCTTTGATGATGGCGTCGCCCATTTCCCGGCAGCCGAATGATCCGCCGAGATCGGCCGTGCGCGCGCCGCGATTGATCGCGTCGGAAACGGCGGCCTCCACGGCATCCGCTTCCTTGGTCAAACCGAGGGTGTAGCGCAGCATCATCGCCGCCGAGAGCACCGTGCCAACCGGGTTAGCGAGGTCGCGCCCAGCAATGTCCGGCGCTGAGCCATGGATTGGCTCGAACAAGCCAGGCTTGCTGACGCCAAGCGAGGCGGACGGCGCCAGCCCGATCGACCCGGCCAGCATCGACGCTTCGTCAGACAGGATGTCGCCAAACATATTCTCGGTGAGCACGACATCGAAGTCGCGCGGCCGCTTCACCAAATGCATCGCCATGGCGTCGACCAAGACGTGTTCGAGCTTCACGTCGGCGTACGATTCGACGTGCATGCGCGTGACCGTCTCGCGCCAGAGGCGGCTGGTCTCCATGACATTGGCTTTGTCGACTGAGGTCACCTTTCCGTAGCGCGCGCGCGCCAACTCGAACGCCACCCGTGCGACGCGTTCGATTTCTCCCGTACTGTAGATGCAGAGATCGCTGGCGGAATCGCTGAAGCGGCGCTTGTCGCCATAATAGGCGCCGCCGGTGAGTTCGCGGACGATGACGAGGTCCACATCCTCGACGATCTCTGTCTTGAGCGGCGAGTGTTCGGCAAGCGCCGCCTCCACGCGGAGCGGACGGATATTCGCAAAGAGGCCGAGCGCCTTGCGCACCGCCAGCAAGCCCGCCTCTGGGCGAACGCTGGCGCGGTCCCATTTCGGGCCGCCGACCGCGCCAAGCAACACGCCGTCGGACTCCAGGCACCCTGCGAGCGTGGTTTGCGGCAGCGGATCGCCGCTCGCGTCGATCGCAGCGCCGCCAATCAGATGTGCGCTATAGGAAAAGCGCGCGCCCGTTTGCGCCGAGACTGCATCGAGTACATCGCGTGCGACGGCGATAACTTCCGGACCCACCCCGTCACCAGGAAGCAAAGCGATCTTGTGGGTCTTAGTCATGGCGTGGCTCCAATCCGTGCGCGTGTTCAAAGGCCTCGATCGCGGCTGTGTGGCTGAGCAGGTGTCCAAGCGCGTCGACGCCATCGAGCAGGCAGCGACGGGCAAAGGGTTCAACCTCGAAGCGCACTGGTGGCTCGTTGCCGGCGCTGAGCGTGCACTCTTCCAAATTGATGGTGACACGTCCGCCCGGGTCGGCGAGCAGGCGCTCATGGGTCGCTTGATCAACCACGATCGGCAGCAGCCCGTTCTTGAGTGCGTTCGACGTGAAGATGTCGGCAATGCTGGTCGAGACCACCGCGCGGACGCCGAAATCGCGAAGCGCCCAGGGCGCATGTTCACGCGATGATCCGCAGCCGAAATTATCGCCCGCGACGAGCACGCTGCAGGTTTGCGTGTCCACTTGATTGAGCGGTGCATCGCGCTTGGTTTTGCCCTGCGCGTCGTAGCGCCAGTCATAGAAGGCAAAATCCCCGAGGCCGGCGCGCGACGTTGTGGTGAGGAAGCGCGCAGGAATGATCTGGTCGGTGTCGATGCTCTCTTGCGGGAGCACGAAGGTGCGCGAGGTGAAGGTTGTGAAGGGTTCAACCATGGCCGTCGACTCCGAGATAGGGGCGCGGATCTGTGAGGACGCCGGCAATCGCTGACGCCGCCGCGGTCGCGGGGCTGGCCAAGATCGTGCGTGCGCCTTTTCCCTGCCGGCCCTCAAAATTGCGATTGGACGTAGAGACGGCGAGTTGGCCCGGTGCAACGAAATCGCCATTCATGGCGATGCACATGGAGCAGCCGGGCAGGCGCCATTCCGCGCCCGCTTCGGTGAACACGTGGTGCAGGCCTTCCGCTTCGGCTTGGCGGCGAACGTTTTCCGAACCCGGCACGACCAACATGCGCACGTTTGCCTTCACGTGGTGGCCGCGCAAAACAGCCGCTGCGGCGCGCAGATCGGCAAGGCGGCCATTGGTGCAGCTGCCGATGAACACAACGTCGATCGGGTGGCTCGTGTTCGCTACGCCGCCCTCGAAGCCCATGTACTCGAGGGCGCGGCCCTCGCTGTCGCCACGCGGCCGCGGCAGTGGCGCGCCAATCGGCAACCCGGCGTCCGGCGTGGTGCCCCACGTCGCCATCGGCGCGATGGCCGAGCCGTCGAGGCGGACCTCCTTGTCGAACGCAGCGCCTTCGTCAGTTGCGAGCGCCAACCACTGCACTGCGGCCGCTTCGAACGCCGCGCCATGCGGCGCATGCCGGCGTCCGCGCAGCCAAGCGAGCGTGACGTCGTCCGGCGCAATCATGCCGCAACGCGCGCCGGCTTCGATCGTCATGTTGCAGAGCGTCATCCGGCCCTCCATGTCGAGCGACCGCACCGCCTCGCCGGCGTATTCGATGGCGTAGCCCGTGCCACCGCCGAACCCGAGCTCCGCGATCACCGCGAGTGTGAGGTCTTTGGCGGTTACGCCAGGCGCGAGCGCGCCGTCGATCGTGACGCGCATGCGTTGAGGCTTTCGCTGCATCAGGCTCTGGGTCGCCAACACGTGGGCGACCTCCGAGGTGCCGATGCCAAAGGCGATGGCGCCAAAGGCGCCGTGCGTGGCGGTGTGACTGTCGCCGCAAACGACCACCATGCCGGGCTGCGTGAGCCCTAGCTCCGGCGCCATGACGTGGACAATGCCACGATCAGCGCTGTCCCAATCGGCGAGGCGAATGCCGTGCTTTTCACAACTGCGCTCGAGTGCGGTGACCTGGCGCGCGGCGTCAGGCGTCACATACGGCCGGACACCGTCACCATTTGGCGGCAGCGTTGGCGTCGAATGATCGAGCGTGGCATAGGTGCGATCGGGCCGGCGCACGCGCAGGCCGCGCGCGTCAAGCTCAGCGAAGGCCTGCGGACTGGTGACCTCGTGCACGAGGTGCAGATCGACATAGAGGATCGCTGGCGCATCCGCAGTCTCGCTACGCACGACGCGGCGATCCCAGACTTTGTCGAACAGGATTTTGGGTTCATTGGGCGGCGACACGGACGCCTCCATGGCTAGCGAAAGCGGCGGTGATGATGGCGACGAGTTCGCGATCGTCGATCTCGCCGATCTCGTCGGCGCGGCGTTTAAAACCGGCGAAGACCGAGCCGAGCTGCACATCATTCAGCGCATAACCGAGCACCTGCGCACGCTTGGCGACGGCGTGACGGCCGGAATGTTTGCCCAGCACGAACGACGTGCCGTCGAAACCTACGTCTTGCGGCAGCATGATCTCGTAGGTCCGCGCGTCGGCCAGAACGCCGTGCTGATGGATGCCGGCTTCGTGCGCGAAGGCGTTGATGCCGACGATGGCCTTGTTGCGCACGACTGGCGTTTCCGTCACCTCGCTCAGCAGGCGGCTGACCGAGACGAGCTTGGTCGTATCGACGCCGGTGGTGACGCCGAACTGATCGGCGCGGGTTTTCAGCGCCATGACCACTTCTTCCAGCGCGCAAGTGCCAGCGCGTTCGCCGATGCCGTTGACGGCGACTTCCACTTGGCGAGCGCCGCCTTGCACTGCCGCCAAGGTGTTGGCGACGGCCATGCCCAGGTCATCGTGGCAATGCGCCGAGAACACGACCTCGGGATGGCGCGGCGTGACGCGCGTGCGCAGATATGTGAACAGATTCTGGATCTCCGGGGGCGTCGAGTATCCGACGGTGTCGGGGACGTTCAGCGTCGTTGCGCCGGCGTCGGCCACGGCCTCAAGCACATCGCCCAGAAATTCGCGCTCCGTGCGGATGGCGTCCTCAGCCGAGAACTCAACATCGTCGAACAAGGTCTTTGCGTAAGCGACCGAATCCACGGCGACCTTCAGCACCTCGTCGGCCGTCATGTTGAACTTCGCTTTGCGGTGGATGGGGCTGGTGCCGAGGAAAATGTGAATGCGTCGGCGGCGATTGTGCGAAAGCGCGCGATGGGCAGCGTTGATGTCGCCTTCGGTGGCGCGTGAGAGCGAGCAGAAGGTCGGACCCTCCACTTCACCGGAGACGCGGCGCACTGCATCCTCGTCGCCGGGAGATGAGGCGGCGAAGCCGGCCTCAATCACGTCGACGCCGAGCGCCGACAGCGCTTCAGCCATGCGTACCTTGGTCTCTGGCGACATGGAAAAGCCGGGCGCCTGTTCGCCGTCACGCAGCGTCGTGTCGAACACGACGACGCGGTTGGGGTCGCGCGTCTCTTCTACGCCGGGCATGGTACGACCTCCTCGACGACGGTGGAGGCGGCGCCGGTGGTGCGGGTCACGCCGACCAGCCGATCGATTTGCCGCCCGAGTACGTCAGCGCTGCGTCCGGCGTCGCGTCCGCGCACGCCAAGGCGCACTTCGCGGTGGCTGCCGAGATCGGCGACGCTCATGCGGGTGATGAAGAAGCCGCGACGCTCGATGAGACCGATCAGGCGCTGCAAGGAGCCCTCGGCGTGATCGATCTGAATGTGAAGCGTATCGGTCATATCTGGTCCCCGAAAATCATGTCTGCGTTGGATTTGCCTGGCGGCACGAGCGGCCAAACGTTGTCTTTTGGATTGATGAGCACGTGCGCGAGGCAGGGGCCGGGCGCGGCAAGCAAACGCGCGATGCCGGCGGACACCTCCTCGCGCTTGCTAATTCGGAATGCGTCGATGCCAAATGCACGTGCGACCGCCGCGAAATCCGGATTGTCGGAAAGGTCGACCTCAGAGAGGTTGCCGTCGAAGAACAGATCCTGCCACTGGCGCACCAATCCCAGCATGGAATTGTCCAACAGTACGATCTTCAGAGGAATGTTGTAGCGCTTCAGCGTCGCCAGTTCCTGGATGTTCATGATGAAAGAGCCATCGCCGCTGATGGTGACGACGTGTGCGTCCGGCCGCGCCAGTTTGGCCCCCATGCCGGCCGGCAAGCCGTAACCCATCGCGCCCAAGCCGCCTGACGTGAGGTGCGCAAACGGCGACGCGAAGCGGCAATGCTGCGCCACCCACATCTGATGTTGGCCGACGTCGCACGCGGCAACGAAGCGATCTCCGGCTTGCTCAGAGAGCTCTTTCAGCAGCGCAGGCGCATACACACCTTCGCCCGGCGCATCATAACGCGGCGCGAACTGTTCCTTGTCACGCGTGCAGCGCGCAATCCACGCGTCGATCAGCGGCGCGCGTGGGGATAGCAGCGTCAGCGCCTGTTTGAGGTCGCCGTTGATGGTGATATCGGCGTCGCGCAGTTTGCCGATTTCGGCCGCGTCGACGTCGACATGCAGCACGCGCGCGTGCGGTGCGAACTCCGAGAGCTTACCGGTGGCGCGATCGTCGAAGCGAGCGCCCAGAACGATCAGCAAGTCGCACGCCTGCACGGCTTCATTGGCGGCGCGCGTGCCGTGCATGCCGAGCATGCCGAGATTGGTCGGAGACTCCGGCGGCATCGCGCCCAACCCTTGCAGTGTCGAGACGGCAGGGATGCGTGTCGCCCGCGCGAAGGCGCGGAGTTGTTCGACCGCGTTGGCGATGCGCACGCCGCCGCCAACATAGAGCAGCGGCCGTTCCGCCATGCCGATGGCGGCCTCAGCGCGCCGCAATTGGGCGGTGTCGATCCGCCGCGCCGCGGCGTGGTGGGGGATGGGCGGGTGCGGCGCGGCGGCGACACCGACCTGCACGTCTTTCGGCAGGTCGATCAGGACAGGGCCTGGGCGGCCCGAAGCTGCAATCTCGAAGGCTTCAGCGAAAATGCGTGGAATGTCGGCGGGGTCGCGGACGATCCACGAGTGCTTCACCAATGGCAGTGTGACGCCAAGGATGTCGATCTCCTGGAAAGCATCGGTGCCCATCAGTGGTGAGGCGACGTTGCCGGTGATGCAGACCAGCGGCGCGGAATCCATCATCGCGTTGGCGATGCCGGTCACGAGATTGGTTGCGCCAGGGCCGGAGGTTGCCATGCACACGCCGACTTTGCCTGTCACCCGCGCATAGGCGTCGGCGGCGAACGCCGCGCCTTGTTCGTGGCGCACCAGGATGTGCTTGAAGCGCGCGTTGGTGAGCGCGTCATACACCGGCATGATTGCCCCGCCCGGATAACCGAACACCACCTCAACGCCTTCGCGCTCAAGCGCTTCGACAACGAGTCGCGCGCCCGTCTTTGGCGCGGGTTCGTTGGCGATCTTGGCGGCGGTTGAGGGGGCGCTCATCGGATCAGCTCAGGCGTTGGTGGGTGATTTCAACCAGGCCATGCGTTCACGCAGCTTGGCGCCGGTTTTCTCGATCGGGTGATTGCGGTCCGCCGCCAGCATGGCGTTGTAGCGCGGTTTGCCGGCTTGGTTTTCCAGGATCCAATCGCGCGCGAAGCTGCCGGACTGGATGTCCTTCAGCACTTCGCGCATGCGCCCGCGCGTTTCTTCAGTGATGATGCGCGGGCCGGAGGCGACGGCGCCGTACTTCGCCGTTTCCGAGATGAAGTCGTGCATCTTGGAAACGCCGCCCTCGTAGAAGAGGTCGACGATCAGCTTCAGCTCGTGCATGCACTCGAAGTACGCGACCTCTGGCTGATAGCCGGCGTCGACCAAGGTCTGGTAGCCGGCCATCACCAATTCCTTGGCGCCGCCGCACAACACTGCTTGTTCGCCGAACAGGTCGGTTTCGGTTTCTTCTTGGAAAGTAGTCTCGATCAGCCCGCCGGAGGCGCCGCCGATGCCTTTTGCGTAGGCCATGGCGCTGTCACGCGCCGCGCCGCTCGCATCTTGGCCTACGGCAAACAATGCCGGCACGCCGCGCCCGCGCACAAACTCGCGCCGCACCAGATCGCCTGGCCCTTTCGGCGCCACCAGCACGACGTCCATGTCGGGACGTGGCTTCACGCGCCCGTAGTGGAGCGAAAAACCATGCGCGAAGAGCAGGGTCGCGCCTTTCTTCGCTTTCGGCGCGATGATCTCGTTGTAGATGGCTTCTTGCGCCATGTCGGGCGTGAGGAAGGCGATGAGGTCAGCGCCTTCGACGGCATTCTCGGGCTCGGCGGTATCGATTTTGTCAGCGCGAGCGTTGGTCCAGCCTTTGCCGCCTTTGCGGACGCCGGCGACAACGTCGTAGCCGCTGTCACGCAGATTCTGCGCGTGTGCGCGGCCCTGGCTGCCATAGCCGAGCACGGCGATGCGCTTGTTCTGGAGCGCTTCGCTGCGCACGTCGTCGTTTCCATAAACTTTCATTACGAGGCCTCACGTTCGAAGTGCGCCGCTGTGGGCGTGCGCGCGTTGGGAATGGTGACCGCGCCCTGCGACGCGGATGAAACCAGTGCGGCGTACTTGGCGAAGGCGCCGACGAGCGCCGCTTTCGCCGGCGGTTGCGCGCGGCGGCTGCTGAGATCGGCGTTCACGCTGATGGCGCGGCTCGGCACGTCGATGCGGATGATGTCGCCGTCGCGCACGCGTCCGATCGGCCCGTCCTCAGCGGCTTCCGGTGAGACGTGGCCAACGACAAATCCGTAGGAAGCGCCTGAAAAGCGCCCGTCGGTGATGAGCGCGACATCCTTCAAGCCGCGCCCCTTCAAGGCGGCGGTCACTTGCAGCATCTCGCGCATGCCGGGGCCGCCTTTCGGGCCTTCGTAGCGGATCACCAGCACGTCGCCTTCATTGATGGCGCCGCGCTGCACGGCTTCGAACGACGCTTCCTCGCTATCGAATACGCGCGCCGGGCCTTCGAAGTGCGCGATATTGTGACCCGCCAGTTTGATCACCGCGCCGTCGGGTGCGACGTCGCCGTAGATCACGGCGTACGAACCGCGCGGGATGACCGGCGCAGCGAATGTCCGCACCACTTGCTGGCCGGTGGTCTCCACGGCTTCGCGCGCTTCATCAAATAGGGAGCGGCCCGATACGGTTGGCGCGTCGCCAACCTTGCCGGCCTCCATCAACCGCTTTGCGACCAGCCGCGTGCCGCCTGCTGAGAACAGATGGTGCGCCAGGAATTGCCCGCCCGGTTTCAGATCGCAGATGACGGGCGCGGATTCACATGCGGCATGGCAATCCTCGACGCCGAACGGCACACCGGCCTCGGCAGCGATCGCCACCAAGTGCAATACCGCATTGGTCGAACCGCCGCTGGCGGAGCAGGCGACAGCGGCGTTGCGCAGAGACTCCTTGGTGATGAAGCGCCGCGCGGTGTGTCCACGCTGCGTGAGCTCTACCGCTAGACGCCCACAACGTTCCGCTTCAGCAGGCTTGTCGCGGTGCACGGCTGGCACATCGCTGGCGCCCATCGGCGACAGGCCCATCATCGAGAGCGCCATCGCCATGGTGTTTGCAGTGAATTGGCCGCCGCAGGCGCCTGCGCCTGGGCATGCAGCCTTCTCGACTTCCTTCAGGCCGGCATCATCAAGCGTCCCAGCGCCGTGCGCGCCGACCGCTTCGAACACTTCCTGGATGGAAATGTCTCTGCCCTGGTAGCGACCAGGCATGATCGTGCCGCCGTAGAGCACGCATCCCGGCAAATCCATGCGCGCCAGCGCCATCGCCGCGGCAGGAATGGTCTTGTCGCAGCCGACGATGCAGACCACGCCGTCGAGCTGGTGACCCTGCACAGCAAGCTCGATGGAGTCGGCAATGATTTCGCGGGAAATCAGCGACGCCTTCATCCCCGGGGAGCCCATGGCGATGCCGTCGGTGACAACGATGGTGTTGAAATCGATAGGCTTGCCGCCGGCTTCGCGGACACCGCGCCGCACGTGCTCTGCGAGGTCGCCGAGGTGCATGTTGCACGGCGTCACCGACGACCACGTGTTCACTACGGCGATCAGCGGGCGTGCAAAGTCCGCATCGTCAAAGCCCGTGGCGCGCAGATACGAGCGCGCCGCCGCACGGTTCGGTCCGGCGGTGATCGCGTCGCTGCGTTTGGGCTTCTGAGGAGGAGTTTCGGGCATGTTGGGTCCGGTTTGACGGACCGCGCACAGCAAAAACCCCGCTTCCTTTCGGGAGCGGGGCTCGGTGGGCGGGTCCTGATCTAGGGGTTCAGGTTCCGCGCAGCAGCGCCGCTCCGGTGCTAAGAATAAGCGCCAGGCTAAGAATGTTTACGATGACAAATACGACGAGCGCGCGCGGGTCAGCGGGGGCGATTGCCGCGCTCGACCGTGCAGATTGGTGACGCGCTGAAGACACGAATTAGGCTCCGGGAGCCAATACGACGCAAAACCTTTCGCAGCGCAACAGAAATTTCCGTTAGTGCGAAAGAATTTTCCTAAAGTTTCTGTTTAGCGTCGGCTCTCACGGGGCCTGATTGAGCCGCGGCCGCGGCGGATTGCGGCTCAATACCGCCTGCTGGCGCAATTGCAGATTGGCCCAACGGAGGTCGGCGTTATCGCGCTGCAGGAGATCGATTTGCGCCTGCAGATTGTCGGAGGCGTTGTCGCTCGGCAGTCCGCCCCGACCGCTGCGCTCCGCCATGACCCGATCATAAAGATCGGACTGATCCGGTGGCGGCAGCACCACGCGATCCTGAGTCATTTGTTCAGTGAGATGATCCAGCGCGTCGCGATAGGCGATGACGATCTGGGCTTGAACCGGCGTGCGATCGATCTCGTTCGCGAGGTCGTCGCGAATGCGCGTGCCCATGAACCAACCGGCAATCGCCACGCCAAACGCCAACAGCATCACCGCGAGCAGCGTGAAGCTCACCACCGCGCGCGTAATCGCTGGCCAGATCGAGCTTTGCGCCGGTGCGTGCTGCATGACATAGGGCTGCGCGCCCGCAGGGTAGTCTTCGATCTCGGGGCGCATGCTGCTGTCGTTCATGGCTAGTTTCTCGAGCCAGTGTTGACTTGATAGTTGCGGCAAATGCGGGCGCGGAAGTCGGCGACGCTTTCGCGGCGCACGACATTGCCGACTTGCGATGTCTCGGGCTGTGAGCGCTCGCTTGGCGTCACTGTCACGCAGCGCGCGCCCTGACCACCGTTGAGACGGTTCTGGAGCTGCTGGTTGCGCTGGCACTGCACATCGAAAGCGCGGCGTACCGATTGAATTTGCACTTCGATCGGCGGGCGGTCGACGCGATCGGGCAAATCTCCGAGACGTGCGCACAGGTCCGAATTCTGCCGTTCCAGGTCTTCGATATACGCCGTCAAGCCTGCCGCATCACGCGCGATGCCTTGCTGATGCAGCAGCTTCTGCGAGGCGCCCCAGGCGCCGGCGAAGAAATACACCG
>DASZWS010000279.1:0-4551 GCA_035546515.1 Vitreimonas sp. | reverse complement strand
ACTGGGCGGTGAGGTTTCCGGACCTCGCTTGGGCAACGGCTGACGGACGCTTGAAAACAAACGTAACGGCGAATTTAGGAACGACTTAGGACTGCATGACTGACGGCTCTGAACAGAAAGAAAAGGACGCTCCCGCCTCCGGCCGCAAGCCGCTGACGCTGACGCGTACGGCGAGTGCCGGGACTGTGCGTCAAAGTTTCAGTCACGGCCGCACCAAGCAGGTCGCCGTCGAAGTGCGCGAGAAGCGCTCGATCAACCGCCCAGGTCAGGGCGGCGCAGCGCCGCAACCGGGACCAGGCGTGCCGCCGCCGTTGAAGACGAAGACGACTGCCGAGCCGCCGCAACCGCCCGTTCAGGAAACCAAGGCCGGCGGCATCAGCGATGTCGAAGCACGCCGCCGCGAAGAAGCGGTGCGCCGTGCGCAGGCGGAGAAAGCTGCGCGCGATGCGCGTCAGCAAGCCGAGGACGCGCAGCGCCGTGCGCTTGATGAAGCACAGCGCAAGATGGCCGAGGAGCAAGACGCGCTCCAAGCCGAAGCTGATGCGCGCCGCCGTGCTGAGCAGGAAGAAGCTGAAGCCGCAGCCGCTGCTGAGGAGGCGGCCACCGCACGCAAGGAAGCGCTGCAAGAGCGCGTCGCCGCCAACAATGCGCTGAGACAAGACCCCGGCGCGCAGCCGCGCGAACAGCAGGTCGATGTGCTGAGCGAGCTTGGCGGCCGCGTGAAGTCGGCGCGCAAGCCGATGCCGGTCGCGCCGGTGAAGCCGACCAAGAAGGGTGAACCCAAGCGCCGCGAAGGCCGCCTGACCCTGGACATGGTCGAGCGCGAAGTCGCCGGCGACGACGACCGCGTGCGTTCGCTCGCGGCCTATCGCCGTGCCCAGCAGAAAGAAAAAGAACGCCGCGCCAAGCTGATGGGCGGCGGCGAGCGTGAACAGATCAAGCGCGAAGTCATCATTCCGGAATCCATCACGGTTCAGGAGCTCTCGAACCGGATGGCGATCCGGGTGGCCGACATCATCAAGTTCATGATGCGCCAAGGCCAGATGATGAAACAAAGCGACGAGCTCGATGCGGACACCGCCGAACTCATCGCCACCGAGTTCGGCCACGTGGTCCGCCGCGTCGCGGAATCCGACGTTGAAGAGGGCCTCGCGGGCGACATCGTCGACACCGACGAAAATCTCGAACCGCGTCCCCCGGTCGTGACCATTATGGGCCACGTCGACCATGGCAAGACGTCGCTTCTCGATGCCTTGCGGCAGACCGATGTCGTCTCCGGCGAAGCCGGCGGCATCACCCAGCATATCGGCGCCTATCAGGTGCGCCTCGAAAGCGGCCAGCGCGTCACCTTTCTCGACACGCCGGGCCACGCTGCGTTCAGCGCCATGCGCGCGCGCGGCGCCCAGGTGACTGACATCGTCGTCCTGGTGGTCGCAGGTGATGACGGCGTCATGCCGCAGACGGTTGAAGCGATTCAGCACGCCAAAGCCTCAGGCGTGCCGATGATTGTCGCCATCAACAAGATGGATAAGCCGGACGCCAATCCGGACCGCGTCCTGAGCGAACTCACGCAGCACGAAGTGATCGCCGAGCAGTTCGGCGGCGACACGCAGATCGTCAAAGTGTCCGCGCTGAAGAAGACCGGCCTCGATGATCTGGTCGAAACTATCCTGTTGCAGGCGGAAGTGCTGAATCTGCGCGCCAACCCCAATCGCCCCGCGGAAGCGACGGTGATTGAGTCGAAGCTCGACAAGGGCCGCGGCACGGTGGCGACGGTGCTGGTGCAGAAGGGCACGTTGAAGCGCGGCGATATCGTCGTCGTCGGCGCTCAGATCGGCCGTATCCGCGCCATCACCAACGAACGCGGCCAGCAATTGCAATCGGCCGGGCCATCGGAGCCGGTCGAGATCATGGGTCTCGAAGGCGTGCCGGAGCCTGGCGATGTGCTGAACGTCGTCGAAAACGAAAACCGTGCGCGCGAAGTCGCTGACTATCGCGCCCGCGCCAAGAAGCAACGCACCGGCGGCGTGCGCACGGGCACCTCGCTCGAATCGATGATGGCGCGCTTCAAGGATTCGACCGCCAAGGAACTGCCGCTGGTCATCAAGGCCGACGTGCAAGGTTCGGCGGAAGCCATTGTTGGCTCGTTGGAGAAGCTGGCGCACGAAGAAGTGCGCTCGCGCATCGTGCTCTCGGGCGTCGGCGCCATCAACGAGTCGGACGTGCAGCTCGCCAAAGGCTCGGGCGCGCCGATCATCGGCTTCAACGTCCGCGCCTCCAAAGAGGCGCGCGATCTGGCTGAGCGCGAAGGCGTGGAAATTCGCTACTATGCGATCATCTACGACCTGATCGACGACATCAAAGGCGTCATGTCCGGTATGCTCGCGCCGCAAACGCGCGAAACCTTCCTGGGCAACGCCGAAGTGCTGGAGGTCTTCAACATCTCCAAGGTCGGCAAGGTCGCGGGCGTGAAGGTCACTGAAGGTGTGGTGCGCAAGGGCGCGAAAGTGCGGATCCTGCGCGACAACGTCGTGATCCAGGAAATGGGCACGCTCACCACCTTGAAGCGCTTCAAGGAAGAAGTGAACGAGGTCATCGTCGGCCAGGAATGCGGCATGAGCTTCGGCCAATTCCAGGACATCAAAAAGGGCGATTTCATCGAATGCTTCAGCCTCGAAGTGGTTCAGCGTTCGCTCTAGGGCTTTCCATGCGCAGTGTTATTGTCGTCATGCTGGCTGCCGCCGTGCTTGCGACCGGAGCATGCTCGCGGCGCGATCAGTCTCAGAATGGTCCGGACGTGCGCCCGCAAACCATCGTCTCGCCAGAGAATACGCCGGTTGACGCCGTGCCGCAGGAAGAGCCGGCGGTGTCGCGTCAGCAATGGCGCGCGGTCAACGACCGCACGCGCAACACGACAGGGAATTTGCGCGTCAGCATCGAGCGCCAACGCGGCGGCCCGCTGATTTTTGCGTATGCGACTGGGGTGACGCTGCAAGCGCAGAATTATCAGGTGGTTTCCGCCGATGCGCGCTCGGGCGTTGGCGGCCAAAGTTTTGCGGCGTTGCTGGGCGGCGATCCGCGCGTCAGCGCGTGGCTCTACCGGGTCAATCAGGAGACGCTGGCGCCGACCGCCGCCGCCGCCGGCGGTCTCTGCGGCCAGGCCACCACGCGCTATCTCGCCGTCAGCGAGTTCGTCGACGCAACGGGCGCATGGGTGTTCAAGGTCGCGGCGTTCCGCGGCGATATTGCTCCGGGCAGCGGCCAAGACCCGCTTTATTGCGGCAACTTCTCATACGCGGCGCAATGAGATGAAGCATCGCGGCAAGGCCAGCACGCGCGGCGCCAGCCAGCGCCAGCTGCGCGCAGGCGAATTGGTGCGGCACGCGCTGGTCGATATCCTCTCGCGCGAAGATTTGCGCGACCCGGATTTGCAGGGCGTGTCGGTGACCGTGGGCGAGGTGCGCGCCTCGCCGGACCTGAAGCACATGACGGCGTTCGTCTCAGCGCTTGGGCCAGCCGATCCGCGTGTGATTGCCGATGCGCTGACGCGCGCTGCGCCGTTCCTGCGCGGACGTTTGGCGAAGGCGGTCGATCTGCGCTTCACGCCGCAGCTGCATTTCCAACCAGACGGCTCTTACGACGAAGCGCGCCACATCGACGAACTGCTGGCGAGCCCAGAAGTCGCGCGCGATCTGAAGCATGAGGATCGCGACTGATGGGCCGGCGCAAGAAGGGCGATGACGTCTCCGGCTGGGTGGTGCTCGACAAGCCCGACGACATGACCTCGACGCACGCCGTGTCAGCCGTGCGGCGCGTGTTCAATGCGCAGAAGGCCGGCCATTCCGGCACGCTCGACCCGCTGGCTTCGGGCATCCTGCCGATTGCGTTGGGCGAGGCGACCAAAACGGTGCCGTACCTGATGGAGGCGGAGAAGGAATACGTCTTCACCATCCGCTGGGGCGTTTCGACCGACACGCAGGACCGCGAAGGCAAGCCGACCGGCGAAAGCGATGTGCGGCCCAGCCTCGAAACGGTGGCGGAGGCTCTCAAAGGCTTTCTTGGCGAGATCGAGCAACTGCCGCCGCAATACAGCGCCGTGAAGGTCGAAGGCGAACGCGCCTACGACCTGGCGCGCGCCGGTGAGACGGTGGAATTGGAGCCGCGGACAGTGGTTCTGCATGAGGCCGAAATCGCCAGCCATGAGGGAACGGACCTGGTTTCCATCCGGGTCCGGTGTGGCAAAGGCTTCTACATCCGGGCCCTGGTTCGCGATTTGGCGGCCAAACTCGGCGCGGAAGGCCACGTTTGGCGGCTCCGGCGTACGGCGGTGGGCTCATTTCGCGAAAGCGAGAGCGTCACACTGGACGAATTACAGCTTTTAGGTCAGAAGGGCGCCGCGTCAGAACGCCTGAAACCCGTTGAGACCGCGCTGGACGACATCCCGGCACTGGCCATTAACGGTGAGGACGCGTTCAAGCTCAGACAAGGACGGCCGATTGTTCTCCTGCCTCACGTGATGGAGAGCCTGAAGCCGAAATTCCGAGACCGCAC
>DASZWS010000278.1:0-22338 GCA_035546515.1 Vitreimonas sp. | reverse complement strand
GCCGTGCCCATGACGCCGGCAATCTCTTCCTGTGCGTACGCCACCATTGCGGCGCGCCCCGCCTCGGCCAAGCCGCGCGCCAGCGGTCCGCCGAAATCGCATTCCATCAGCGACAGGCCGCGCGGACGCATGTTGTATGAGCCCATATCCGGCGTGTCCGTGCGCGGAAACACCGAAGAGTCGGCGGGAAATTCCTCCGCACCTTCCAGCGCAAAATAAAGTTTCTCGGCATTGCCGAGCGGCAAACTGGCGGCGGCTTCGTTCTTCTCCGGCACTCCCGGCGTAAACTGCATAGTCTCCATAATGGAACTCGGCAGCGCCACGATCGCGGCGCGCGCTTCGATCACGCCGCGGGTGGTGTCGACGCGGACGCCGTGGGCGCCGTCGGCGATGCTGACGACTTTAGTTTCAAGCGCCACCGGCAAGTCCGCCGCACATGCCGCAAACAGCGCGCCATACCCTTGCGCCACGCGCCAGTTCACGCCGGTATCTTCGTAGCGCACGTAATCGCGCGCATCGATGTGATCGAGGTGTGCGCCACTGATATAAGAAAACACCGCATTGATCACCGGATTCCAGCGGCAACCCGGCGCCAGGTACGCGCTCGCAGCGACGGGCGGCTCCTTCTCAGCGCGTTCGTGAATGCGTTCTTGAAACGCCGCGAACTCGTGGCCGAAGGCATTGTGCTCATCGAGGCTGATACCGCGCCGCTGCGCGGAACGCTCCCATGGCGGGTGGGAATGATCCACCTCAAAGCCGAGCTTCTCGGCAATTCCGGTCATCACATTGATGTCGCCCGAGTGCAGCCAGCCGCAGCCCAGATCGATCGGCGCGCCATGCAGCACGGTGTGCGCCCGCCCGCCAACGCGATCGCGCGCCTCCGCCAACAGGAAATTCGCGCGCGTCTGCGCCAACCGCCGGCCCGCCCCGATCCCTGCAGCACCGGCGCCGATCACCACCACATCATAGACTTGCGACATCGCGGTCCAACATAACCCAACGCCGGGCCTTTCGGCGACCAGGATCAAATGCTACCGCCTCGTCCCGCTACGGGCCCGTAGCTCAATGGTTAGAGCCGGCCGCTCATAACGGTCTGGTTGCAGGTTCGAGTCCTGCCGGGCCCACTTTCCTAGTGTTGCCCCCTGTTGCACCTTGTAAGCCCCTGTTCCCTCCCGGGGCACGCTAACCACCAGCGCGTGAAACCGATCCAAACCCCGTCCCGGTGGGATAAGCTTGCGAAGCTCTATCGAGTATTCGTCAATCTCGGCAATGCGAGAACTATAATCCAACGACATCGCGCCGTTGCTCCAACACGCGTCGCTAACGCTGCAATACCTCAGGGCGATCGCCCCTGCTTTGAGCAGCTCAGGCGAGCGTGCGGCACGCAGCGCCTCGCCGCTTGGCGCTGACAGTCTCGCCAATTTTCCTGAACGCCAGCTCACAACGATCTCAGCGCAACACGCGAGGCGTCGCTCGCTTGATGATCATCAATCCATCAATTGATCGAAGGCAAAAGATCTGCGTTCTGTTGCCACATCATTCCGCAATTTACCTCTCCGTTATCGGCGACTCGATCAAGGTGGCGTTCGATGAAACGAACACCATATGGAGTAAGCCATGCCGTTCGACGCCACCATCTCTGGGGAAATATGGAATTCCAAATATCGCTTCCAAAGCGACAGCGGCGGCGACGGAAGTGTGGAACAAACCTGGGCTCGCGTCGCAGAAGCTGTTGCCGCCGCCGAGCCGGCGCGCGCGCGCACGCGCTGGCGCGAGCGCTTTGAAAGCGCCTTGACCGATTTCAAGTTCTTGCCAGCGGGCCGCATCATCGCCGGCGCCGGCACAGGACGAAGCGTGACGCTGTTCAATTGCTTCGTAATGGGGACCATTCCGGACAATCTCAACGGCATCTTCGAACATTTGCGCGAAGCGGCGCTGACCATGCAGCAGGGCGGCGGCGTCGGCATGGATTTTTCGACCATCCGCCCCTGCGGCGCTCCCGTCCGCGGCGTAGGCGCACAAGCATCGGGGCCGCTCTCGTTCATGGATGCTTGGGACGCGATGTGCCGAACCGTGATGTCGGCCGGCCAGCGCCGTGGCGCCATGATGGCATGCCTGCGCGTCGATCATCCTGACATCGAAGCTTTCATCGACGCCAAGCGCGACCCCGCGCGCCTGCGCAATTTCAATGTCTCCGTCTTGGTGACGGACGCGTTTATGGCGGCCTTGGCGGCCGATCAGGATTGGCCGCTTCAATTCAACGGCGCGATCTATCGCACCATCAAAGCCCGCGACCTGTGGGCGCGCTTGATGCGCGCCACCTACGATGCCGCCGAGCCCGGCGTGATCTTCATTGATCGCATCAATTCGGCCAACAATCTCGCCTATTGCGAATCCCTGTCGGCGACCAATCCATGCGGCGAGCAACCGCTTCCCCCTTACGGCGCCTGCTTGCTGGGCTCGATCAATCTGTCGCGGCTCGTTGAGCGGCCGTTCGAAGCCGATGCGCGCATCGATGCGGGCGAATTGGAAGCGCTCACCGAGACGGCCGTGCGTCTGCTTGACAATGTCATCGACATTTCGCGCTATCCGTTGCCCGAACAGGAAGCGGAAGCGAAGGCCAAGCGGCGCATTGGATTGGGTGTCACCGGCGTCGCCGACGCTCTAATCTTCTGCGGAGCGCGCTATGGCGGCGCCGATGGTCTCGCACTGACGCGCCAATGGCTCGGCATTATTCGCGACGCTGCCTATCGTGCGTCGGCCGAGTTGGCTGCGGAGAAAGGCGCCTTCCCATCATATGACCGCGCTATGCTCGATGCACCGATGCTGACGGCGCTCAATCCCGAGCTGCGCGCGCTGATCGACGCCCACGGTCTGCGCAATGGCTGCCTGACCACCATAGCGCCCACCGGGACGATTTCCCTGCTCGCCGGCAATACCTCCTCAGGCATCGAGCCGGTATTTGCCTTCAGCTACAATCGCAAGCGCCGTCAACCCGACAATTCCTATGTCGAAGAGGAGGTCGAGGACTATGCCTTCGCGCTCTGGCGCAAGATGAAAAATGACGCGCCGCCGCCCGAACACAGCTTCGTTAGCGCCCAGACGCTGACGCCTGGCGATCATCTCGCCATGCAATCGGCAGCACAGGAGTTTATCGACAGTTCGATTTCGAAGACCGTCAATTGCCCCGAAGACATCAGCTTCGAGGATTTTGCTGATGTCTATACCCGCGCCTATGATCTCGGCTGCAAAGGCTGCACCACTTACAGGCCCAACAGCATCACCGGGTCGATCCTCTCGGTCGCACCTACGACGGCGGAGCCCCAGAAACTCAAAGAACCTGTGTTGACGGCGCGCCCAGAAACCCTGATCGGCACGACTTACAAGATCAAATGGCCTGAGAGCGAACACGCGCTCTATGTAACCATCAACGATCTTGACGAAGACGGCGTGCGCCGCCCGTTCGAGGTGTTCATCAACTCCAAGAATATGGAGCACTATGCCTGGACCCTGGCGCTAACGCGCATGGTCTCGGCGGTGTTTCGGCGCGGCGGCGATGTCAGGTTCGTCGCCGAGGAGCTCAAGGCCGTGTTCGATCCGCGCGGCGGAGCGTGGATGGGCGGGCGCTATGTGCCGTCCTTACTTGCCGCTATCGGCGAGGTGATCCAGCGTCATCTCGAGGGCGGCGCCATTCGCCTCGGGGCGAGCGACGAGATCAAGCCGCAGATCAAACCGCGCGCCTGTCCCAAATGCGGCGCGGCGGGGCTCGTCCGCGCCGAAGGTTGCGACAAGTGCCTCGAATGCGGACACTCCAAATGCTCGTGATGCTACTTATCCGGCGCCGTCACACGGCGGCGCCGGGCGAGCAAGCGCTGACCTAAGAATTGCAGATCGTCGGGGCTAAAGCGCCGGCGCGCGAGCGGCACCACGACGGCGTTCTCAAGCGCCAGGTGACGCATCTCATGCAGCGCAAACGCCATCAGCGCTTCGGCGCCGCCATCCATCGCGCACGGCGGCTTTCTCACGATAAGACAGGCGTTCAGCACGTCACGCACGCGCACCGACAACACCTTGTCTTCGGCATGCTCAAGCGTCAGCCGGTCCAGCACATCAGCGACTTCGTCCTCCGGCAGGCAGCGCTGCCGGAGCATCGGGAAGAAGTCCTCCTCCTCGTCGATAACATGCAAGGTCAGGTCGAAGCGAACGAACTCCAAAAGCGTGGTGATGCGCACCGCGTCGAACTCCGTCGCAACCGCAAGGCGCTCCAACGACCTGCACATGCGCCGATGGTTGAGATGTTCGCTCAACACGAATTCAATCGGATCGTGCGGCGACGCGCGCCGGGCGCTGTCCGGTTCGAGTTCACCGATATTCATGCCGCAGTCTCCAAGCGAACGCGAAAGGCGGTGACCTTCGCGACGCATGCCGCCCCCGGGTCCCCCGCGTCGCGTAGCGCCGACACCAGATCGGCCCAGGACTCCTCGTCGGCTTCGGCAAGAAAATCGGAAACCGCGATGCGCAGAAACTGCGCCGCAGTTTCCCCACGTATCTCCGCTTGGTTACAAAGCCACTTTGCAAGCGCCTCATCCTCAGCGACCAGCCAGGCTTGCAAATCCGCGCTGGACGTCCGCCCCAGCGACAAGAGGTCCCCGAGTTGCACATTCCGGTTCATGACGCCGGCCCCAGCGACAAGGACAGGCCCTCGATCTTTGCCGACCCCGCAAGCGTGGCGACATAACGCGTCGATGCCGCCGCCCACGCCCGTGCGCGCAGCGAACTTCTGATGAAGCTTTCAACGCTTTCGAATGGAAGCTGTTGCGCGGGAGTGAGGCGATCGAGCCGAACAATGTGCCAGCCATGGCGGCTTCGAACGGGTGCGCCACCGACTGCCCCCGGCTGCAGGCTCAGCAAGGCGCCTTCGACCTCCGCTGCCAGATCGCCGCGCTGCAACTGCCCAAGCGAGCCGCCTTCCGCTGCGGTTGGACAGGTGGAATACGCGCGCGCCAGTGCCGCAAAGTCCTCGCCCTCCGCGATTGCAGCAATCGTCTCCGCGGCGCGCAGATTAGCGGCGGTCCAAGCTTCGGCACCGTCATTCTCGGGTGAAAACAGGATGTGGGAGGCTTCGTAGAGTTCGGGAGACACGAACTGTGCCGCCGCAGCCTCATACACGCGCCTGCATTCCGCTTCGCTCGGCTCAATTGGCGAGGCCTCAAGTTCCAACACATGCCGCACAAGCGCTTCATCGGCGGTCTCTTCGCGCCCATCGGCGTCATAGGCCGGCGCCGGCGCCAATTCCAACGCACGCGCGCGCTGCAGCAAGAGCTCTCGGATAACAAGCGCTCGCGCCGCCGCAGCGCGCGCCTCCGCGCCCGTCGCCGCCCTATGATTTTGAGCCTCCTGGGCAATCGCACTTTCGGCAATCTCAATGCCGTTGACGAAGATCGGCGGTGCGCCGGCCGCGCGCCGGGCCGCTGGGATGGGACCATGGCTGCAGCCTGAGAACGATTCCTGTTGCGGCGCGTCCACGACGTTTTGAATGAGGGTATGTTTCATCGCCCACCTTGCCCCGCCGCCAACCGTCTTGAGCGCACGATCTGCCAGCCACGCCGATTGAGATACCAAATGGGCGCCGAGAGCATGTGCACCAGACGCGTGAACGGAAAGACGAGCAAGATCGTCATCCCGAGCGTCAGGTGCGCTTTGAATATCCAGCTGGCGTCGGCCACATAGTCGGCAGCGCCTGCGCGGAAAGTGAAAATGCTTTGCGCCCAGTACATGAACTTCATCATCTCGCTGCCGTCGCGATGCTGCAGCGAAATCGGGATGGTGGCGAGGCCGAGACAGAGCTGCGCCAAAAGCAGCACGAGGATCGCGGTGTCGCCAAAGCTGGAGGTTGCGCGGATGCGCGCGTCAAACACCCTTCGATGCAAAAGCAGCAACCCGCCGGCCAGACACACAATGCCAGCCAAGCCGCCCGCGACGATGGCCAGCATCTGCTTCGTGCTGTGCGCCACGCCCAAAACATCCCAAACCACGACCGGCGTCAAAAGCCCGACGAAATGTCCCGCGAAGATGGCGAGAATGCCGACGTGAAACAGGATCGATCCGAGCACCAATTGCTTGCGGCGCAGGAGTTGCGATGAACCGGTGCGCCATGTGTATTGCTCGCGGTCGAAGCGAAGCACCGAGCCGATCGCCAGCACCGAGAGCGCTATGTAGGGGTAGAAGCCGAAGAGCGCCTGATTGAGCCAATGCATGCTTATTCCTCAGAGTTTGTTGCAATCGGCGAAGCCGACGCTCCGGCTGTTGACTGCAAGGGGCGCTGGGCCCGGTTCATTGACCCGTTTCCTCCATGCGCGACAACATCGCCGTCGCCTTCGGACAACCCACCTTGTCTGGGCCGAAGGTCACTTGCTCTTCCGCCCACGCTTTATCGAGCGCCTCAAGATCGTCTGGATCGTCGTCCGGCTCTTGAAGCAGGGCCTTCAGCGCCTCGGCATTGCGCTCGGTCTCGACCAGCGCCACCAACACGTCGAATACGCGCGCGTACGGCGATTGACGCTTCTTCAACCGCTCGCGCAACGCCTCCAGAACATGCGCTGCTTCACCGAGCAACGCCGCAGCCTCGTCCGTCGAGAGCAGCGACAAGAACTCCAAGAACACAGGCAAATGATCCGGCAGTTCTTTCGCGGTCAGCTCCAGCCCGCGCGAGGAATAGAGCTTTAGAAGCTCCACCATCGCCTGGCCGCGATCCCGGCTTTCACCGTGCACGTGCTCGTACAATTGAAGCGAGAGCGAACGCGTGCGGTCGAAGAGATCGACATAGCGCGCCTGCGCCTCATAGAGATCGGGACGCGACAATTCGAACGCGAGAGCGGTCAAGCGGCGCACCATGCCCGGCGGCGCCAGCCTCTCGCGCTGGAGCGCCTCGAGAGCAGCCGGCATCAAGGCGGCGGTTTCGGCCGTCGGATAGCTCAGCATCGCCGAGAGCGCGCGATAGGTCTGCGCCATGGTTTAAGCCTCCATCGGATTCTTGGGCCGGCTGTTCTTGGTCTTGCCAAACAGCCCAAGTTCGGTGCGCCCGCCTGACGCCTGGTTGCCGAAACTGAAGCCGCAGGCGCCGCGCAGGCCCAACGCGTCTTCCGCACCCTCGCGATGCGATGTCGGGATCACGAAGCGATCTTCGTAATTGGCGATCGCCATGATCTGGTACATGTCCTCGATTTGCGCAGCCGCGAGGCCGACCCGCGCGGCGACCGCGTGATCGATGACGCCGTCGATGGTTTTTGCCCGCATGTAGGAGCGCATCGCCAGCATGCGTTCGAGCGCGGACACGATGGGCGCCTCGACGCCCGCGGTCAGCATATTGGCGAGATACTGCACCGGAATGCGCAACGACCGGACATCCGGCATGACGCCGTCGTGCTCGATCGCGCCCATCGAGGCCGCCGATTGGATCGGCGACAACGGCGGCACATACCAGACCATCGGCAGCGTGCGATATTCGGGGTGAAGCGGAAACGCGACCTTCCATTCCATCGCCATTTTATAGATCGGGCTTTTGCGCGCCGCCTCGATCCACGCTTCCGGTACGCCATCCGCGCGCGCTTGCGCGATCACCGTGGGGTCGCTCGGATCCAGGAAGACTTTGAGCTGCGCCTCGTAGAGGTCCTTTTCATCGGCGCTGGCCGCTTCCTCGATGCGGTCGGCGTCGTAAAGGATCACGCCAAGATAGCGGATACGGCCGACGCAGGTCTCGGAGCACACGGTGGGCTGACCGGCTTCGATGCGCGGATAGCAGAACGTGCACTTCTCGGATTTGCCGCTCGACCAATTGTAATAGATCTTCTTGTACGGGCACGCAGACACGCACATGCGCCAGCCACGGCATTTGTCCTGGTCGATCAGAACAATGCCGTCTTCTTCACGCTTGTAGATCGCGCCCGACGGGCATGCCGCCACACAGCTTGGATTGAGGCAATGTTCGCACAGCCGCGGCAGATACATCATGAACGTGTTTTCGAACTGCCCGTAAATCTCCTTCTGCACATTTTCGAAATTCACATCCTTCGAGCGCTTCTTGAATTCGCCGCCGAGAATTTCCTCCCAGTTTGGCCCCCACTCGATCTTCTCCATGCGCTGGCCAGTGATCTGGGAACGCGGCCGCGCCGTGGGGAAGGCTCGCATCTCGGGGGCGTTCTGGAGGTGCGCATAGTCAAAGTTGAACGGCTCATAGTAATCGTCGATCTCGGGCAGGTCGGGATTGGCGAAGATCTTCGCCAGGATGCGCCATTTCGGGCCCATGCGCGGCTGGATCTTGCCGCTCTTGGTGCGCTGCCAGCCGCCGTTCCAACGCTTCTGGTTTTCCCACTCGCGCGGATAGCCAACGCCTGGTTTGGTCTCAACATTGTTGAACCAGGCGTATTCCACCCCTTCACGGCTGGTCCAAACATTCTTGCACGTCACCGAACAGGTATGGCAGCCAATGCACTTGTCGAGATTCAGCACCATGCCGATTTGCGCGCGCACCTTCATTGACCGGCCTCCACTTCGGCGAGTGGTTTGTCGAGCCAATCGACCTTGTCCATCTTGCGCACGATGACGAACTCATCGCGGTTCGATCCCACCGTGCCGTAATAGTTGAAGCCGTAAGCCAACTGCGCGTAGCCGCCGATCATGTGCGTGGGCTTCAACACCGTGCGCGTCACTGAGTTGTGGATGCCGCCACGATGTCCGGTCATCTCGGAGCCGGGCGTGTTCACGATCTTCTCTTGCGCGTGATACATGAAGGCCGTGCCCTCGCGGATGCGCTGCGAGACGACCGCGCGCGCGGTCAACGCGCCGTTGGAATTGAACGCTTCGATCCAGTCATTGTCCTTGATGTTGGCGCGCGCGGCGTCCTTCTCGGAGATCCACACCACCGGACCGCCGCGGTTCAGCGTCAGCATCAAAAGGTTATCGGTGTAGGTCGAATGGATGCCCCATTTCTGGTGCGGCGTGATGAAATTGAGCGTGATCTCCTTTTCACCGTTTGAGCGGAAATTGTGCATCAAGCCCGTGGTCTTGAGATCGATCGGCGGCTTGTAGACGCACAAGCCTTCGCCGAACGCGCGCATCCAGAGGTGATCTTGATAGAGCTGCTGGCGCCCCGAGAGCGTCCGCCAGGGGATCAGTTCATGGACGTTGGTGTAGCCGGCGTTGTAGCAGACGTTCTCGCTCTCGATGCCGGACCAGATTGGCGAGGAGATGATCTTGCGTGGCTGAGCCACGATATCGCGGAAGCGAATCTTCTCATCTTCCTTCGGCAACGCCAAGTGCGCGTGCTCGCGCCCGGTCTGCTTTTCGAGCGACTGCCAGGACTTCACGGCGACCTCGCCGTTCGTCTCCGGCGCAAGCATCAGAATCGTCTCGCACGCGTCGATGTCGGTTTCGATCTTGGCTAGGCCCTTGGTCGGTCCATCGAG
Organism: Vitreimonas sp.; assembly: GCA_035546515.1. Classification (GTDB taxonomy): domain Bacteria; phylum Pseudomonadota; class Alphaproteobacteria; order Caulobacterales; family Aquidulcibacteraceae; genus Vitreimonas. Next base: position 12,874 of record DASZWS010000278.1, on the reverse strand, counting down.
CACCTCGCCGTTCAGCGCCTTCAGATGCGCAATCTCGTGGTCGGTGTTCCAGCCCAGCCCTTTGCCGCCATTGCCGATCTTGCCCATGAGCGGACCCAGCGAGGTGAAGCGGCGATGGAGGTTTGGATAGTCGCGTTCGATTACGGTGATCTGCGGCGCCGTCTTGCCCGGTATCAGATCGCACTCGCCCTTCCACCAATCCAACACGTCGAAGGGCTGGGCCATTTCGCCGGCGCTGTCGTGCTGGATCGGCGTCAGTACAACGTCCTTCTCGACGTTCAGTATTTCGGGGCAGACTTCCGAGAACGACTTCGCAATGGCTTTGAAGATTTCCCAATCGGATTTGCATTCCCAGACCGGGTCCACCGCGGCGGTGAGCGGATGGATGAAGGGATGCATGTCGGAGGTATTGAGGTCGTTCTTCTCGTACCAGGTCGCTGTCGGGAGAATGACGTCGGAATAGACTGCGGTCGTCGACATGCGGAAGTCGATCGTCACCAGGAGATCGAGTTTTCCCTCGGGCGCTTCCTCGCGCCACTTCACGTCCACAGGCTTGCGCTGACCGGTTTCGCCTAGGTCTTTGCCGAGCACGCCGTTGGTTGTGCCGAGCAGGTGCTTCAGGAAGTATTCGTGTCCCTTGCCTGACGAACCCAACAGGTTCGAGCGCCACACGAACATGTTGCGCGGCCAATTGTCGGGATGGTCTGGGTCCATACAGCTCATTTCGAGCCGCTTGGCCTTCATCTCCCGCGCCACGTATTCACGCGGATCGACACCTTCACGCTCCGCGGCTTTCACCAGGTCCAGCGAGTTGGCTTTGAGCGCTGGCGCCGAGGGCAACCAACCCATGCGCTCGGCCTTGGCGTTGTAATCGATGAAGGTCGCGCCCCAATCACCATCTGGGGCGGTGGGCGAAAGGATTTCCTTCATGTCCAGCGTTTCGTAGCGCCACTGATCGGAGTGCGCGTAAAAGAAGCTGGTGGAGTTCTGCTGCCGTGGCGGGCGCGCCCAATCCGTCGCGAACGCGAGCGGCGCCCAACCGGTCTGCGGACGCAGCTTTTCCTGGCCGACATAATGCGACCAGCCGCCGCCGGATTGGCCGATGCACCCGCACATCGCGAGGAGGTTGATCACCCCGCGATAATTCATATCCATATGGTACCAATGGTTCATCGCCGCGCCGATGATCACCATCGACTTGCCATTGGTCTTTTCTGCATTGGTAGCGAAGCCGCGCGCGACCGCGATGATCTGATCGCGCCGAACCGTAGTGACAGCCTCCGCCCAGGCGGGCGTGTAGGGCTCGAGATCATCGTAGGACGACGCCAGGTGTTCGCCGCCGAAGCCCTGATCGACGCCGTAATTGGCCAGCATCAAATCGTAGACCGACGCCACCAGGGTCTCGCCATCTTTGAGCGTCATGCGCTTGGCGGGAATGCGACGCATCAATGTGTCTGGATGGTCAGTCGAGGCAAAACCGTTCGACGCCGTGTTGGCGAAATACGGAAAGAGCACCTCAACGACTTCGTCGTGTGCGCCCTTCAAGCCCACGCGCAGTTTCACTGGCGCGCCATCCGCTTTCTGCTCTTCCAGATTCCACTTTCCTTGCTCGCCCCAGCGGAAGCCGATCGAACCGGTCGGCACGATCGGGTCGCCCGTCGCTTCGTCGATCCCGATGGTCTTCCAGTCGGGATTGTTGTCTTCACCCAGGCCGTCGATGAAGTCGGAAGCACGTAGCAGTCGCTCCGGGACATAGCGTCCATCCTTCTTCACCAGCCGCACCAAGAGCGGCATGTCGGTGTATCGGCGAACGTAATCCTGGAAGTACGGCACTTGCCGGTCGCGATGATATTCGGTGAGCACGACGTGGCCCATCGCCATTGCAAGGGCAGCGTCCGTGCCCTGCTTTACCGAAATCCAGAGGTCCGCGAATTTCGAGGCTTCGGAATAGTCCGGGCAGATGACGACAGACTTGGCGCCCTTGTAGCGAACCTCGGTATAGAAGTGCGCATCCGGCGTGCGTGTTTGGGGCACGTTCGAGCCCCAAACCAGAATGAAGCCCGAATTGTACCAATCCGCGGATTCCGGAACGTCGGTTTGCTCGCCCCAGGTCTGCGGGCTGGCCGGCGGCAAGTCGCAATACCAATCGTAGAACGAGCCGCACACGCCGCCGAGCAATTGCAAATAGCGCGCGCCGGCCGCGTACGAGATCATCGACATCGCCGGGATCGGCGAGAAACCAAACACGCGGTCTGGCCCATGCTTCTTCACGGTATAGGCGTTCGCCGCCCCGATCAGCTCGGTGACCTCGTGCCAATTCGCGCGCACCAGGCCGCCACACCCGCGTTTGGAGGTGTAAGACTTGCGCTTCGCCGCATCCTCGACGATGGACGCCCACGCCTGCACCGGCGACAGCGTTTGACGCGCTTCACGCCACAGCTTCATCAGGCGACCGCGCACGAGCGGGTATTTCACACGATTGCCGGAATAGAGATACCACGAATAACTCGCGCCCCGCGCGCAGCCACGCGGCTCGTGGTTTGGCAGATCCGGCCGCGTGCGTGGATAATCGGTCTGCTGGGTTTCCCAGGTGACGATGCCGCCCTTGACATAGATCTTCCACGAGCACGACCCGGTGCAATTCACGCCATGGGTCGAGCGCACGATCTTGTCGTGCTGCCAACGGCGCCGGTACGCCTCCTCCCACGATCGATCTTCATCGTTCATCACGCCGTGACCGCCCGAGTACAGTTCGGTCTTGCGTGCAAAGAAAGTGAGGCGATCGAGTGTATGGCTCATGTCTCTTTTCCTCAGCGCGCCGTTGCTTTGGTCGCGCCTATCGGCGCGCGCTTAGTCTCGACGTCGAACAGCAGCCCGCCCCGGCGCGCATACACCCACCAAGTGATCGCCAAGCAGGACACGTAAAACATCAGGAAGCCGGTCAGCGCAGCACTCGCGCCGCCCGTCGCTTCGATCGAGAACCCGAAGCTCTTGGGGATGAAGAAGGCGCCGAATGCGGCGATCGCCGAGGTGAAGCCGGTGATGGCCGCCGCTTCCTTCTCGGCCTGCTTCATTTGTTCAGGCGCCGGCAGCTCAGGCATCAGCCGCGACACTTCTTTGCGCATGATCGCCGGTATCATCTGGAACGTGGACGCGTTGCCTACGCCGCTGGCGAAGAAGAGCAGCATGAAAGCGGCGAAGAAGCCGGTGAAGGCGCCCGGCGCATCCTTGTTGCCGAGGAAGTAGATGACGCCGATCGTGCCCAACATCATAAGCGCGAACACGGCGAGCGTAACGCGCGCGCCGCCGAACCGGTCCGACACCCAGCCCGTCAGCGAACGCGAGAGCGCGCCGACCAGAGGCCCAAGGAAGGCGATCTGCAGCACGTTCACATGCGGGAATTGCGTGCTGGTCAACAGCGGGAAGGCCGCTGAGAAGCCGATGAACGAACCGAAGGTGCCGGTGTAGAGCCAGCACATGATCCAATTGTGCGAGCGGGTGAAAATGACAGATTGCTCGGCGAACGAAGCCTTCGCCGTCGCAAGATCATTCATGCCGAACCACGCCATGAACGCGGAAGCGACAATGAACGGAACCCAGATGAAGCCGGCGTTTTGCACAAAGAGCGTGCCGCCCGTCGTGGTGATCTGCCCGGCGCCGCCGAACGACCCAAAAACCGCGGAGGCGACAACAATCGGCGCCAGGAATTGCATGGCGCTGACGCCGAGATTGCCGAGGCCCGCATTGAGCGCGAGGGCATTGCCCTTCTCGGAACGCGGAAAGAAGAAGCTGATGTTGGCCATCGAAGAGGCGAAGTTGCCGCCGCCCAGGCCGCACAGGAGCGCCAGCGCGAGCATGATCCAGTATGGCGTTGCCGGATTCTGCACGGCGAAACCGATGCCAAGCGCCGGCGCCAATAGCGACCAGGTCGTCAGGGTGGTCCATAAGCGGCCGCCGAAAATCGGCGCCGTGAAAGAATAGAGAATCCGCAGCGCGGCGCCCGAGAGGCCGGGCAGCGCGGCCAGCCAGAACAGCTGGTCGGTCGTATAGTCAAAGCCGATCAGCGGCAGCTTGGCGACGACGATCGACCACACCATCCACACAGCAAACGAAAGAAAAAGCGACGGGATCGAGAGCCACAAATTGCGCGCGGCGATCTTCTTGCCGGTCGCCTCCCAGAACACTGGGTCTTCCGGGCGCCAATCCGCGATGAGGCCCGCAGCAGCACCCTGGTGCTTCGCCGGCTCGTGGATCGACTGCATTTCCGGGAATTGCGGAAGTTTCTCAAGAATAGCCCCGGTCGCTTGTCGCTCCATTTGCCGAATCGCAAAGTGCATCCAGGCAAGCGCGCCGGTCACGAGAACGAAGAGCAGCATGAAGCAGCTCGTCCATACGCCCATAAGATCCTTGAGAACGCCGAACGCCACCGGCAGAGCAAAGCCGCCCAATCCGCCAATCGCACCCACAAGCCCGCCAATGGCGCCGACATTCTTCGGGTAGTACGTCGGAATATGTTTGAACACGGCCGCCGCGCCGAGGCTCATGAAGAAGCCAAGCACGAAGATGATGATCGCAAATACCGGCAGGCTGGTGGCGATGCTGAACGCGATCGGTCCGTTCACACCATCGACGATGTAGTGCGTCGGTGGATATGAAAGCAGGAAGGTGCTCGCGACCGCGACCAGGAAGGTCCAATACATGACTTGGCGCGCGCCAAACCGGTCGGCGAGATGACCGCCATAGATTCGGAAGAGACCAGCCGGCGCCGAGAACGCGATGGCGACAAGGCCCGCGGTCTTGATGTCGAGATGGTACGCGCCAACAAGAAAGCGCGGCAACCAGAGCGATAGACCAACGAACCCGCCGAAAACAAAGAAGTAATAGAGCGAAAAGCGCCAGACCTGAACGTTCTTGAGCGCCTCTAATTGCTTCAGCATCGATGGCGGCCGCGCGCCGCTCGCACGGCGCGCGGCGATGTCGGGCTCTTCCGGGGCAAGGACGTAGAACAGGACAGCGAGCACAGCCAGGCAAGCGGCCCAGATTTGCGCCACCGCAGTCCAACCCATGCTTACCATCACCAGCGGTGCGGCAAAGATCGTCAAGGTCGCGCCGATATTGCCAGCCCCGAAAACGCCGAGCGCTGTTCCCTGCCTGTCGGTTGCAAAGAATTTTGAGACGTACGCCACGCCCACCGCAAACGTGCCGCCAGCCAATCCCACGCCGAGCGCTGCGATCAAGAATTGCGGATAGGTGTGTGCATACGACAGCAAGAAGGTTGCGGCGGACGCGGCCAGCATCACCAGCGGATAGATGATCTTGGCGCCGAGTTGCTCAGTCCACACGCCGAGCACGAGGCGAATGAGCGATCCCGTCAAAATCGGCGTGCCAATGAGCAGGCCGAATTGCGTTTCGCTCAGGCCGAGATCCTGCTTGATGCGCACGCCGATGATCGAAAAAATTGTCCAGACTGCAAAGCTTGCGGTGAAAGAGATCGTGCTGAGCCACAGCGCCGCGTTGGCGCCCGGCTTCGCCGCTCCCGCTTGCAGAGACATGGCAGTCGCCCCGTAGAATTCCGCGAGGCGCACAGCCCCTTGCGCTTCTTGGTGCGTCAAGTCGGCGGCCGGGCGTTTGATGCAGATCAAGCGGAACGGCAATTTTCCGGAAAAACCGTAGACCGGCGGTCAAGCTCTATAATTATGGAGCCATTCCAGCGACCGAATTGCAAATTATCCGACGCCCGCGGCAAATGTCGCTCCTGAATTGATCTGCATCAATTCGGTAGCATCAAGAGGGCGCCACACATTCCGAACTGACTCAAGGGGAGAGCGCCGTGCGTGCCTACGACATGGATCGTGTAAGGGGCCTGCCGCTGTTTTCGGATATCGCGCCCGACACCTTTCGAGTCGCGACCGCCGGCGCCCATCTCCAGCGTTTTCCCGCCGGCACAATGTTGCTGCTGGAGGGCGATCCGGTCGACTTTCTCTATGTGCTGCTCGACGGCCAGGTCGAACTCCACGGCACCTGGAACGATCGCGAGACGGTGCTGGCCATTCTTCGCCCGGTCTCCACCTTCATTCTTGCCGCGGTCGTACTCAACGCCGACGCACTGATGTCGGCCCGCACGCTCGAGCGCTGTGAGATTCTCATGGTGCCCGGTGACGCCATCCGCACCGCCATGCGGCTCGACCCTCGTTTCGGCGTTGCAGTGTCGCGCGACCTCGCCGGCTGTTATCGCGGCTTGGTTCGAACCGTAAAAAATCACAAGCTTCGCAACAGCGTCGAGCGACTGGCCAACTATCTATTGGCCCTGCGTGCTGCGGACAATTCCGGCTCGGTGGTAAGGCTTCATCACGAGAAGCGTGTGCTCGCCTCTTTGCTCGGTATGACGCCAGAGAACCTCTCGCGCGCATTTTCGGCGCTGCAGGCCTATGGCGCGAACGTGCAAGGCGCGATCGTAACGCTTGACAATGTGGCGGCGCTGGAAGCTCTGGCGAAGCCTGATCCGCTCATCGACAACCATGCGCCGCGCGGCGGCGAGATCATGGCTGAGGCGGACGCGGAGATTTGGTCCTCAGAATGGAACCGCGCCGCTGCGTTGACTGGCGCGCAAACGGCCGCCGGGGTGAAACGCAATGCATAGGCGTCCAGCGGGTTTAGAACGTACGGGCGGTCTGCTGCTGGCGGGCGGTCAATCCCGGCGCTTTGGGTCGGAAAAGGCTGTGGCTCGCTTTGGCGATGCGCCGATGATGGATGCGGTCGCCGAGCGGTTTGCGGGTTTCCCGGTTTTTGCGGTCAGCGCCAGGCCCGGCTCCGCGGCTGCTCGGCGCGCGCACTTCATGCAAGCGCCCGTCTTACACGACGATCCAGCCGTGCCCTCGGGTCCGCTGGCTGGCGTTTGCGCTGGACTGGCGTGGGCGCAAGACAACAAACTTGAATTTCTGGCGACTGCGCCATGCGATGCGCCGCTTCTACCTCACGACCTGTTCGCGCGCTTGCTTGGCGCGATTGGGGACGCCCCAGCCGCGTTCACGATCACCGCATCAGGGGCGCATCCTCTCTGCACGGTCTGGCGCGTGCGCCTTAGAGGAACGCTTGAGCGTGCGCTGACCAACGGCGTTCATCCATCGGTCCGATCGTTTCTCGCCGCGATCGGTGCGCGCGGCCTGCACTTCGAAGATGCCCATGCCTTTGCCAACGCCAACACGCTGGATGCGCTGGCTGCGCTGGAGTGTTCGACATGAGACCGCTGGTTGACCCGTTCGGCCGGACCATCAGCTATTTGCGGGTGTCCGTGACCGATCGCTGCGATCTGCGCTGCATCTATTGCATGAACGAACGCATGCGTTTCCTGCCGCGCGCGGAACTGCTCACGCTCGAAGAGCTCGGCCGCTTATGCGCCGCCTTCGTCGCGCGCGGCGTTCGGCGCTTGCGCTTTACAGGCGGAGAGCCGCTGGTTCGGAAGGGCTTCCTGGATCTGCTGCGTGAAGTCGGCCGCCACCTAAACGGCGGCGGGCTGGACGAAATCACCGTCACAACCAACGGCGTTCAACTCGCCGAGTTCGCCGAATCGCTCGCGCACGCGGGCGTGAAGCGCGTCAACGTCTCCGTGGACTCGCTCGACCGCGCGACTTTCGCGCGTATCGCTCGGCGCGATCGATTACCCCAAGTCCTTGATGGCATCGATGCCGCCATCCAGGCTGGGCTGAAAGTGAAGATCAATACCGTGGCGCTCAAGCACGATAACGCTCACGAAATCCCGGACCTCATCAAATGGGCGCACGCGCGCGGCCTCGACATCACCTTGATCGAAACCATGCCCCTCGGTGAAATCGACGAAGACCGCACCGACCAGTTCATCTCCCTTGCCAACGTGCGCGAGGATATGGCGAGCTATTGGACGCTCCACGATCTTCCCGACCGCACGGGCGGGCCCGCGCGTTACGTTCGCGTGGCGGAAACCGGCGGACGGCTCGGCTTCATCACCCCGCTTACGCACAATTTCTGCGAAGGCTGTTCGCGCGTACGCCTCACCTGCACCGGCAGGCTCTATCTCTGCCTAGGTCACGAAACGTCCGTTGACCTGCGCGCGCCGCTTCGCGCTACCGCTGATGACACGCCTCTGCAGGAGGCCATCGACGCAGCGATTGAACTCAGGCCAAAAGGCCACGACTTCAGCATCGAGCGCCTATCGCAACCGTCGACGCAGCGGCATATGTCGGTGACCGGCGGATGACGACGCTTCTCTTCTTCGGCCGCCTGAGCGACGTGGCAGGCTGCTCCCGGATGGCCTGCGACTTGCCGCAAACGGTCACGACAGTGGCGGCGCTGCGCGCCTGGATCGCGGCGCGCGACCCGATCCTCGGGCAAGCAATCCAAGCACAGGGTGTTCGCGTCGCGGTGAACCGCTCGTTTTGCGTTTCCGACATGGAGTGTACGCTTGGCGCCGAGGAGATCGCTTTCATGTCGCCGTTGAGCGGAGGCTGAAACATGCCCGACACGCTCTTTCTCTTGGCTCTCGCAATCGCCGCGGCAGCAGCATTGTATTCATCTGTCGGACACGGCGGCGCTTCAGCTTACATCGCGCTCATGGCGCTTGCCGGTTTGGCGCCCGAGGAAATTCGACCCGCGGCTCTCGTGCTCAACATCGTCGTCGCTGGCCTCGGGGCAATTCGATACCTGCGCGCGGGCCGCTTTGATTGGGACGCATTCTGGCCCTTCGCCGTCACTGCGGTTCCGGCGGCGTTTCTCGCCGGACGCATTGAGGTTCCCGCACATCTCTATCGCCCTTTGCTTGCCGCTGCACTTGCAGCGGCGGCGCTGCGCTATCTGCTTTGGCCGCAAATCGACGCGATCAAGCCAAGCAAGGCGCCGCGCAAAATCGTGGCGCTTTTTGCCGGCGGCGTATTGGGAGCGCTCGCCGGCCTCACCGGCATCGGGGGCGGCGTCTACCTTTCTCCGCTGCTGGTGTTTGCGGGATGGAGCGACCCCCAGCGCGCGACTGGCATCGCTGCGTCCTTCATCGTCGTCAATTCACTCGCCGGCCTGGCCGGACGCTCATCTTCGCTCGCAGCATTGCCCAGCTACCTCCCATGGTTTGTGCTGGCGGCAGTTGTCGGCGCCCTCATCGGCACGACTTTGAGCCTGCGGCGCCTCGGCAAGAGAGGCATCCTGCGCGTCCTTGGCCTCGTCCTCGGCGCCGCCGCTGCCGCGCTGGTGGCGTGATGCGCGTCATCATTACCCCGGATGCGTTTTCACCTGACGCGGAACTGGCCGCCTTCTCCGCACAGCGCAACGGTGAGGCGGGCGCGCTCGCGAGCTTCGTCGGATATTGCCGAGCGCACGCGGGCGATCACCCCGTGCAGCGGCTCGAGTTGCAACACTATCCGGGGTTTACCGAGGTGGAAGTGCGCCGTCTCGCCGAAGCCGTCTTGGCGAGGCACACCTTGCTTGACCTACTCGTCATTCATCGGGTCGGCGCCATCGAGGCCGGCGAGGCGATCGTGCTCGTCGCGGCATTGAGCGACCACCGCGCCGCCGCCTTCGCCGCCGTCAGCGAGATGATGGACTACCTCAAGACCGACGCGCCGATGTGGAAGCGTGAAGTAGGAATAGCGGGCGCGCGGTGGATCGAGCCCACGGCGGAAGATCACGCCCGCCGCCAGGAGCACGCAAAATGACCGCCGCTCAACCTGCCTGCCGTATCGATGAGACGCTCGCGCTGAAGACCGTCCGGATCGCGGTGCTGACGGTCTCCGATACCAGAGACGAAGAAAGCGACACCTCCGGCGCACTGTTGGCTGACCGCATCGTCCGCGATGGCCACGTCGCGGCCGCGCGCGCGCTGGTGCGCGACGACATCGCTTCAATCCGCGCACAGGTGACCGCCTGGATCGACGATCCTAGCATAGATGTTGTGCTGACAACTGGCGGCACTGGACTAACCGGGCGCGATGTCACGCCGGAAGCCTTGCGTCCCCTATTCGAGAAGGAAATCGAAGGTTTCGCGGTCGTCTGGCACATGCTGAGTTATGAGAGCGTCGGCCTCTCGACTCTGCAGTCGCGCGCATGCGCGGGCGTCGTCCGCGGCAAGTTCATCTTTGCCCTGCCCGGATCGAACGGCGCCTGCAAAGATGGCTGGGACAAGATCATCCGCTGGCAGTTGGACAGCCGCCATATGCCTTGCAACCTCGTCGAGATCATGCCGCGTCTGCTGGAGCGATGACATGAGCGAACGCCTCACCCACTTGGACGACAGCGGACGCGCGCGCATGGTCGATGTCGGCGACAAGCCCGTCACGACGCGCGAGGCGACCGCACGCGGCCGAATCCGTATGGCGCAGGCAACTTTTGCGCGTGCGCTCTCCGGCGACACGCCAAAGGGAGACATCCGCGCTGTTGCCGAGATCGCTGGCGTCATGGCCGGCAAGCGGACATCAGATCTCATTCCGCTCTGTCACCCGCTTCCGCTCTCGAGTCTCAAGGTTGCGGTTGCGCCTGACGAGGCGGGGGCGGCCTTTGTCGTGACCGCCTGTGCAAAGACCAACGGTCAAACCGGCGTTGAGATGGAGGCGCTCACCGCCGTGTCCATCACCTGCCTGGCCATCTACGACATGTTGAAAGCGATCGACCGCAGCATGGTGATTGAAGACATAGCGCTCATCTCGAAGAGCGGCGGCGCGAGCGGCGACTATGTTCGGAGCACACCATGATCAGTGTTTCCGACGCGCGCGCCATCATCCTTGAAAACGCCAAACCGTCCGCCGGCGAACAGGCGCCACTCACGGACGCGCTGGGGCGGACGTTGCGGGAGACAATCGTCGCGTCGCGCGCGCAGCCGCCCTTCGACGCATCGGCGATGGACGGTTACGCCGTCCGCAGCGCCGATACGCCAGGCACGCTGCGCGTCATCGGCGAAGCCGGCGCGGGGCGAGCACTCGGTCGCGCTCTTGAGCCCGGCGAGGCAGCGCGCATTTTCACCGGCGCGGCGCTGCCCGCTGGCGCCGATAGCGTGCTCATTCAGGAGGACGCCGAGCGCGCTGGCGACGACGTCACAGCGGTGCAGGTGAGCCCAGGTCTTCATGTGCGCCGCGCCGGGGTCGATTTCGGCGCCGGGGCCACTCTGCTAGAATCCGGTCGGGTTTTGAACGGCGCCGCGATCGCGCTCGCCGCGGCGGCCGGGCGCGCCAATGTTCGCGTGGGCCAACGCCCGCGCATCGCCATTCTCTCCGGCGGCAATGAAATTGTCTCCCCCGGCAGCACACCCTCTGCAGACCAGATCTTCGATTCCGTGAGCTACGGCATCGCCGCTTTGGCGGAGACTTGGGGCGCGCGAGCGCAACTGGGACCGCCTTTCATGGATGACCGCGCCGCGATCGCCCGGCGCGTCAATGACGCGATGACGACCGCCGATGTCGTTGTCATCATTGGCGGCGCGTCGGTGGGGGACCACGATCATGCCCGCCCGGCCTTGCGCGCCATTGGTGCGGAAATCCTGTTCGAGACGGTCTCCGTTCGCCCCGGCAAGCCGACATGGTTCGCACGCCGCGACAATCAGCTCACCCTCGGTCTTCCCGGCAATCCCGCCTCCGCCTTTGTCTGCGCCCGGCTCTTCCTGCGTCCGCTGATCGAACGACTGCTCGGGCGAGATCCCGCAAACGCCTGTCGCACACAACACGCGCGTCTGCGCACCGCGCTCGGCGGAAACGGCGCCCGCGAGACCTACCTTCGCGCATCTGTTCAGACTGACGACGAAGGACAATTCTGGGCGCAATGCTTCGCCAATCAGGATTCCTCATTAATTAGCGTCTTCGCAGACGCGAATGCCTTGATCCTTCGTCCACCGGGAGCCGGCGCGGTCGCCGTCGGCGGCTTGGTCGAGGTCATGGACTTCTGAAAAATCTGTGCGAAAGCGCCGCATCGCACCTTGATAAGAGTCAAACGCATCGCGGGCGAACCGGCGACAAATAGAACGATGGACCCGCACCTGTTGCCCCTCGCGGAACGCCAAGCGCCGCGTTTCACAAGCTATCCGACCGCCCCTCACTTCGGCCCGGGAGTGGACGCCGCAATCTACCGCTCGTGGCTAAGAGCGCTGCCCGCCAACGCTGATCTGTCCGTCTATGTGCATGTTCCCTATTGCCGAGAGCTTTGCTGGTATTGTGGTTGCAACACCTGGGCATGGCGGCGCGACGAGGCCAGCGACTTCGTCACCACGCTCCTCGCCGAAATTGACTTGGCTGCGCATGCGGTCGGCGGCCATCGCGTCAGTGAAATACATTGGGGTGGGGGTACGCCAAACATTCTGAGCGCGGACGAGTTCAAGCGTATCGTCCGTCATCTCGACTTTTGGTTCGACCTTGATCGTGGGCTTTCTCACAGCATCGAATTGGACCCGCGCCATTTGACGGCCGAACTGGCCGAGACCTATGCCGCCGTCGGGGTGACACGCGCCTCGCTTGGCGTGCAGGATCTCAATGCGCATGTCCAACAAGCCATAGGACGCGTGCAGCCATTCGAGATTGTCCGTCAAGCGGTTGCTGACCTGCGTCACGCCGGCATCCAGCAATTCAGCTTCGACCTCATGTACGGCCTGCCGACGCAATCGACCGACGATTTGCTGAGATCCATCCACTTGGCGACGACGCTTGCGCCGGACCGTTTCGCGCTCTTCGGCTACGCGCACGTTCCGTGGTTCAAACGCCGGCAACGACTGATCAACGAAGCGACGCTCCCGGACGCTCAAGCGCGATTTGACCAAGCCGAGGCTGCGCGCGAAGCGCTCACGGGTTTGGGCTACGTCGCTGTCGGGCTCGATCATTTTGCGAAGCCATGGGACGCGTTGGCGATCGCTGCGCGCAACAACGCCTTGCGGCGC
>DASZWS010000277.1:0-13678 GCA_035546515.1 Vitreimonas sp. | reverse complement strand
GGATGCGGCGGGCGAAGGCGGCCTTGATGTTGGTGACCATCGCCTGCACTTCCGCGCGTGCCGAAGCTGGGAAGTAGCGATCGACGTAAGCGTGGCCGACGGCGTCGCCGAGATAAATGTTGAGCGAGTCGAGCGCCCGCTTGGCGCGATCGCGCTGCTGCGGCGTGCCGGAGAGTGTTGTGCCGTAGAAGGCGAACGAGGCTTGGTCGATCGGCGTCGGCAGCACGTCGGTGTGCATGTTGATCTGGTGGAAGACGAGCCAATCTTTCCACGCGTCGAGGGGTTGCGAGGCGACCAGCGCCGAAAGGCCGGCGATGGCGCTGGCGTGATAAGCGGCGAATTTGGGTTGCGTGCCGAGCTGCGCGGCGTTGAGGAAGGCGCTCCAATTGAGGCCTGGAGCGTGCTGCTCAAGTTCGGCGCGGGTCCACACCGCAGACGAGCCCGCCATGTTCTCGCTCTGCTCACGCGTGTTGTGGGCGCGGGCGATTTTCATTTCCAGATCATAGACGCGCTGCGCGCGCTGAGCGGCATTGTCGATGCCGGCAAGCGTGAAGATCTGTTCGATATAAGCGCGATACTTGGTGCGGATGTCCGCCATGTGGGGATCGCTGGAGAGATAGTACTCCCGCTCCGGCAGGCCGATGCCGCCTTGCAGAATGTACGGCAGCACCTCACCCGGCGTGCTGAGGCCCTGGGTGACAAAAATGCCGAACAGATTTTGCGTCCAGAAATTCGTGGCGTTGAGCGGATCGACATCGGCGCGGATTTGACTGCCAAGGACGGTGGCGAGCGCGGTTTTATCGGCGATGGCCTGGAAGCGCTGCAGGTCGGGCTGAATGTGGCTCATGCCGGCGGCGTCGATGGCCGCGGTGTTGGTGTAGGCGTTGTAGAAGGCGACGATGCGCGCGTTATCGCTGCCGGGCGCGGGATGTGAGTTGAGGATGCTCGCCAGCAACTCGCGATTGTGTTGCTCAGTGGCGAGTGTGGCTTGATACGATGAACTGATGCTGGAGCGATCGGCGGGGATCTCGGTCGTGCGTTGCCACGCGCCATTGGCGTAGTTGTAAAAATCGTCGCCGGGTTTCACCGACGTATCCATCGCCGCGAGGTTGACGCCGATGGTGGGCGCAGTGTTTGCCGGCGCCTGCTGCTTCGAACAGGCAACAATGGCGACCGCGCTCAGGAAAAGCGCAGAAAGAATGCGGCGCTGGGCCATAGAAGTTCCCCACTCAGAATCTGTAGGGAGCCAATTAGGTCCGGTATGATGCGCCAGCAAGCTGCGTTGGTCGTTCCCCTGTGGTTCCCGATCGCATCCCGCCGCTATTGCGCCGCAGCAGGCGGCTGCGCGAACGGGGTGACCTGGGTGTAAATCGCCACCCACTGCCCGTCGCGGCGCATGAAAGTGTCGGCGAACATGAAGTGTTCTCGAAACGGCGCGCCATTCTGCGTGCCCTCGATCGTACCGACGCCGCCGACGATGGCCGCATCGCGGCCGAGATCCTGATAGTACGGATCGTCGACATGAATGGCGGAAAATTCGACGGTGGGATCAGTGAAGTTAGCGAGGAAGGCGGCACGATCACCGACGCGGCCGGATGAAAAGACGATGCGATAGTCGTTCGCCAACATGCGCTCAAGCGTTGCGCGGTCCTTGGTGAGCTGGGCGTTGTCGAACGCGTGGCTGGCGGCCATCACCGCGTCGCGGTTGCTGAGCGGCGCGCCTGACGGCGTGGTCGCGCAGGCGGTGAGTGTCAGCAGAAACGCAAATAGCCAAGCGACACGCATCATCTTCTCCCATCATCTCACCATCGTGCTCCCTCCTATAGGGGGAGGACGATTGAATGGCATCGTCTGCGTAACCACGTGCGCCGTTTTCGGCCCGCCATTTTCGGACTTTGTAGCTGCGGACGGCACAGGCTAAGTAGGGGTGATGAGTTCCACGATTGCCGAAGTCCGCGCCGCGTATGCGCGCGAGATCGTGAGGAAGGCGGGCGCCGACGACGCTCGTGTGCTTGCGGCGTTCGCGGTTGTCGCGCGCGAGGATTTCGTCGGCGCGGGTCCGTGGAAGGTATTCGCTGGCGATTATCAGCCGACGCCGAGCGCTGATGTGCAACTCCTGTATCAGGACGTGCTGATCGCGCTAGCCGAGGACCGGCGTATCAATAACGGGCAACCGAGTTTGCATGCGAAGCTGATCGCGGCAGTGAATGTCCGGGACGGCGAGCAGGTTGTGCACGTTGGCGCTGGGACCGGATATTATACGGCAATCCTCGCGGAGTTGGCCGGACGCGACGGCGCGGTTGATGCGTACGAGATCGAAGAAGACCTCGCCGCGAAAGCCGCCGTCAACCTGACGCCATGGCCGCAGGCGCGCATGCATACGCGCTCGGCGACGGAGGGTGCGTTGCCGGATGCGGATGTTGTGTATGTCAACGCCGGCGCGACGCATCCGCTACCGAATTGGCTCGACGCGTTAAGGGACGGCGGCGAACGGGATGGGATTCATGCTGTTGGTGACACGGCGCGGCGACGCGTTCGCAGCGCTGGTGATCTGCCCGGCCGGGTTCATCACTTGCGTGGGCGGGATCGATGAGAAAGCGTCGAACGCGTTTCTGCGGGCGCTCGGGCGCGGCGGCGCGGGCGAGGTGCGCTCGTTGCGGCGGGACGATGTGGCGGATGCGGAAACGTGGCTGGCTGGGGATGGGTGGCAGTTGTCGAAGCGGGAGGTTTAGAGACAGCCCGCCTCATGCACCTGCGCACTTGCAGACTCAATCACGCCTGCTGGTGTTCTACTCCATTGGATCTCGATGGCTTCGTTGCAAGGAAGACTTTTTACCAGCCTATTTGCGCGATCGGCGGCGCGATCGATAGTAAACCGGTTTTCGTTCAGCCAGTCTAGCAAGCTGGCTTCGGACGTGCCACGCTTGAATTGCGCAGCGAATTTCCGTGCAGAACCTGGAATACCTTCTTCTGCATCCGAAAGAAGAGCGGGACGACGCTCAGCTGTCAAAATCGCAGCCGTTAGGACCAGCGACTGCCAGTTGAGAACAACCAGCGCCGCAAGCATCAGCACGACACCGATCCCGATCCACCTCAACCGCATCGGTATTAAATCGCCGCCAGTGCTTCGGCGATGTCTTCGATCAGGTCATCCACGTCTTCGATACCGACAGAAAAGCGGACGAGGCCGTCGCCGATGCCGATGGCTTCGCGCAGGTGCTTGTCGATCGAGGCGTGAGTCATGATGGCGGGGTGTTCGATCAGCGATTCAACGCCGCCCAACGATTCCGCCAACGAGAACAGTTGCACGCGTTCGAGGAATTTGCGCGCCGCAGGCAAGCCGCCTTTGAGTGTGGCGGTGATCATGCCGCCGTAGCCGTTCTGCATTTGCTGGCGGGCGATGGCGTGCTGAGGGTGGTCTTCGCGGCCAGGATAGATGACGGCGCCGACTTGCGGCTGCTGGGCGAGATAGTCGGCGATCAGCGCGGCGTTCTCGCAATGGCGCTGCACACGCACGTGGAGGGTTTTGGTGGAGCGCAGCAGCAGGAACGAATCCCACGGGGCCATGATGCCGCCGACGGCGTTTTGTGTGAACTTCAGCTTGTTGGCGATGTCATCGTCATTGGCGATCAGCGCGCCGCCAATGACATCGGAATGACCGCCGATATATTTGGTGCAGGAATGCAGCACCACGTCGGCGCCGAGACTAAGCGGGTTCTGCAGCACCGGCGAGGCAAAGGTGTTGTCGACGCCGACAATGGCCGATTTGCGTTTGGCGATTTCGCTCACAGCGCGGATGTCGATAATCTTCAAGAGCGGATTGGTCGGCGTTTCCAGCCAAACCATGCGGGTGTTGGATTTGAACGCAGCTTCGAGCGCATTCAGATCGGTCATGTCGACGCGATCGTAACTGATCCCGAATTGCTTGAAAACTTTGTCGAACGAGCGGAACGTGCCGCCGTAGACATCGTCGCACAGCAACACATGGTCGCCGCTTTTCAGCAGATGGATGCATGCGGCGAGCGCGGCGAGACCTGATGCGAAGCAGAAGCCGTGGCGGCCGCCCTCAAGTGAGGCGAGATTGGCTTCCAGCGCTTTGCGCGTCGGATTGGCGGAGCGCGCGTAGTCGTAGTCGTCCTTGATGACGCCGGGGCTTTCCTGGACGTAGGTCGAGGTCTGATAGACAGGCGTCATGATGGCGCCGGTGGTGGGATCGGGTTGCTGGCCGGCGTGGATGCAGCGCGTGCCGAAGCCTTTGTTGTGATGCATGTCGCTCATGTTCGCTCCGCAATGACATCGTCATGCCGGACGCACGAAGTGCGATCCGGAACCCAGGGGCAAACGCGCAGCTCTGTCATCCCCTGGGTTCCGGGTTCATCGCTACGCGATGCCCCGGAATGACGAGCGAAGGTGATCAACGATTTTTGCGATCGAGATATTCGATCAGGTCGATCTTCGAGATCACGCCAACGACATTGCTGGCATCGACGACGATGGCGACGTGATCGGTCGCGAAGATGTGGAAGAGTTCTTCGAGGCGCGCTTTCGGGTAGATGAGGCCGGCGATCGGCGACGCGGCGGTGGTCGCCGGCGCGTCCAGATCGAGGCCGCCGCTTTCCATGCGCTTCAGGATATCGCTTTCGTGGACGATGGCGTTGAGTTTGCCGTGCTCGATCAACGGCACTTGGCTGACGCCCTGGTCGCGCATGATGGCGACGATATCGCGGAGTTTGGTTTCGGCCGCGGCGGTGATGGGCTTGGACTTTGCGGTTTTCAGGAGTTCTTCAACGAAGCCGAGCTCCTGCTCGGTCTCGGTGAAGCCCTTTTCGCGCATCCAATCGTCATTGAGAAATTTAGAGACATAGCGGTTGCCGTGATCCGGAAGCACGGTGACGACGACTTTGCCCGGCCCCAGCTCCTTGGCGATCTCGATGGCGACGTGGACGTTGGAGCCCGACGAGCCGCCGCAGAAGAGGCCCTCTTCTTTCACCAGGCGGCGCGCCATTACGAAGCTGTCGCGATCGTTCACCTGGCGCATGTCGTCGACCACGGAGAAATCCATGGCGCGGCACTCGATGTCTTCGCCAATGCCCTCGACCATATAAACGTGCGCGGTCGGCAACGTGCCGGTGTGGAAGAGATGATAGTGCACCGAGCCCAGCGGATCGGCGCCGACGATCTTCACGTTGGGCGCATGCTCTTTCATCCAACGGCCCACGCCGCTCACGGTGCCGCCAGTGCCGGTGCCGCCGACGAAGACGTCGAACTTGCCGCCATCGGTGTCTTTGAAAATCTCCTGGCCGGTGGACCAATAGTGCGCCTCGATATTCCACTGCGAGTGATACTGATCGACGTAGAAGGCGCCGGGCGTGTCTTCGGCGATTTTTTTGGCGACGTTGACATAGTGCTCAGGTGAGTCACCAGGCACGTCGGTCGGCGTGATGATGACTTCGGCGCCGTAGGCGCGCAGCGAGTCCTGCTTTTCCTTGCTCATCTTGTCCGGCATCGTGAACACGCAGCGATAGCCTTTGATCGCCGCCGCCATGGCGAGACCTTGGCCGGTATTGCCGGAAGTGTTCTCGACGATGAGGCCGCCGGGCTTGAGAATGCCCGCGGCTTCGGCCTTCTCGATGATGTAGTTGGCCATACGGTCTTTGATCGAACCGGCCGGGTTCAGATACTCACACTTGACCCAGACCTCAGCGGCGCCGGGCGGCACGACCTTGTTGAGTTTCACAAGCGGCGTGTTGCCGATGGCGGCCAGGATGTTGGGTTTGAGATTCATGGGGCGCGGTTTAGGCGGTTTTTGCCGTTCAAACCACCCCGCGAAAGCGCAAACGTGCTTGTCGGTGGGCGAAACGAAGCGTGTAGTTCCGGCATGTTTGGCCCGAAGCGAAATCCGCGTCCGGCAACGCGCTTGGAAGTCGGCTGCATCGGCACGCTATTCTTCGGCATGGGCTGTTTCTTCTTGTGGGCGATAGCCGCCGGCGAGCGCGACCCCAGCGCGCCGGCGTGGGCGCTCGCGGTGGGCGTGCTGATCCCCACCATCGTCGCCATTGTCGGTGGCTGGCTGTTGTTCAAGACAGTCTTTTGGGAGGGGGATGCGCGGAAGTGATCCTTCTGCGCACGCGTCGGCCTTCGACAGGCTCAGGCTGACGCCATCTCACACTCGCGCAGTTTCAAAGTAGCGTCACACTGAGCTTGTCGAAGGGTGCGCGGCCCAGAATGCCGCCTGGATGGCGGGGGTCCGCTATGGCGGCCGGCCCACGCGCTTGATTTCCCATTCTAGCTGGATGCCATGCTTGGCTTTCACAGCGGCGCGGACGTCTTCGCCGAGGCCTTCGATGTCGGCGGCGGTAGCGTCGCCGGTGTTGATCAGAAAGTTGGCGTGCTTTTCACTGACTTGCGCGCCGCCGCGACGATGGCCGCGCATGCCGGCTTCGTCCACCAGCATCCAGGCAGAGAGCTTTTCGCCAGACTGCGACAGCGGATTTTTGAATGTGGAGCCGCCGGTTTTTTCGCGAATGGGCTGGCTGCCTTCGCGCTTGGCGGTGATCTCGGCCATGCGTGCAGTAATCGCGTCGGGTGCGTCGGCGACGCCCTGGAAAGTGGCGTTGAGAAAGATCAGGTCAGGCGGCAACGCATTGTGGCGATAGGTGAAGCCGAATTCCGACGCGGGAATAACGATGCGCTCGCCCATGCGCGTCAGCACCGTGGCTTCCACGAGGACATCCTTGGTTTCGCGCCCATAGCAGCCGGCGTTCATGGTGAGCGCACCACCGATGGTGCCGGGCACGCCGACGTAGAATTCGAGACCCGCGATGCCCGCCTTCGCGGCCGCCTTGGCCACCATCGAGTCGAGCGCGCCGGCGCCGGCTTTGATCTTGCTGTCGCCAAGCGCTTCAATTTGGGCGAAAGCGCGACCGGCTAAGCGAATGACCACGCCGCCGACACCGCCGTCGCGAATGATCATGTTGGAGCCGACGCCGATGGGCATCACCGGGATGTTCTGCGGCAGCGCCGCCATGAACTCAGCAAGATCGTCGGCGTCGGCGGGCAGAAATAAAACGTCCGCAGGCCCGCCGACGCGGAACCACGTAAACGGCGCAAGTGTTTCGCCGCGCAGAAGCTGACCTCTTACAGGCGGCAAAGGAAGTTCACTCATTAGTGAATGCCCTAGCTGCGTCATCTTGCTCCGTCAAAGGCGGCGTCGCTCGTTTTGGGTATGCGGGTGCGTCATACTTGGATTGTGGGAGGACGTTCGGAGACCCCTATGCGAACTCTGTTTATCGCCAGCCTGGTTGCCCTGGCCGCGTGCTCAACCACCACCGCGCCGCGGGCCGATGCCGCCAATGCGCCGGGCGACCGCGACTGCTTTCTGGCCTCGAGCGTCAACGGCTATAATGTCGTGGACGACCACACGGTGCGCGTGACGGTGGGCGCCAGCCGCCATTATCTGCTGGGCACCACCTGGAATGCACACGATCTGAATTGGAGCGAAGCCATCGCCCTGCGCAGCCCGCCGTCCGGATGGGTGTGCACAGGCAACGGCCTCGGCGTCGAAGTGCGCGGCGGACATCCGCCACAAACCTATCCCATCACTTCGGTGACGCGCGAGCCGGACGCCGCCCCGGCGCAACCGGCGCCTTCTGGCAGCTGATTTTGGAGACGACACGCATGAAAATGAAAATCGCGCTGATTGCGGCCGTCGCGCTCGCCGCCTGCAGCACGCCGATGGGAAATGAAAGCGGCAATGCGGGCGGACCGCACGCGGACTGCTTCAGGGCAAACGAAGTCACCGGCTATGGCGTCGTGGACGAACACCGGGTGCGGCTGTCGGTCGGCACGCGCGACTACATTTTCACCATCGTCGGCAATTCGCGCGACCTGGATTGGAACCACGCCATTTCGGTGCGCTCGATCACCAGCTTTATCTGTACAGGCCCAGGCACAGGCGTACAGCTGATGGGTGGCGAGCCGCCAGTCCCAACGCAAGTGACGCGCATCGAACGCGGCGACACGCCGGCGCCACAGGGAAGCTAAGTTAGGGTCGCGATACGCATTGCCTTCGTCATTCCGGGGCAATGCGGAGCATTGAACCCGGAACCCAGGGGCCGCCACCTCGTCGTTGGCCTCTGGGTTCCGGATCGCGACTACGTCGCGTCCGGAATGACGAGCTTCGGAATTCCGCGCTAAGCGCTGACGCGCAGCCCTGCGCGCAAGGCGATGCGGCCGAGCGCGCCTTTGACGATGACGTCGAGCTGGCTTTTGGGCTGGTAATCCGCGGGCGCGACGTAGTTGACGCGATCTTCGGCGATGAGGCGGCTGATTTTGTCGAGACTGCGCGGCTCGGTCCATTGATACGGATCGAGCACGGCGATAGCGCAGCCGCCTTGGCTTGAGACCATCTTCATCGACGGAATGTCGGTGTCACCGTCGCCGATGAAGATCATGCGTTCGAACGGCAGCTCGCGATCGTTGTTGTGCATCCAGCGATTGATGGCTTCGGTGTCGTGGACGTTGTCGATGCCCTTGTTAATGCGAAACAAGAACTGCGTCTTGGTGGTGTAGTTGATCGCGACGCCCGGCCATTTGGCTTCGCCCTTGTTGTCATAGAGGAAGCGCGACGCAAACACGTTGCGGAAACGCGGAAACAGCGGGCAGCCTTCGATCATCTCGTGAATGCCGGACGAGACGATGTAGTGATCGAGTTCGAGGCCGAGATCGTCGGCGAAGGCGTCGACGCGATCGAACCAGTGATCGAGGCCGTCGAAGAAATCAGGGTCCTTGCCGCTATCCTGCAATTGCTGGCGCGTGACCGGGCGGCCGGCGGCGCGGGCGCGATCCAGCATCAGGTGCATGTACACGAGGATCTCGTCGGCATCCTCGGCCTTAGCCAAGCGCTTCACCTCCATCCAAAAATCGGCGTGCTTCATGCCGGCGATGTCGGGGATGAAACTGCGCTCCTGTAGATTGCCGCGCGCGAGCGTGCCGTCGAAATCGTAGATGATGGCGGCGCGGAGCGGCTCGCGGCGTGGCTTGGGGCGGGCAGTATCGGCCATGCTTCCCGGCTGGTGGGAGTCGGGTAAGGGTGTCAAACGTTTCGGGTGCGAGTAGAATGCGGTGCTCTAGCCTAAATCGACGAAGCCGCGCTGACGATCGGGCGTCTGTGTGAAGTAGCGTCACCCTGAGTCCGTCGAAGGGCGACGCTGCCCCCTCTCCGTCTAAGCGTGGCGTCGCGCTTCGACAGGCTCAGCGTGACGCCATGGCGAGCATTGCGGCGGCCTTGCCGCGACATTCGACACCCGGTCATTCCAAACAATTCGCCATCCAAGCGCCGACTGGCATACTGACCTGCGATAGTGACGCTGGGCGTCGCGGACGGGCACGCTCAAATGATGTTCCTCGCGGGTTTTATAGGCGCTGGTATCGCCATACTCGCCGGCATGGCGGTTGTTTTCGGTTTAGGAAAACTCTTCCCGTCTTTCAAAAAATCAACGATTAGCGCCGTCACAGTCACCCTCTTCGTGATCGTCGGCGGGCGCGTTGGAGCCTGGTACGGGGAAACCCTTGCTGCGAGTCCAGTGGCAACCGCGCGTGAGCTGCTAAGCGATGCCCAGTTGGGCGCGACCATGACAGCTTGGCGAGCTAGCGATCGTATTTCTTTCGAATCGTTTGTTGCGAGCGTCGCATCTCGACCGCTGGGGCACAGCACATTGATGGAAGCCGCGCGCGAGGCCGCCGAGGTGGCCGCTGCGCCCCGCATGGCGTACTTTGACGACGCGCACGCCGTGGCGCTCGCTAATGTTACGCGTGATGTTTACCGCCGTTTGTCGAAGCAACATCCTCAAGCCTGCAGGGCGATGTTTCATGGTCAGCCGCCGGGCAATCTCAATGCATATCTCGGCGCCGATGTCATTGCCCGGCACGACGCACTCGTAAGCGCGGCTTTTCGCGTTGATAGGAGTGTGGCGCAGCCGACCCTTACCGAGGAAGAGGCCAGCGTAGTCATGGAGAATGTGCAGGCCACGGTGCGCCAGCATTACAGCGACGCGGATTCGCTGTTAGCTAGCACCGGCGACGATGAACGCTTCTGCGATGTGGCCGCAGATATGTACGACACCATAGCGAGGCTACCGTCTCAACAAGCGGGCGGGCTTTTGCGCGGTCTAGCAACGCGCGCCCGTGAGTAACGTCGCGAGCTAAAATGTCCGCCTCCGCCGAAAGGCGTCGTTAGCGAAACGCCATCTCCAGCACCTGCCCCAAATCCGTCAGCGCCTGCGCTTCGCCGGTGACTTTGATGGCCGTCATGCCCATGGCGGCGGCGGGTTTGCAGTTGATGCCGAGGTCGTCGAGATAGACGCACTCCTTTGGCACGACGGAGAGCGCTTCGCACATCATGGCGTAGATGCGCGGGTCGGGTTTGCGGACGCCGGCTTTCGAGCTTTCGATGATGTGATCGAAGCGCGTGAGGGCGTCGGCGGCGGGCGTGCGCGTGAGCGTTTCGTCGCCGGCGCCGGCGGGCACATTGTTGGTGATGCAGCCGAGCTGGAGGCCGGCGGCTTTGCATTGGTCGAGGGCTGCGACCATGCGCGGGCGCACGTCGCCCGAGAGCAGCGCCAGCACCGCGCGACCAGGAATGTCGTGGCCGATGGCGCGGGCCTCTTCGGCGAACAGGGCGTCGAAGCCGGCGCCGTCGATCTCGGCGCGCTCGATTTTCGACCAGGCGTTGGCATCAGGATTGATGCTGTTGATGCGGCGGATGGTGTCGCGTGGCAGGCCGCGTTCAGCTTCGTAGCGATTGAACGCTTCGAACGGCGACGAGGTGATGACCCCGCCAAAATCCCAGATCACTGCTTTGAACATGCAATTCTCGGTGTCCCATCGAGCGCCGGCACCCTCGCCGGCATCTTTGGCCCGCGCACCCTTCGACAGGCTCAGGATGACGCTACTTTGAAATTGGCGTTGTTGTAAAATGGCGTCACGCTGAGCTTGTCGAAGCGCGACGCTTGCGCCGGCGCTCCATGCTCACGCTGCAGCCGCTGCGAGTTTGCCGGGCAGCGCGTTGGCGTAGGCGCTGATGTCGCCGGCGCCGAGGCAGACGACGATGTCGCCGGGTTGGGCTTCGGCGCGGACGAAAGCGGCGAGGTCATCAAGTGAGCCCAAGCGGCGCGCGTCGCGGTGGCCGTGGCTCTTGAGACTGGCGGCGAGCGTGTCGGCGTTGACCCCATCTATGGGGGCTTCGCCCGCGGCGTACACATCGGCGACGGCAACGATGTCGGCGTCGTTGAAGCAAGTGGAAAAATCCTGGAAGAGATCGCGCAGGCGCGTGTAGCGATGCGGCTGCACGACGGCGAGGACACGGCCGGTGGTGACCTCGCGGGCGGCGGCGAGCACGGCGGCGATTTCGACGGGATGATGGCCGTAATCGTCGACGATGCGCACATCGTTCCAGTAGCCGGTGGTGGTGAAGCGGCGTTTCACACCGGCGAATTTCTTCAAGCCAGCGCGGATGCCGGCGTCGGTGACGCCGAGTTCGCGGGCGACGGCGATGGCGGCGACGGCGTTCTGTACGTTGTGGCGGCCAGCCACCGGCAAGAAGAGATCGTGCAAGGTCACCCCCGGCCCTTCTCCTTTCCGGCGCGCAACGACATCGAAGGTCGCGCCTTCTCGCGACGGGCGCACATTGACGGCGCAGACATCGGCTTGCGGATTGAAGCCGTAGGAGATGATGCGGCGATCGCGCACCTGCGACGCAAGCGCCTGCACTTGCGGGTGATCAAGGCACATCACCGCGAAGCCGTAAAACGGGATGTTCTCGACGAAGAGCTTGTAGGCGTCGTTCATGGCTTCGACCGAGCCGTAATGATCGAGGTGCTCGGGATCCATGTTGGTGACGACGACGGCGGTGGCGCGTAGGCGCGTGAAGGTGCCGTCGCTTTCGTCGGCCTCCACCACCATCCATTCGCCTTCGCCCATGCGCGTGTTGGCGCCGTAAGCGTTGATGATGCCGCCATTGATGACGGTGGGATCTTTCTGGCCGGCGTCCAGGAGTGCTGCGATCATCGAGGTGGTGGTGGTTTTGCCGTGGGTGCCGCCGATGGCGACCGTCCACTTCAGGCGCATGATCTCCGCCAGCATCTCGGCGCGGCGGACGACCGGCACGCCGCGGGCGCGGGCGGCGTCGGTCTCGGGATTGCCGTTCTTGATCGCCGACGAGACGACGACGACGCCAGCGTTGGCGACATTCTCGGCATTGTGGCCGATAGCGACGGGGATGCCCATCGCGCGCATGCGCTCGGTGTTGGCGCCATCCTTGGCGTCAGAGCCGGTGACCTCGTAGCCGAAATTCTTCATCACCGCGGCGATGCCGGACATGCCGATGCCGCCGATGCCGACGAAATGGATCGGGCCGGTGTCGAATGGGATGGCGCGTCTCAACATGAAGTCCCCGGTTTGGTGAAGCTAGCAGTGCGTCATGGCGCGCGTGAGGCGGATCAGAGCTTGTGCTTGGCGGCAAACGATTTGGGATCGAGCGCTTCTTGGGTGGTGTTGTCGACGATGCGGACATCGCGCAATTGCTGAGATGCGGCGCGCTGCGCCAGTTTCAGCGCATCCGCTGGCGCATCACTTGAGTCGACCGGCATGGCCGAGCCGGTCGTGTGCGAGTGGAACACAATCATGTAGCGCTTCATGCAAACTCCGTTGCGCCAATGATCGCCGTTGGGCGCCTCCGCCGCAAGAGGTCGGTTGAAATGGCACAACCCAAAGTTTACCGCCGGTAAACCTGCCCGCCCTACCGTCACCCTGATTCAGGGAGGACAGGACCGTGACAAACAGAGGTAAATTGCTTGGCGCAGCGATGCTTTGCGGCCTGGCGACGGCCTGTGCGACGCGGGCAGACGAACAGGCGCTCCGACGCCCTGTGCTACCGCCTCGATATGTGGCTCTCGTTGATCGCGGCGCTTCATTGCGCGAAAGCGTCGCCATCTATGAAATCAATGGCGCGCCTGAATATCACCTGTTCGACGGCAACGGCATTATCACGACGCGGCCAACTCGGGCGGAAATCAACGGCATGATGCGCCATTGGCTCCGTGGCGCCGGCATGCTCGCCCCGGACATTCGCCATGCGCACTATTTGCTTTCGATCACGTTCGAAGAGTTGCACGGCGGGGATGTGGTCCCGTTTTCCGACAAGGTGGCGTCAGCGCGCGTGCACTATGTGTTGAACGATGCCCGCACCGGTGAGCGCCTCTTCGACCAAACATTTGAAGCCTCGTTGCAAGCACGGATGCCCGGCGTAACGCAGGAAATGGTGCGCGCGGCGATCGCCAGTGGCATTATCGGCGCGCTAATCGCGCCAGAGGTTCGTGACGCGAGCGACCCCGCAGCCTCAGCGGAAGGCGCCGGCGGGATTCTGGGCGCTGATTCAGCGGCGTGGGCGTCAGAACACGAAACCACCGTTTGGGACTGGCCAGAAGCCGTTATTGAAGCAGCGCCGCGTGTCGTGGAAGGTCTTGGCATCGGGTTGGCAGGCGCAACGCTTGCAAACAATGTCGATGCCAGCACCAGCGATCCCGCCGCACGCTGGACGGGCGGCGCAATCGGCGCCGGTATTGGTTTCCTGGCTGCAGCGCCAACTGGGCGGCCGCCAGAGCACTGGGACAGCGCGCAG
>DASZWS010000276.1:0-10096 GCA_035546515.1 Vitreimonas sp. | reverse complement strand
CCGCAACGCCCACGCGGATCGCGCCGCCTTGGGCGCGAATGAAGTCGCCCACATTGCGGGCAAATTCTCCGAAGCCGCCGCGATAATAGGCGAGCGCTTCACCGCCATCTTTGCTGCGGCTGCCGCCACGCAGCGTGAGCTTGTTACAGAACCATACCGCAGAGATGGCGTCGGCGTGCGCGCCAAATTTGCCGGTCCGCAGCGGCTCCCAGATCACGCGGTAGGAATTCTTGTCGAACAGCTTGATCAGCCACTCTTTGCCGGTCTTTTCCTCCAGCGGCAGCCAATCCCTGATTGTGCGTACCCACAAGGTGGCGAGACCCGTGCGCACGCGGTCGAAGAAGGGGATGGCGCTGAATTTCAGCAAGTCCATTGGCGTTGAAAGCCGGAAGAAACTCCCCGCGTAATACATGCCGGTCGCGGTTTTGCGGGTGACGATCTTGTCGCCCGCGCCGATCTGCGCGGCGAGCGCTGGTACGTGCGTGTCGTTGGTGAACCAGTGGTGATAGAAACGCTCGAGTTCGTATCCGCCGACATCGAAGCCGGAAGCCAAGCCGCCAAGTTGGCCTTCCTTCTCCAGGATGACCACCGATCGTCCCAGTTTCAGCAATTGCGCCGCGGCGGCCAGCCCGGTGAAGCCGCCGCCGATAATGGCGCAGTCAAATTCCTGCGCCGGCGCGTCGTTCACGGTTGTGCGGCTTTCTTGAAGGTGATGCGCGCGTTGAGCGTGTACTGCGTCAGCACAACCACGATGATTGACGCCGCCTTGGCGACAAGTTTGCCGAGATGCAGCAGTTCAACCATTGCATAGAGGCTCAGCGAAGAGAGGGCGTACCCAGCCCCAGCGACGGCGAAGAATGTCGCCAGCCGCCGCAGCGGCGCATCCATGACACGGAAGGTGATGGCGCGGTTGAGCGCAAAACTGAGCAGCGTGCCGCAGCCATAACTGATGACGTTGGCGATTTGGTAGAATAGCCCGGCTTGCACCAGAAGCGTGTACACGCCGAAATCCAGCGCCACGCCCATGCCGCCGCAAACGGCATAGGTCAGAAACTGCCGCAAGCCCGGCGGGGCGCGCTCAAGCAGGTTGGTGATCATGGGCCTCCGCGCTCGTGTGCGAGCGTTTCGATCGCGCCAAAGCTGGGCGGGCCCATCACTTCCGACACAAGATAAAGCGGGCGCTGCTTGGCTTCGCCATAGATGCGTCCGACATATTCGCCGATGATGCCAAGGAAAATGAACTGGATGCCGCCGAAGAAAAGTACCGTGATGAACATGAGCGTCCATCCCCGCACCCAGTCGTCGCCGAATATGCGCCCGATCAGGGCGTAAGTGATGCCGAGCGCTGCAAAGAAGGCCATGCACAGCCCGACCGCAGTGACAATGCGCAGCGGCACAACTGAGAAGGAGAGAATACCGTCGAGCGCCAGCGCCAGCATTTTGCGCAGCGGATATTTGGACTCACCCGCAAACCGCTTGTGCCGCTCATACGGCAGCGCAACTTGCCGGAAGCCGACCCAACTAGTCATGGCGCGCAGCAAGCGATAGCGCTCATGCATGCGGCGCAGCGCCAGCACGACCTTGCGGTCGATCAGGCGAAAGTCGCCTGTGTCCAGTGGCAGCGGTACTTCCGAAAGCTTGTTGATAATCCTGTAGAAGGCGCGCGCCGTCCAAAGTTTGAAAGCGTTTTCGCCCTCGCGCGTTGTGCGCACGCCATAGACGACCTCATAACCCTCGCGCCATTTGGCGATCATTTCCGGGATCACCTCGGGGGGATCTTGCAGATCTGCATCGATCAGCACCACGGCGTCGCCGTCGGCAAATTCGAGTCCTGCGGTCACAGCGATCTGGTGACCGAAATTGCGCGATAGCCGGACGACTCGCGCGTGTGCGCAGTTGGAGGCGATGGCGCGAAGTTTTTCGACCGTGGCGTCTTTGCTGCCGTCGTCGATGTAGATGATCTCATGATTGAGGGCTGTGCCGGCCATGACCGCCGACAGCCGGGCATGCGTTGTCTCGATCACTTCTTCTTCGTTGTAGCAGGGGACGATGACCGAAAGCGCCGGGCGTGGGCGATCAGGGCGGTCGTCGCGGCTCAGGGCAAACGGGGACAAGCAGGGCCTCGGGAGACCCGATATTGCCAGAGCCTCTCCGCAAGCGCCATTGCGTCACGCTGCAGCGGCCGGTTCGCTAGCGGAACGGCGTCCGCCCGGCGTGGACTTCGCGGATCGCGCGGCTAGTCTCGCGCCATGGGCGAACCGGTATTGGCGATCACCGACCTAAGCGTCACGTTTGACACCCCCGACGGCGAGGTTGAGGCGGTCAAGAACGTCAACCTGACGATTGGCCAAAGCGAATGTCTGGGCATCGTCGGCGAAAGCGGATCCGGCAAGAGTCAGACGTTTCTTGCAGCCTTCGGGCTAAGCGCCGAGACCGCGCGCATTGCCGGATCGGTGAAGGTCGAAGGCCGGGAAATTTTGGGCGTCAGGCGCAAGGAGCTGGACGGCGTACGCGGGAAACGCGTGGCCTTTGTGTTTCAGGATCCGCTGACAGCGCTCACCCCGCACATGACTATCGGCGGGCAGATGCGCGAAGTGCTGGCGCATCATTTCGATGTTCACGGCGGCGAGGCCCGTAAGCGCTGCATCGACTGGCTGGAGCGCGTGCGTATCCCTGAAGCCGAGCGCCGCCTGTCGCAATTTCCGCATGAGCTATCCGGGGGCATGCGCCAACGCGTGATGATCGCCATGGCGATGATGTGCGAGCCTGCGCTCTTGGTGGCCGACGAACCCACCACCGCGCTCGATGCGACCGTGCAGGCGCAGGTTCTGGACCTCATCGAGGACTTGCGCCGTGACACCAACGCGGCGGTGGCGCTGATCACGCACGATATGGGCGTCATTGCGCGCATGGCTCAGCGCGTCGCGGTGATGCGGCGCGGTGAGGTGGTCGAAACCGGCGACGTGGACACCATCTACCACGCGCCGAAGGCGGATTATACGCGCATGCTATTGAAAGCCGTGCCGCGGATCGATCGTGAACGCGCGCAAAACATCGCGCCAATCGAACCTGGCCCGCCCATCCTCAAAGTTGACGATGTGCGCGTGCACTTCCCCGTGAAAGTCGACGGCAGTTTTTCCAAGCCAAGGCTGTTGCGGGCCGTCGATGGTATTTCCTTCGATCTGCACAAGGGCGAAACGCTCGGCATCGTCGGTGAGTCTGGCTGCGGCAAATCCACTCTGGCGCGTGCGATCGTGCAGCTGCTGCCGCGAACAGCGGGCGCCGTCAGCTTTCTTGGGCGCGATTTGTTGCCGAGCGAAAAGGAAACCATTCGCAGGGCGCGCCAGGATTTGCAGATCGTTTTTCAGGATCCGATGGCCAGTCTGGATCCGCGCATGACGCTTGGCGCTTCCGTGTCGGAGCCATTGTTGGCTTTCGAACCGCTGTTGGATCGGGCGCAGAGAGAGGAGCGCGTCAAGGCCATCATGGCGCAGGTTGGCCTCGATCCGGAGCTGATCAACCGCTATCCGCACGAGCTTTCCGGCGGACAAAACCAGCGCGTCGGCGTGGCGCGGGCGATGGTGTTGCAGCCGAAGCTCGTGGTTTGCGACGAGGCCGTCTCGGCTTTGGACGTTTCGATTCAGTCGCAGATCCTCGCACTGCTGGCGGATTTGCAGCGCGAGTATCACACCAGCTTCTTGTTCATCAGTCACGATCTCGCCGTGGTGCGCGAAATTTCTCACAACGTGTTGGTGCTCTATCTCGGACGCGCGGTTGAGTACGGGCCGGCGGAGGTCATCCTTCAGGACCCGCGTCATCCATATACGCGCGCATTGTTGGCGGCGGCGCCGACGCCGGACCCGAACATTTCGCGCAATCGCCCGCGTGTGCGCCTTGTTGGCGATCTGCCGAGCCCGCTGGATACGCGCGCGAGCCTCCGCTGGCTAAAGTCGCGGCTGATCGACAATCCGGATGCGACGCAATACCGCCCGCAATGGCTGCACGTCGCGCCAGGCCACTACGTCGCCGAGCACGACGCGCAAGAAGCCGCCTAAGCGGCGAGCGCCCGCATTAGATCGAGCTTGCGCATGGCCTTGCCAGGGAGGGCAGCCAAACGCGGCTGCGGGAGCCTTTCGATGCCGGCGCGCAGTGCGAATGCGGTGCGCCGCACGGTCTTGGACAGCGTCGCGCCGCCGGCGGCGCCCCAAACGATCAGCCGCTGCGTGGTTGAAAGCTGGCGCTTGTACTGGGAGTCGGCGCCTGGTCCGAAGTCCACCTCGGCGACGCCGTTTTCTGCAGCCCAGCAAACCGCCCAGCGCGCTAGCAACAGGCCTGGCGAGTAAGCGTCGAAGTCGTTGTCGTGCGCGATCACCCAGGCGTGCATCACTGGCCCGGCGCGCAGGAAGAAGGCGCCGGCGGCGGGGCGGCCATCAACCGTCAGCGTGAACAGCGCCCCCGAAAACGTGGGACTTTGCGAATTGAAGCAGTCCTCAAGCACGCGCCGCACCCACGGCGTCGCCCAGATTTCCGGCTGACCCGAGCGCGCCAGCTGCGCGTTCTTCCAGTTGAGCAGCGTTTCGAAATCGCTGCTCTCGCGCACGTTGGCGCGGAATTCCAGCCGGCCGTGTTCGCGCTCGAACTTGCGCTGCTTCTTATCGGTCTTGCTTAGAAACTCGCTGCGCCGCGCTTTCACAGCCGCCAAGTAGAGATCGCGCCCGCCCGCGGTTTGGGCGATCCATGAGCCGTCTTCGCCGGCGACGCTGCCGGTCAGCAGGCTTTGGCTCGCGGGTACGTGCGTAAGATCAACGCGGCCGACCTTGAGCGCGCGACAGAGCGCTGCGGCGTCAGCCGGCGCGCCAACAACGCCCTGATAGTCACAGATCGGCGCGCCAATGCCCATGGCGGCGAAGCGTGAAAGTCGTTGCGCCGCGAAGAACCCGGCCCCGCCATCGATAATGCACACACGCGCGTCATCGCGCGCCGCGCCGACGATCTGCGCCCATTCGGGCGCGAAATAGGGGCTGAGCAGATCAGCGTTGTCGCGCTGATGGCTGCGCCAAAGCGCGATCTCCGTTGCGCCCAGCTCTTTGGGATGTGCCGTTTCGATACGCACGAATTCCGCCTCGCACCACTCGCCTGCGAGGCGTAGCAAGGGGCGGGCCCCGCTCAATGGCGGGGAGTAACCATTGTACCCGTAGTGCCCGCGGCGAAACCCGCGATCTGATCACTGAACGAGGCCGCGCTAACAGCAATGTTGATGTACGCGCCCGGGACGCGCCGATAGTTTGAATCGACGCCGACAACGTCGAAGCCGCTCCCGTTGCGTACGAAGAATGGCGCCCCGGAATCGCCTCTAGTCGTATCGCATTGATGCACGAGTGTATTGTCGCGCAACATAGCGACGATCTGGCACGCCGGCATGCCAGCGAGATTCCTGCCGGTGTCCCATGCATAACCCGCTTGCATCACTGTGACCGGTGCTGCGCCGTCATTCAGCGCCTGTACGCCAGCAAATCCGCTCTCATCGCCAAGGGGATGATCAAGGCGCAAAAGGGCCCAGTTTCGTCCATCTTGATCGTTGTCCGCGAGGAAACGATTGTAGTTGAAGCGATGGTCGTACAGATACGCCACGATGAAAGCTTGTTGGCCGTTAGCGCTAGTGAATGTGCCATGCACACGCAAACCGTGGTTCGTGAAGATGCAGTTGGCCGCGGTGGCGATGATATCTCTACCAACGAGAACCGCGGTGCAAGCAGTTCCGTCGATCACAAGATTGCCTACAAACCTCCATGGCGCCTCACCGACTGGGACCAGTATGCGATCGTCGTGACCAAAGAAGCTGTCGGCAATGTTCATCGGACGATTGCGGCCCAGGCAGTCTGAGCGATCGGTACGAGGTGCACACGATCCGTTGCCATGCCCCGGTTCTTCGCACACGCCGTTGAACGCAGTCGCGCAACTGTCGGTCTCGTTGCGTAGTGAGGCGATGTCGCCGCAATCGGTGTGATCGGTCCCTTGCGTGCAGGCACCGGTTCCGAAGTTCGGTTCATCGCATTCGCCATCGCGCGCCCAACGGCACGAATCGTCCTCGCCGGAGCGCAGGTGGCGGCAGTCTGAGTAGTCCGTGTTCATTGCACACGCGCCGGTGCCAATGTCGGGTTCATCGCATTCATGATCATTGGCCCAGCAGCAGGCATCTGTGGGCTGAGTTGTGCTATGGCGTCCGCACTCTGCTACCCGCGTGGGCGGTGTTGGGTCGGCGTGCGCCGCTACCGGCGCTAGCGGGAACGGCCGGTCGCTAGTGCTCGCAATCACGGACGCGGCAATGACCGCCGCCGCAACAATGTAGCGCATCTGACTCTCCCGCCTGTCGCTGAACCTACAATGCGCTCGGCGACTTTGGAAGGAGCGTCTAGCGCTTGTGCTTGCCGACGTTGATGCCGCTGCGGCCGGCCACGAAGTCGGCAAGGTGCGGCGCGAACGCCGCCGCGCTGACTGCAATGTTGATGTACGGCCCGTCGGTTCTGGAGCGGAAGTTCGAATCGACGCCGACCACGTTGAAACCGCTGCCGCTGCGCACGAAAAACGGTGAGCCGGAATCGCCGCGCGTTGTGTCGCATTGGTGTTCGAACGTGTTGTCGGTGTGGATCGCCACCATGTGACAGGACGTGACGCCGGCGAGATTGTCGCCGGTGTCCCAGGCATAACCGGCCTGCATGAGAGTCGCCGCGAGCGCAGTATGCCGCCCTAGCGCAGTAAGGTTCTGCACGTTTGCAAAACCCTTCAGATCGCCCAACGGACGGTTCAATCTAAGCAGCGCCCAATCCATTCCGTCTTGCGTGTTGCCGGTGGTGAAGCGTCGATAGTCGAAGCGCCGGTCCACGAGATAGGCGGTCACGCGCGCGCTTTCGCGCCCGTCCGCGGTGGTGAACGTTGCTTCGGCGTTCACACCGTTGTCCCCCATAATGCAATGCGCCGCCGTGACGACGACGTTCGGCGAAACCAGGGTGGCGGTGCATCCTTCGTTTGTGTCCATCACCAAGGCGCCGATGTACTTCCACGGCGCCTGATTGATCGGCACCAGCACGCGGTCGTCGTGACCGAAGAAATGGTCGGCGATGTTCATGGGCCGATTGCGGCCAAGGCAGTCGGAGCGGTCCGTACGCGCCGCGCATGATCCATCGCCGTGTCCCGGTTCCTCGCACACACCGTCGAATGCGGTGGCGCAACTGTCAGTCTCGTTGCGCAACCAGGCGATGTCGCCGCAATCCGTGCGGTCCGTGCCTTGCGTACAAGCGCCGGTGCCAAAATTCGGTTCGTCACACTCGCCGTCTCGAGCCCAGCGGCAGGAATCGTCCTCTTGTGTGCGCAAGCGCCGGCAATCGGAATAGTCAGTGTTCATGGCGCATGCGCCGGTACCGATGTCCGGCTCGTCGCACTCGTGATCATTGGCCCAACGGCAGTTGTCGCTGGGTTTACTTGGGCCGACCTTGGTTTGGATGGCGGCGCCGTGCGCGATCGATGGCCGAGGCAAGTGCGGCTTGACGTGCATGCTGACAAGGAGGCAGGCGGCGATCACCGCCGTCGCCGCAATAAACCGCATCGACCTCTCCCGTGCCCCAGTTCGGAGCGTATAGGCCGTGCGCATGTATGGGAAGCGACGCTGGCGGCTTGATCTCATCGCCGGCCTCTGAAACAAGCCAGCCATGGCCGCGCCCGCTCTTTATATCGGCAACAAGAATTATTCGTCCTGGTCGTTACGCCCTTGGCTGGCGCTGAAATGGGGCGGCATCCCGTTCGAGGAGAAGCTGATCCGCTTGGGCGGCGAGGGCTATGGCAAGTCTCAGATCAAGGAGGTGCGCGCCGTCTCGCCAAGCGGGCGGGTGCCGGCGCTCCACGTCAACGATACAGTGATGTACGAGAGCTTGGCGATCTGCGAATGGGCCGCCGAACAGACGCCAAGTCTGTGGCCAGCCGATCCAATGACGCGTGCGGTTGCGCGTGCCGCCGCCGCCGAAATGCATGCTGGCTTCTTTGCGCTGCGTGCGGCGATGTCGATGAATGTGCGCCGCCGCGTCGACGTTGAGCCTGATTGGAACGCGCATACGCGCGACGATCTTGAGCAATTGTTTGCGCTCTGGGGCGGCTTGCGCGCGCGTTACGGGGAGGGTGGGCCATTCTTGTTTGGCCAGCGCACCATCGCCGATGCGATGTTTGCGCCGGTCGCGACGCGCTTGCGAACCTACAAAGCGACGGCGCCGGATGTCGCTGTCGCGTATTGTGCCACAATTTTTGCCGATGAGGCCTTCAAAGAATGGGATGCGGCCAGCGAAGCTGAGCCGTGGACCATTGAACAAACGGAAAAGCTTTACCGATGATCAAATATTTGGCGCTCGCGGCTCTGGTTGCGCTCGCGGCGTGCGGGCAAACCACGGACAATGGCGTGATGGCGGAAATGGCGAAGGCCGACAAGGCCGACGAAGCCCGCGCGCAAGCTGCAACCCAGCAGGCCGCGCAAGCCGCCCAGGGCAACGCCGCCTTTCTCGCGAACGTGCGTGCGCAGCCGGGCGTTCAAGCTTTGCCATCCGGGCTGCTGCTTGAATTCCGCCATCACAGCAGCAATCAGCGTTTGCCGCGTCCCACGGCGCAAGCGGCGGTCTTGGTGCACTACGAAGGCAAGCTCACTAATGGCACGGTGTTCGATTCGTCGTTCGCGCGCGGCCAGCCGGCGCCCTTCCAAGTGCAACAGGTGGTGCCGGGCTTTGCCGAAGCGATTGAGCATATGCGCCCCGGTGACGAAGTGATCGCCACCATGCCGCCGGAACTCGGCTACGGCCCCCAGGGTTCGCCGCCCGACATTCCGCCCAACTCGGTGCTGCAATTCCGTTTAGTGCTTCTCGCCATGCAGGAGCCCGGCGGCGCGGTGGTTCGTGCGCCGGCGAACGGCTGACGCGTGACTGACATCGCGCCAACCTTGAAAATCCTCGAACGCCTGATCGCGTTCGACACGACTTCACGCAATTCCAACTTGGAATTGATCGAGTGGATTGAAGCGTTTCTCAACGAACGCGGCATTGAATCCACTCGCGTCGGCAACGCTGATGGCACGAAGGCCAATCTTTACGCGCTGATCGGCCCGCGCGTCGAAGGCGGCATTGTGCTCTCCGGCCACACTGACGTGGTGCCCGTCGATGGCCAACCTTGGACGAGCGATCCGTGGCAAGTTACCGAAAGAGGCGGAAAGCTCTACGGCCGTGGCGTCGCGGATATGAAGAGTTTTTCGGCGCTTGCCTTGGCTCACATCGATCGCGCGCTCGCCGCTGACCTGAAACGCCCGCTCATTCTGGCGCTCTCCTATGACGAAGAAGTGGGGTGTTTGGGCGCGCCGGCGATGATAGACGAAATCGTGCGCCTCATGCCGAAACCGGAAGCCGCCATCATTGGCGAGCCTACCAGCATGAAGGTCGTCTCCGCCCACAAGAGCATTCGCACCTTCATCGTTGAGGTCATCGGCCGCGAAGCGCACTCGAGCTTGCCGCATCAAGGCGTGTCAGCAGTGATGGAAGCGTTGAAGCTGATGGATTTGATCGCTGCCATGGGGCGCGAGCCCGCTCAAGGCGACGGGGCGCTGTTCACGCCGCCCGGGCCGACGTTGACGGTCGGTCGCATCGAGGGCGGCACCGCGGTGAACATTCTCGCTCGCCGTTGCGAGTTCATGTTCGATCTGCGCAGCCCGCGCGCGGCTGAAGCGGATGCCTTGGAGAAGCGCTTCTTCGATGCGGCCGCGCAGCTTGACGCCGAGATCAAGACGCGGGCGCCGGAAGGCGGTGTCACGGTCACACGGCGTTCCGCCACGCCCGGCCTGGAAATCGAACGCGGCAGCGGCGCCGAGGTGCTCGCGCGTGCGTTGACCGGTGACAACGACACCCGCGCTGCCTCGTACGCGGCGGAGGCCGGGTTGTTCCAACACGCGGGCATTCCGGCTGTGCTGTGCGGGCCGGGCTCCATCGAACAGGCGCACCAACCCGACGAGTGGATCGAGCTTTCGCAGATCGAGGAGGGCGCGCGCTTCTTCGAAAAGCTCATTGCGCGCTTG
>DASZWS010000275.1:0-4056 GCA_035546515.1 Vitreimonas sp. | reverse complement strand
GAAATAGGGCTCGACCGGCCCGGTGTATTTGATGGTGAGCTGCTTGCCCTTGCGATCCAGGGTTTTACCCACCGCCAAACGCACCCAGCCTTCGCTCACACAATACTCTTCCACGTTGTTTTTCTCGACGCCGCGGAACCGCACGCCGATCTCCCGCTCCAGGACGGCAGCATTGTAGTACGGGCTGTCGGGATCGACCGAGAGGCGGTCAGGCAGGGCGTCGGTCATGTCGTCTTCGTCTCCGCACTCAGACCCAGCGTCGCCGCCGCCGCGTCAAGCCGGCGCAAAGCTGTGTCGGTGGCGAGGTCTAAAACCGCCTTCTTGACGCGAAGCAAGAGTTTTCCGTCATCAACACTGACGCTGAACTGCTTCAACAGCGATTCATTGCGCCCAGAGAGGTCCGCACCCAGCCGCAACGCCGAACCAAGCGCGAGCGCCGCCGCCTGTTGATCCTCGTACAACAGCCGGTGGTACGCCTCCGCGTGATGCGGCGGCGCCTTGCTGTAGCGGTGATGGATGGCGGCGGCGAGAAACGCGCGTTCCTCGTGGCTGATCGCCGCCAACGGCGCGCGCAGGATCAGATCGAACATGATCTCCACGCGCTGATCGGGATGCAGCGGTCCGCCGATGTCGGCAAGCCGCGCGGCCGCGCCGCGCAGCACCTCCTCACGCCCCTCATCAAATACCAGCGGCTGGCCTTCGAACATGGGCGCGATCCACTTTTCCAGCGCCGCGCCGAAGGCGCGCGTATGCGCCGAGCGCCCGGCTAACGCCTCGGCCGCGGCGATCAGGGGATGCTGTGCCAGCGCCTCCGCGCTCATGCGCTCCAGCAGCACGCCTTCGCGCAATCCGAACGCTGAGATGATGACGCGGTCGAATTGGCCCGTCAGCATCACCCGTTCCAACACCACAGCCGCATACGGCAGCGTCTCCGCCCGCTTCGCCGCCGCTTCCTCCAAGCGCTCCAACGAGCGCCGGCTCTGCTTGCGCACCAAGTCGGCGAGCTTCAACACTTCGCCGCGCGACATCTCGTAATGGTGCAACACGCCGAGGGGATGGTTGCGCATCGTCATATCGATGCGCCCGAGCGCCCGCCACGCGCCGCCCACGGCGTAAAAATCGGCGCCGCTCTTCTTCGGAAACACCTTGGTTTTTTCGAACGCGGCTTCGACCTGCTTGGTCACACGCCCATAGTCGAATTCATCGCCCTCGCGCGCCAGCGTGAAAGGCCCCAACGCGAACGTCTCGCCGCGACCAGGTCCGTCAGGGCCGATCTCCACCAATTCCAGCGAAGCACCACCCAAGTCGCCGACAATGCCCTTAGCATCCGGCGCACCGGCGCTTACCCCCAACGCCGAGAGCCGCGCTTCATCGGCGCCATCGAGGATACGCAAATCAAAACCGGTCTCGTCCTTGATGCGCTGCGCAAACGCGCGCCCATCCTTGGCTTCGCGCACCGCTGCCGTCGCCACCGGAAACACGCTTTCGACCTCGCCCGCCTCCAACAGCGCCGCGAAGCGCTTCAGCGCCTTGATCGACGCTTCCACGCCCTCCTTGGCAAGGGCGCCCGTCTTCGGCAGATCGCGGCCAAGCCCCGCCATCACCTTTTCGTTGAGCACCGGCGTCATCGCCCGCCCGTCGATGCGATAGACAACAAGACGCACGGAGTTGGAGCCGACGTCGATAACGGCGGCGTCCTGCCCGTCGCGAAGGCGGCGGGCGCTCACCGACTAAAACTCAGTAGAAGCGCGCGCCGATATGATCGAACGCCGCTGGCGCGTTGCCTTTGAGCGCACGCCCGCGGCCCGAAAGGCTCGGGTTGCGCATGAAATAGTTGTGCGCGGAGAACGGTTCGTCCGGAAGTTTGGAGACGTCGACGCGTTTGAAGCCTCCTTCCGAGTCCATGTACCACGATTGCGCCTCGTCATTGAGGTTGGCGACCATGATTTGATCGAGAACTTGCTGATGAACGGTCGGATTTTCAACCGGACACATGACCTCAACGCGCCGCTCGAGGTTCCGCGGCATCCAATCGGCTGAGGATAGGAACACTTTGGCGCGTGGATTCGGCAGTTTTGACCCGGCGCCGAAACAGACAATGCGTGAGTGTTCCAGAAACCGCCCCACCATGGATTTGACCCGGATATTCTCTGACATGCCGGGCACACCGGGCCGCAAGCAGCAGATGCCGCGCACGACCAGCTCGATTTTTACGCCCTCGTTGGAGGCGCGATAGAGCGCGTCGATGATCTCGGGATGCACCAGCGCGTTGAGCTTGGCCCAGATCGCCCCGTCGCGGCCCGCACGCGCATGCTCGATCTCGTCTTCGATCAGCTGCAGCAGCGTCGACTTCACCGAGATCGGCGACATCGCGATCTTCTCCAGCTGCGCCGGGCGCGCATAACCGGTGACGAAGTTGAACAGCCGCCCTGCGTCGCGCCCGAGCGCCGGATCGCAGGTGAACAGCGAGAGGTCGGTATAAATCTTGGCGGTGATCGGGTGGTAGTTGCCGGTGCCGAAGTGGGTATAGGTGCGCAGGCCGTCGGCCTCACGGCGCACCACCAGGCTCACCTTGGCGTGCGTCTTGTAGTCGATGAAGCCGTAAACCACCGAAGCGCCGGCGCGCTCCAGCATCTCGGCTTGGCGCATGTTTGTTTCTTCGTCGAAGCGCGCCTTGAGTTCGATCAGCGCCGTGACGTTCTTGCCCGCCTCGGCCGCAGCGACCAACGCCGCTACGATCGGTGAATCCTTCGAGGTCCGGTACACCGTCTGCTTGATCGCCACGACAGCGGGATCGGCCGCCGCCTGCCGCAAAAACTGCACCACCGAGTCAAACGACTCGTACGGGTGATGCACCAGGATGTCCTTGGAGCGAATGGCTGCAAAGGTGTCACCGCCGAAATCGCGGATCCGTTCGGGGAACCGCGGTTCGTAGCGCAAAAACTTTAGATCCGGCCGTTCTTCGTGCACGAGCGTCGACAGCGACGCCAAGCCCAGCATGCCATCAACAACGATAACGTCGCTGGCATTGGCCTCGAGCTCGCGCACGATGAAAGTGCGCAGCTCTTCATCCATTGATTTCTCGATGGTGAGGCGGACAATGTCGCCCAAGCGCCGCTCTTTGAGGCGCGCCTGGAATTCGCGCATCAGATCTTCGGCTTCTTCCTGAATTTCGATGTCGCTGTCGCGCACGATAGCGAAGGCCCCTTGGCCCTCAACGCGATAGTCTGGAAACATCTCATCAATGAACAGGGTGATGACGTTTTCCAACGTCACGAAGCGCTTGCTTTGCCGTTCGCCCGGCTGCGCCGCCGCCGTCGGAATTTCGATGAAGCGCGCGACCTGGCTGGGCACCGGGATCAGCGCGTTCAGCGCGCGCCCGTCGCCGCGACGCTTCAATTTGAAAACGATGGCGAAGCCCAAATTCGGAATGAAGGGGAACGGGTGCGCCGGATCGATCGCCAGCGGCGTCAGCAGCGGAAACACCTGCTCCATGAACACGCGCTTCAACGCGACCAGATCCTGCTCGCTGAGTTCAGCCGGATCGAGCACCGAAAGCCCCGCGCCGCGCAACTCCGCGCGCAGCACACGCCAATTCTTCTGCTGGCGTTCGATCAGCTCAGCGGCCGCTGCGTTGACGCGCGACAATTGCTCGGCCGGCGTCAGCCCATCTTGGCTCAGAATGGAAACGCCCGCCTTCACCTGCTCATGCAGGCCCGCGACGCGCACCATGTAGAATTCATCGAGGTTCGACGCGGAGATGGAAACGAACCTGAGCCGCTCCAGCAGCGGGTGGTTCACGTTTTCCGCTTCTTCCAGCACGCGCGTGTTGAACGCCAGCCACGACAGCTCGCGATTGATGAACCGGTCCGGGCTCGTCAGCGTCGGCGCATTCTCGGCCGTCGACGCGCGCTTCTTCTTGCGCGGCTTTGCCATTGCTTAACCGTCTCCACCACCCCACGCGGCCTGGGCCCTTTCCAGCGCCTTGCGCGCCGCCGGCAGCGTCACCGGCTTGGCCGCTTTGACCAGGCTGGCGTCGAGCGCGGCGACGAGTTG
>DASZWS010000274.1:0-3184 GCA_035546515.1 Vitreimonas sp. | reverse complement strand
TCGCTGACAGCTCCCCCGCAAGCGGGGGAGCAACGTTGCAACGCTGCTAATTGCCGCCACGTCCGACACACGCTACCTGACGGCCATGTCCCTAGATCCGCTCGCGCCGGGCACCCTGGCGCTCGCCGAAGAATTCGGCCTTTCCCGCGACGAATACGATCTCGTGCTGGAGAAACTGGGCCGCACCCCGAACGTCACCGAGCTGGGCATCTTCTCGGTGATGTGGAGCGAGCACTGCTCCTACAAATCTACCCGCGCGCACCTGGCCAAGTTTCCGACCAAGGCGCCGCATGTGATCTACGGGCCGGGCGAGAACGCCGGCGCAATCGATATCGGCGAAGGCTTGGCCGCCATCTTCAAGATGGAAAGCCACAACCACCCATCTTACATCGAGCCGTACCAAGGCGCCGCCACCGGCGTCGGCGGCATTTTGCGCGACGTATTCACGATGGGCGCGCGTCCGGTGGCGATCATGGATGCACTACGCTTCGGCGCGCCCGAGCATCCGAAGACGCGGCGCCTTGTCGAAGGCGTCGTCTCCGGCATCGCCGGCTACGGCAATTGCGTCGGCGTGCCCACCGTCGGCGGCGAGACCAGTTTCAACGCGCGCTACAACGGCAACATCCTCGTCAACGTGTTCTGCCTCGGCATCGCCGATAAGGACAAAATTTTCACCGCCGCCGCCAAGGGTGCGAACAATCCCGTGGTTTATGTTGGCGCCAAAACCGGCCGCGATGGCATCCATGGCGCCACCATGGCGTCGGCGGAGTTCGACGATAACAGCGACGCGCAGCGTCCCACCGTGCAAGTCGGCGATCCGTTCCTGGAGAAACTGCTGATCGAAGCCTGTCTCGAACTGATGGCCACCGATGCCATTATCGGCATTCAGGACATGGGTGCTGCGGGCCTCACGTCGTCGTCGGTTGAAATGGCCTCGAAGGGCGAAGCCGGCATTCTGCTCGATCTCGACGCGGTGCCGGCGCGCGAAGAGGGCATGACGCCATACGAGTTCATGCTCAGCGAAAGCCAAGAGCGCATGCTCATGGTGCTCAAGCCCGGCCGCGAAGCCGCCGCCAAGGCCATTTTCGACAAATGGGGTTTGGACGCCGCCGTCATCGGCCAAACTACCGACACCGGCAATCTGACTTTGCGCTGGCACGGCAAGATCGTCTGCGATCTACCGCTCGGGCCGCTCGCGGACGAAGCGCCGAAATATGAACGCCCGTATGTGCAGCCGCTGAAAGCGATCCCGCTCAGCGATGCGGATCAGAAGCGCTTGGTCGATGAATATCCAGGCTTCGCCAAATCCATCACCACGTTGATGACGACGCCGGACATGGCGTCCAAACGCTGGATCTGGGAGCAGTACGATCGCCACGTCATGGGCGACACGCTCGCGGACTCCGGTAGCGACGCCGCCATCATCCGCCTCTACGGTTCGCAACGCGCGCTGGCGATGACTTGCGATGTCACGCCGCGTTACGTCGAAGCCGACGCCTACGAGGGCGGCAAGCAAGCCGTCGCCGAGGCCTGGCGCAATCTCACCGCCGTTGGCGCGCGTCCGCTCGCCGTCACCGACAACCTCAATTTCGGCAATCCGCAAAAGCCCGAAATCATGGGCCAGATCGTCTATGCGATCGACGGTATGTCAGAGGCGTGCCGCACGCTGGCGTTTCCGGTGATCAGCGGCAATGTCAGCCTCTACAACGAGACCAACGGCCAGGCGATCCTGCCGACACCGACGATTGGCGCGGTTGGCATCATCGACAATCTCGGACGCCGCGCGACTGCGAACACGCTGCAGCAAGGCGACACGCTAGTGTTGATTGGTGCGCATGGTTCGCATCTCGGTCAGTCCATCTACGCTGAAAGTTTCGGCCTCGGCGGCGCCGCGCCGCCTGTGGATTTGGCGCTAGAGAAGAAACACGGCGATTTCGTCCGCGCGCTGATCGCCGACGGCGCCGTTCGCACAGCGCACGATCTTTCCGATGGCGGCCTCGGCGTCGCCGCCGCGGAAATGGCGCTCGCCAGCAATGTCGGCCTCGCACTTGGCTATCAAGGTGACGCGTCCGATGCCGCCTTCCTCTATGGCGAAGATCAAGCGCGCTATCTGATTGCCATCCCCTCGGCCCGGCTCGACGCGCTCGACAAACGCGCCCGCGCCGCAGGCGTGCCGTACCTCGTCGTCGGCGAAGCCGGCGGCAAGGAGCTCAGCTACCTCGGCTCAACCGGCGAACGCGAACGGCTCGCGTTGGAAGAACTCCGCCGCCTTAACGAAGCCTGGCTGCCCGCCTACATGAAACGCGCGAGTTAGTTCATCCTCCCCGCTGCGCGGGGAGGTGCCGAGCAAAGCGAGGCGGAGGGGCGCGTGCGAAAAGAGGGCGAATACCGCGTCACCGCCAAAGCGCGAACGCTTCGTCAGAACATGACGAAGGCTGAGGTGATCCATTGGGTGAACCTTCGCAAACGAGCGCTGAATGGAGCACGCTTTCGGCGGCAACATCCAATAGGTCCATACATCGCCGACTTTGCGTGTCCGTCGGCAAAGCTCGTTGTCGAAGTTGATGGCGCTACCCACTCCATCGCCGAAGAATTGGCTTACGATCTGCGCCGCACCAAATATCTCGAAGCTGAAGGCTGGAGCGTTATCCGCGTGAGCAACACAGACGTGTTTGAAAACATCGACGGCGTTTGGTTGACCATCGGCGCGCGACTCGCCCCTCCCGCTCGCTTTGCTCGCGACCTCCCCGCGGGCGGGGAGGATTAAGATGCCCCAACACGACTACGATCTCTTTGTCATCGGCGCGGGTTCGGGGGGCGTGCGCGCGGCGCGCTTGGCCGCCACAGCCGGTGCGCGCGTCGCGATTGCCGAGGACGACCGCCTCGGCGGCACCTGCGTGATCCGCGGCTGCGTGCCGAAAAAGCTTTTGGTGCATGGCGCCGACTTCTCGCAAGCGTTTCGCGACGCCAAGAATTTTGGCTGGGACGTCGGCGCACCGAAATTCGATTGGCCCACGCTCCGCGACAACGTCGAAGCCGAAGTCACGCGGCTTTCCGGCATCTACCGCAAGAACCTCGAAGCTGCGGGCGCCACGCTGCACGAAGATCGCGCCGAGGTCGTCGACGCGCACACGGTAAAACTCAAACAGGGCAAGAGTTTTAGCGCCGGCCGTATTCTGGTGGC
>DASZWS010000273.1:0-10797 GCA_035546515.1 Vitreimonas sp. | reverse complement strand
AGGCTACGCCGACAAGCGCAACATCTATTTCAAGTCGCGCGGCAATTCGCCCATTCACGCGCTGACCAAGGATTTCGCCAACGTGCCGGCGTGGACGCTCGATGAGATCGAAGCGCGTCAGGAACGTTTGGTGCGCTTGCTGTGCGAGGACTGGGGTTTGGTACCCAAGGCCACGCCGCGCGCCGCCTAGCCGCGCCGTTAACGTCTCGCTAACTGATTGCACCCCACGGCTTAACTTCGCGTTCATCCCTGGGGCCGGGCATGTCGTTGTTATACGCGGTGGTTTTCGCCAGCCGCTGCCGTTCCACCCATCACCGCCTGGCGGTTGATGCGTTGCAGCATCTGCGTTCGCCGGAGGCGCAGGACTGGCAGGACCTGCTGCTCAGCAATCATGAGCTGTACCTTAAAGGCGCGAAAGCGCCCGACGAAGAGTTCAAGGACTTCAAGAACCACGTCCTGCATGTGCGCGACAACAATTGGGGCGGCGCTCCCGAAGCCTGCGAAGAATGGTATCGCCGCACGGTGAACGCGCTCGCCGCGAAGGATTGGCAGCAGGCTGCGTGGTCAGCAGGGGTGATGAGCCACTACTACGTGGACCCCATTCAGCCGTTTCATACGCATCAGACTGAAGAAGAGAACGTCATCCACCGCGCTGTCGAGTGGAGCTTCAACAAATCGTATCTCAACT
The DNA here is from genome assembly GCA_035546515.1 of Vitreimonas sp. Lineage (GTDB taxonomy): Bacteria > Pseudomonadota > Alphaproteobacteria > Caulobacterales > Aquidulcibacteraceae > Vitreimonas. The sequence continues at coordinate 10,109 of DASZWS010000273.1, read as the reverse complement.
TCAAGCAGATGAACGATCTCGCGGGCTATCCAGACGTGGAAATGCCCGGCGACCCGAAATGGGTGTCGCAAGCGGTTGTCAACGGCGCGAACACGTCGAACCCGCACTACGAACTCATCATCGAACACTACAACTTGGCCAAAGGCGTCAAAGATCCGCCGGCCGGTCTCGATGAAGAGCTGCGTAACGCCATTGCGCCGTTGATCGCGTACGCGACTGTCGGACTCGCGCGCATTCTTGATCGCGCTTTTGAGGAAGCGGCCGTGAAGCCGCCAAAAACCCTCACCGCGCCGCAAGCGCTGTTCTTGGGCATGCAAATGCCGATCGCCGCTGTTCTGAAGGGCATCGACGACGCGGCCGCGCGCAAAGAAGTGGCGGCTCAATACGAGGAATACACACGCACCGGCAAAGTGCGCGCGACGCTCGGCGAGGACGACAAAGCTGTGCGCGAACTTTACGCCAGTGAAGTTCTGAAAACGCCGCTTTCATCGCTTGATGCAAAATGGCCGCGTGAGATTGGCGCCAAGGCCGCCGATGCGCCGCCGCCGCGTGTCGCGAAAGTGTGGGATGAGCCCGCCAAAGCGAAGCCGGTGAAGCCGCCCAAGGTGATCAAGCCGGAATTGCCGGAAGGCGCGCCCCGCGCGCGGGTGGAGAAGACCCAGCCGAAATTCATGCTCAACGAAGACGCGCCAGTCGAAAAAGCGCCGTCCATCGGGCCAAAAACCGCGAAGCGCCTAGAAGCTGTCGGCGTTCGCACCATCGCCGATCTGCTCGCAGCGTCGCCCGAAGACGCGCAGCGCGAACTCGGCGCGCGTCACATTTCCGCGCAAGTGATCCGTGATTGGCAGGCGCAAGCATTGCTCGCCTGCACCGTGCCCGGCCTAAAGTCGCGCGAAGCGCTGGCGCTGGTGGCATGCGATGTGCGCGACGCCGATATGCTAGTTCAAGCCGATGCCGAACAGCTGGTCAACAGCATCGCCCATTGGGGCTTGTCGGACGAGGGTGCGCGCGCCTGGGGTTCGGCGCCGGCGCCGACCGTCGATGATATCGCCACCTGGATTGAGCGCGCGAAGAAGGCGCGCGCCGCGAAGGGGAGCGCCGCAGCCGCTTAGACGTGCATGCAGGTCAGCACGATCGACGCGATCACGATCGGCATGATGAAGGCGGTCAGACCAGAAGCGACAACGCGCGCGGTCTTCAGCACGCGATGACCGCTGATCGGCTTGTCGTCGCGCGGCGCCAGCGCAAACTTGCACATGAACGCAAAGATTGCCGCAACGCCGGCTACCGCGGCGCCCGCCATGGCGCCCGACAAAAGCGCCGCCAGTGCTGAAATCAGCGCAATGACTCCCAGCAATCCGTGGCCTGCATCCATCACGTGCCGCACCAGCCGCTCGGCGCGGCCAGCGTCGAATTGCTTGAACGCAACCGGCGAGACCACGAACGAGAACAACAGGATGTACCCGAGCGAAGCGCCGAGCAGGATGAGGGCGGAAGCAGTGGCGATCATTTGCATGGCGCGCTCTTAGCATGAGTCGGCGTCTGAATTTCGGATCGGCGCCGAAGTGAACTGGCGGATCATGTGCTGGCGGTTCATAACCGCAACATGATCGCTTATGAAAACACAACTGCGCTCGTCACCGGCGGTGCGTCCGGCATCGGCAAGGCGCTGGCCGAGGCGCTCATCGCGCGCGGCGCGCATGTGATGATCGCCGATCTTGAGCCGGCCAAGGTTGATGCCGCGGTCGCCGAACTCGGTGCGAAGGCGCGCGGTGTTGCTTGCGATTTGGCCGAGCCGGATGCGGCGGCGAAGCTGATCGACGAGGCGTTCGCGTGGCGCGGGCGGTTGGAGCTGGTGTGCTCGAACGCCGGCATCGGTCACAACAAGAAGGTCAAGAACGAACCGCTGGGGCCAGAGGCGGAGCGCTTGTTCGCGGTGAACTATTTCGCGGCGGTGCGCGTGGCGCAGGCCTATCTCAAAGCGCTTGCGCCGAGCGGCGCGCGCGGGCGGCTGATGATCACCGGCTCGGAGAATTCGCTCTCCGTGCCTGCGGCCGTGAAGGGCAGAGGCTTAGGCCTCTACGGCGCTACCAAGCACGGCGTGCTGATCACCGCGGAATGGCTGCGCGATGAGTGCGCAGACGCGCTCGATGTGCACGTGCTGATGCCAGGCGCGGTTTATACACCGCTGATCGCGCGGGGCCTGCCCGATCCCACGCAGGCGCCGGCCTCGCTCGGCCTCATCATGCCCGAGCGCTGCGCCGAGATTGCGCTCAACGGCATGGACCTCGGTCTGTTCTACATCCCGACGCACGCTCACATTGGCGACGATATCAAGCCGCGCTATGAAGGCGTGCAGGATGCGCTGAAGCAGCTGGGGTTGCGTTAAGCGCTCTTGCGCAGTGCTTCCGGCGGCGCAGTACGTTGCATGCTGTCGCGCGCACACATGCGGTCGAGCCAGGCCTTGATCCCTGGATTCTTTTCGAAAATCGGGCCGGCCTCGGGCGTCATGGCGAAATAGAAGAGGTGCGGCGCGGCGACAAGATCGGCGTGACTGATGGCGTCGCCGGCGAGGAACGCGTTGTTTCCCAGCAACCGATTGAGTTCGCCAATGGTGCGTTCAGCGTCGGGCACCGCGGCGGCGCAAGCAGCTTCGTCAGCGGCGCGACCGAATAGAACGGGGCCAACAACGCGCTGAAATACCAAGGTACGGCCGACAAGCTGGAAGAAGTACCAATCTATGATGCCGATGATCTGGTTCATGCGCGCCATTTGCCGCGTGTCCGCGGGCGTCAGGGTTGGCGGGCCAAACGCAGCATCAATATATCGGGTGATGGCTTGCGTTTCGTAGAGACGAAAATCGCCATGATCGATGGTGGGGATGCGGCCGAAGGCATGCAGCGCCAGGCGTTCCGGACTCTGTTGCTGACCGGGCGCGATTGGCGCGACGCGATAGGGTGCGCGCTTTTCCTCGCAGGCGAGCATAGCTGCGCGCATATACGGGCTGCCGGGCACGCCGTGGATGATGACTTCTGACATCGCTGTCCTCCCGATTTTTTTCCGACTAGGCGCGTTCGGCTTCTTCCTTGAAGCGCTGCATGAGGCCCGGCCAACCACCGTTGACGTCCTCGCGCATTTTGCCGCCGCTCTCTGCGCCCATGGTTTCGAATTTGTGGTGGACGAGATCGACGAGCGTCGCGTTAGGGCCATCGGCGGCGAAGCGCACGTCGACTTCGGAGCGCATCTCGACGTCGGGCTTCCACTGTGCGTTCACTTGCCAGAGCAGCACGAAGCGGTGCGGCGGATCCCACACGATAACGAGCGCGGCGATGGTCTCGGTGCCGTCTTCGCAGATTTCCAGCCAGCGACCGCCGAGCTTCGGCTCCAGGAGCACTTTGGCGATCGGTTGCTTGCCAATGCCGTGATTATGCGGCCACCAACGTGTGAGCCCGGCGGTGAACACGTCGAACGCGCGCGCGATCGGCGCCTCGACCCGAATGCTTTTACGCACGGGCGCGATCATCAGCGACACGCTCATGGGTCGTCTCCCTTTTCGGCTTCGGCCTTGAAGGCTTCGAGCGCGTCATCCCAGAAGCTGTCGAGCCATTCACGCAATTCCATGAGGCCCTCCCGACGCAGCGCGTAGATGCGACGGGCGCCTTCACTGCGCTCCTCCACCAAGCCGGCGTCCTTGAGGACCTTAAGGTGTTGGGAAACGGCGGGGCGCGAGACGGGGAGGCCAGCGGCGATGACGTTCACGGCCCGAGGCCCGTTTCGAAGGCGCTCGAACACCTGGCGGCGGGTGGGGTCGCCCAAAATGGCGAGAGCTGCGATGTAAGTCATGGCTTACGGTAAGTCATAACTTACGCAAGCGTCAAGCCTATTCCTTCAGCTTGCTCATGATGACGCTGTCGCGGACGCCGATGTGGGTTTTCCAGTTCTTCCGCAGCAGGCCCTCACGCTGGAAGCCGACGCGTAGGAAAAGCGAGATCGAGGCGTTATTGTCCGGGTCGATGTCGGCGGCGATGCGATGCAGGCCGAGCTGGTTGAAGCCGTAGTCACACACGAGCGAGAGCGCCTTTGAAGCGAGACCGCGCCCCTGGGCGTTGCGGCGCATGATGACGCCGATTTCGCCGACGCCGTCGCGCACGTCGAACAGTGCAATGCGGCCGAGCGCTTCACCGCCGGACTCAGTGATGGCCCAGGCGCGGCCCATGTTCAGCGTGTCCTCGATATAGGCCCGAGTTTGCGCCACATCCTTGTGCGCCGGCGCCGACCAGAAGCGGTGGGTTTGCTCATCGCCGTGCGCCGCAAACAGCGCGTCAGCATCGTTCGGCTCGAGCGGCCGAAGAATGACGCCGGGCGCTTCCAGCCAAGGTGTGGTCGTCGCGTTCATCGCGCGTTCAGTGCCGCGAGATTCACGCGCGCGCAAGCGGACTCGCGTGGTTCGGAAAATTTTGCAGGCGACCCGCACTCTGAGTCCGGCGTTCAAACGCCGCTCAGGCTTGTTGCGCCAATGTCCGCTCAGTCAAAGCGCTAGTGAGGAGCGCAGACTTTAGGAGCTAGGACAATGAAGCGTCTTCTTTCTGCTGTCGCCGCCATCGCTTTGCTGACGAGCGCAACCGCCGGCGTCGCCAACGCCCAACCCAATCGCGTTGTGGTCAACCAATGGGGCTATGGCAACGGCGCCGCCGCTAGCCAAAACGGCAACCGCAACGGCCTCGTCATCAATCAAAGTGGCGCCAACAGCTATTCCCGCGGCGTGCAAGACGGTTACGACAACTTCTTGCGCATGGATCAAAACGGCGCGCGCAATCATGTTTCGACCGAACAACACGGCACCAACAACTTCGCTGCCACCGGTCAAGAAGGCCGTCGCCTAACCGCCGACACGATCCAAACGGGTCACGGCAACGTTTCCGGCATCGCTCAGATCGGCAACGGCAGCCGCGCGGTCGCTGATCAGGACGGCGTGAACAACACCTCCGGCATCATCCAGATCGGCAACGGCCAGGATGTGGCGGTCCGCCAAGCCGGCAGCGGCAACATCTCGGTGGTCGTGCAGAGCGGCTACAACTGAGGATGAAGCGCGGGGAGGCGATTTTGCCTCCCCGCAGCTCACCTCTCTCTTTCGGAGTGCGTGTCATGAAACGTGTGCTTTTAGTTTTGACGGCATTAAGCGCGATCGCCGCGTGCTCCGCGGCTGCAGCGCCCAATGCGCAAATGACGGCTAGCGCCACACCGCCCGCGGTGGAAACGCAAGCCGGCGATCTCGCCGGTCCGCCGCCGAGCGAAACCTACGCCGCGCCGCCAAAGGCCGCGCCGGTTGAACGTATCGCCGCTTCGTCGCGACCTGTCTGCGATATCCGCGCAATGCCGACCTCCCATGGTGTGGCGATCTCCGCCGTGCTGACTGCCGACGCGGCCGTGAGCGGTGACTACAATCTGGTGATTACAAAATCCGGAGCGAGCGGCTCATCCGACGTTCAGCAGAGCGGCGCCTTTAATGCTGCGCCTGGTGAACGCGTCACCCTTGGCGAGACTGAAATCGGTCTCGATCGCGGCGACCGCTTCCACGCAGTGCTCACGCTCACCGACGCGGATGGCCGCGTCTGCCGCGATGAGCTGAGATCATAACGGAACGATTTGGAGTGACGGCGATGAAACGGTTCAAAACTCTGGTGTCGGCTGCGGCGCTGTTCGCGATGCTGGGCGCGGCGAGCACCGCCGATGCGCTAACGTTCGCTGACTATATCCAAGCTCTTTCCAATCGCGCGCGCGTCGAACAATCGGGCCGCGCCAACGGCGCGGCGGTGGCCCAGAACGGCGCTGCGAATAGCGGCGCGGTGAGCCAGAACGGCGTCGGCCAAACCGGCATCATCCGCCAGAACGGTGTGGCCAATACCGGCGACATTAGTCAGTCGGGTAATGGCAACACCGCGCAGCTCGCCCAAGACGGCAACGCCAACCGAGGCTGCATCTACCAGTCCGGAAACGGTCTAAACGCCGCGATCAATCAGAATGGCGACGGTGCATCGTACGGTGTGGTGCAAACCATGTTCGGTTCACACGTTGTGTCGGTGGGCATGTGCCGTCTCTACAACCAACGCCATGGCGACATCGCGGGCAACTTCCGCGGGCGCTAGCTCTGGGGAGCGCTCTTGGAAAGAACGACGGAGTCGCGCAGCCCAACAGCAGTTGCGCGATCTCCAGCCCTCAGTTCAGTGCGAACAAAGCCGAGACTCGTGAACAAACCAATCGACGCCGTATTTTCCGAGTCGATATTCGCGTTCAGCATTCGAAGGCGCAGCTCTTCGAAGGCAAACGCCTCGGCCAGCCGGATCGCTTTTGCGCCCAGTCCGCGCCTTTGCGCCGCGCGGCGGAGCACAATGCCGAATTCACCAATATCGCCGGCGACGCGCAGGGCGAGACGCCCGAGCGCTTCGCCGCCGCTTTCAGTAATCGCCCACGCTGCGCGTGAGCGTTGCAGCGTGTCGGCGATGTAGCGTTCGGTTTCGCCCACGTCCGTATGCACGTCTTGACGGCGGAAGCGTTGCACTTCCGCGTCGCCCATGGCGATGAACAGTACCGGCGCATCATCAAGCGCCAGGGGCCGGAGAACAACGCCGTCGCCGCGCAGCGTTGACGTTTCGCTCACGCTTCCGCCTTCAGCCGTTCGCTGGCGCGCCGCTTCACGCTTTCGCTGCGCAACTGGCCGCAGGCGGCGAGAATATCGCGGCCCCGTGGCGTGCGGATCGGCGAAGAATAGCCGGCGCGGTTCAGGACTTCAGCGAACGCCTCGATCGTGGTCCAGTCCGAGCACTCGTACGGCGCGCCGGGCCACGGGTTGAAGGGGATGAGGTTGATCTTGGCCGGAATGCCGGCGAGCAGCTTCACCAGCGCCTTGGCTTCCGGCAGTGAATCGTTCACGCCTTTCAGCATGACGTACTCAAACGTCACGCGCTTGGCGTTGCCCAGCGAAGGATACGAACGGATCGCCGCGAACAGTTCGGCCAGATTGTATTTCTTGTTCAGCGGCACGAGTTCATTGCGCAGCGCGTCGTTGGTGGCATGCAGCGAAATCGCCAACATGGCGCCGGTGCGCTCGCCCAGTTCTTTGATTTTCGGCGCAACACCGGCGGTGCTCACCGTGATGCGGCGGCGGGAGATGGAAATGCCGTCGCCGTCAGCGATGATGCCGATAGCTTGATCGACATTGTCCAAATTGTAGAGCGGCTCGCCCATGCCCATGAAGACGATGTTGGTGAGCTTACGTTCGCCATCGTTGAGCGGGCGCTCGGCCGTGGGCCATTCTTCCAGCGCGTCGCGGGCGATCATCACCTGCGCGACGATCTCGGCGGCAGTGAGATTGCGCACGAGCTTCTGCGTGCCGGTATGGCAGAAGGTGCAGTTGAGCGTGCAGCCGACTTGGCTCGAAACGCACAGCGCGCCGGAGCGGCCAACGTCGGGAATAAACACGCACTCGGCTTCGGTACCGGGGCCCAAGCGGATGAGCCATTTGCGCGTGCCGTCGCTGGAGATTTGCTGGGTGACGATTTCCGGACGCGCCAGCGTGTAGTGCTGCGCCAAAGTCGCGCGCAGCTCCTTGGCGACGTTGGTCATCGCCGCAAAGTCAGTCACGCCGTAATGGTAGATCCACCGCCACAGCTGCTCGGCGCGCATCTTAGCTTTGGACGCATCAACGCCAACGGCGACGAGCTTTTCGGCAAGCTCGGCACGGGTCAGGCCGGCGATGGAGGGCAGGGAGGCGGTCATGGTGTGGGCGGGTTATGGGGAGGCGGGGTTAAGGGAGCAATAGCCTTCGCCCACGCTCACCCATTCCCGGATGCGCGCAGCGCAGTCCGGGACCCATAAGCACGAATGCCCGGCGTCGCGCGAACTTGGATTCAGGTGGGGCTATGGGCCCCCGGTCTTGGCCTGCGGCCAATCCGGGGATGGGTGAGCAGCTAATTAAGAGTCAGCGGGTCAGCAGCTCTTCCACTTCGCCCAGCGTGTTCTTGCCGAAGAACATCTCCTCGCCGACGAAGAATGTCGGCGACCCAAAGGCCCCGCGTTTGGCGGCGGCTTCGGTGTTGGCCATGAGCCTGGCTTTGACGTCGGCTTCCTGTGCGCGGGCGGCGAGGCGTTCAGCGTCGAGGCCGGCTTCGGTAAGCGATTGGGCGACGATGGCCGGATCGTCCATCTTGCGCGGCGTTTCCCACATGAAGCGGAAAACGGCGTCGACGTAAGGCGCGAGAGCGCCGTCCATGTCGGCGGCCGCAGCCATGCGCATGATGAGCAGCGTGTTGACGGGAAAGTTCGGATTGAACTGGAACGGCAGCTCATGCTTGGCAAGGAAGCGGCGTAGTTCGAGCTGCTCATAAGCGATCTTGTTGGGAATGCCGGCGAAGGCGAGCATCGGCGCTTGATTGCCGGTGAGTTTGAACAAGCCGCCAAGCAAAACCGGCGTGTAGGTGAACTTGGCGCCAGTGCGTTGCTCGATGCCGGGGATGACCTTGTGCGCGCACCAAGAATTGGGGCTGCCAAAGTCGAAGAGGAATTCTGCGGTCTTCACCAGGCTTCTCCGTACGGGCGCAGATCGAGTTCGAAGGTCCAGGCGTCGCGGCTTTGCTGGTGCAGCGCCCAGTAGGCGTTGGCGATGGACTCAGGGTTCATCAGCACGTCAGGGGGAATGTTTGCCGCGACGTCGGCGCCGCGCGCTTGGGCGATGCGGCCGCGCACGAACGCTGTGTCGACGCCGGAATCGATCACCAGATGTGCGACATGGATGTTCTGAGGTCCAAGCTCGCGCGCCATCGCTTGCGCGAGCAGGCGTAGGCCGCCCTTGGCGCTGGCGAAGGCGGCGTAGCCTTTGCCGCCGCGCATGCTGGCCGTGGCGCCAGTGAAGAAGATCGAGCCGCGGCCGTGCTTCAAGAGAATGCGCGCCGCCTCGCGGCCAGTGAGGAAGCCGGCCTTGGTCGCCATCTCCCAGACTTTGAAGAACACGCGCTCTGTGGTTTCGAGGATCGGGAAGTTCACATTGGCCCCGACATTGAAGATCACCGCCTCGAGCGGTGCATGCGCGTCGGCCTCGTTGAGGAAAGCGGTGATGTCTTCTTCCTTGCGCGCGTCCAGGCCGCGGGCGACGCATTGGCCGCCGGCGCTCTCGATGGCCGCCACCAGCTCGGCGAGTTTGTCGGCGGTGCGGCGGCCGGCGAAGACGGTGTAGCCCTCGGCGGCGAACTTCTTGGCGATGGCGGCGCCGATATAATCGCCTGCGCCGACGACGGCGACCGTGGCGTTGCGCTTGGGCATGGGAGCGCCTCCTGAGGCGCTTCTACGCCTCCGCGCCGCCACTGTCATTTTCCCGCCGCTTGTTGAAGCGCTTAGAACTGCTTACGTTACGCAGCGGATGGCCGGAGTCGCTGATCGATGCTGACGCTGTTTCTCCTGTTCTTCATGCCGACGATCATCGCGATCGCGCGCGGCGCGTCGCCGCTCGGCGTGTTTCTGGTCAACTTCTTCCTGGGTTGGACGATTATTGGCTGGTGGGTGGCGTTGATCTGGTCGCTCGCCGCCGGCCCGCGCGTCGTTTACGTTTATCGCTAGCGCTTGGCGCGCGGCGCGTCCGTCATCTCCGGCTTCGGGCCGCCCGGCATGATCGGCCGCGCTGGATACCCACCCAGCGCCAATAGCCGGTCGTACATGACCAGCGCGCCGGCGAGGCCGACATTGACGCAAAACTTGGTCGGAATCTTCACGACGTGCTGGCAGCGCGACAGCAGTTCTGGTGAGAGCGAGCCGCGTTCACGGCCCAGCACGTACGCCGCAGCGCTCGGATGCTGGAAGCGCGGCAGCTCCACGGCATCGTCTGTGAGTTCGACGCCGACCAGCGCGCAGCCTTTCGGCAGCTTCAGTGCGTCGAGCGAGTCCCACGGATAGTAGGGCATGTGATCAAAGCTGCGGGAGGTGTCGCTATTGTACGCCTCGCGCACCTTCGGGTGCGCGTTGATGGTGAAGAAAAAGCTCGCGCCGAACGCGTGCGCGGTCCGCATCAGCGCGCCGAGGTTCATCGGCTTCGAGATATCCTCCGCCCCAATGCCGAAATA
>DASZWS010000272.1:0-4724 GCA_035546515.1 Vitreimonas sp. | reverse complement strand
CGGTCGATGTAGCCGCGATAGTCTGCGTTGAGATCGTCTGTCGGTGTCGGCAGGCCGTATTGGAGCGCAAGCGCGGTCAGAGAGCGCCTCGCATCGCGATGCTCCGCCTCGGCGCTTGCTGCGTAGGCTTTGACCGCTGGTGATTGAGCGCTCGCTTGCGCGATGTGCGCGGCTTGGATTTGATAGGTTTCGTAAACGGCCGCGGCTCTGAAGAACGCGCCGTCCGGGGTTGTCGCCCACGTTGGTCGCGGATGTTGGGGCGCGGCTTGCGTTGGCGCCTGGCCACACGCGCCAAGCGTCGCACATACGAAAATCACACCGAGCCACGTCCGCATCGCGCACACCCTTCACAAACGATAGGTGAAAATTTACCGCGCTCCGCGCACGCGCAGGCGAACATTTCGCCATTACACCGACTTATGTGCGATTGCATGCTAAAGCTGTTTCCAAGCGCATGTACACTTGTGGTGGTTTCCCGGGCGCTCCGCGCTCGGAAAGGAATTGTGACCGCATATGACCGGCCGGCGTGTGGCCATTATCGGAGCGGGATTTAGCGGAACGTCAGTCGCGGCGCAGCTGTTGCGCGCGCGTGGGCGCAATGAAGTCGTGCTGATCGAACGCGGCGGGCGCTTCGGTCCTGGGCTTGCGTATGGCGGCGCCGACAAAACCTTCTTGCTCAATGTGCGCGCCGCCAACATGAGCGCCCTGCAGAATGAGCCCGGCGATTTCGTGCGCTGGCTGGCGCCGCGTTCGCAACAGGGCGCCGGCGATATTTTTGCGCCGCGCGAAAAGTACGGGCGCTATATCGAACACGCGCTGAGAGACGCCGAGCGCAGCGGCTTCGGCAAACTCAAGCGCATCAATGGCGCAGCTGTCGCCTGCAGGCCTGAGGCCGACGGCTGGCGCATTGAACTTGGGCGCGGAAAGACCATCACTGCCGACGCCGTCGTGTTGGCGCTTGGCAACGTTGCCGCCATCCCGCCGGCGGCGATCTCCGATGTGCCGGTGCTGGACGCATGGGATGCGCCCGCGCGCCGGCGCATCCCGCGCCGCGCTAATGTGTTGCTGGTGGGCACGGGGCTCACGGCCATTGACGTCGCCTTGGCGCTTGAGGCGCAACACCACCAAGGCGTTATCTACGCGCTTTCCCGCCGTGGGCTGCTGTCGCGTCCGCAAACGAGCGCGTCCCGCGCGCCGCCGCTAGGGGTCGCCGATTTTCCAGCGCCTTTGAGCGAAGCGCTGCACACATTTCGCCGCGAGGTGCGAACCATGGCCGCGCGCGGAGAGCCATGGCAATGGGCCATGGAACGTCTTCGCGCCGCGACGCCCGATTTATGGGCGCGCCTTACGCTCGAACAGCAGCAGCGCTTCTTGCGGCACTTGCGCCCGTGGTGGGACAGCCACCGGCATCGCGCTGCGCCCGAGATCAGCGCCCGCGTTGAGGACCTCATCAAGCAGGGGCGCTTGCGCATCCTCTCGGGTGAGATCGTCAGCGCAACGCCGGCTGCGCGGGGCGTGCAGGTCATGCACCGCCAGCGCGGCAGCTTCGTGCGTCATCGTTTGGAGGCGGGTGCGATCATCAATTGTACGGGTGCGGCGTTCGACGTGATCAGAAGCAGCGAGCCTTTGATCATGCAACTCCGCAATGACGGCTACGTGCGCCCGCATCCTACTGGCCTCGGCTTCGACGTCGACGCCTCTGGCGCTTTGATCGGCGCCAACGGCCACAATAATCCGGGGCTCTTTACGCTCGGGCCGCCGACGCAGGGCGCATTCTGGGAAGCCACGGCTGTGCCGGAAATTCGCAAGCGCGCCGAACTGCTCGCACGGCTGCTGGCGGATCAAGGTTAAAAGACGCCGTTTTCAGCGATTACCTCAAGCATCGATCCCGCCAATCGCGCGAACTGTCTCGCCTTGTGCGGCACGATGGTTGAGTAGTTGAGAGCAATGGCTGCGGGGTTGAAATCGTCAGAACCTTTGAACGCGCGCGACATCGGCCGCGGCATGGCCATTGTCGCCGTCATGTACGGCCATGCATTGGCGCCATGGTTTATGGGCGCCGGCCGCGATTTCAGCGAACAGGCCTTCCTGCAATGGAAATTCGGCGCGGCATTCATGATGTCGTTCTTCTTCTTCCTGTCCGGCGTCGGCTGGCGCAGCAATCGTAGCCTCGCGGCCGCCATCCAGCAGGGCTTGTCCCTCATCCTCATCGCCTGGCTTTCGAGCGTGTTATTCGATTTGCTCCGGGTTGCGCTCACCTTTGCCGGACTTAGTCACACACTCGGGGTGGCGCCGCTTGGCATCGGCGGTTTTGTGCGCAGCGAAGCGGCCTCGGCTTTGCTGGCCGACAATTATGCGCTGGGGCCGACGTGGTTTCTCGGTGCGCTGGGGATCGTGCGGATCATCGCTGCCCTGGCCGTGCGCGGTGGCGCGGGCGGCGCTACGGTGATCACCGTCGTGGTGGCGGCTCTGACCGTCGCCGCCGACCAATACGGCTGGCACAACGTCGCGCAGATCCAGTTGCTGGGGCCCGCGTTTGCCTTCTTCATGGCGGGCTATGCATTGCGCCGCGTTTGGGCGCGCGCCGAACGGGCGCCTCGCGCTTGCGCGGCGACAATGCTGGTCGCCCTGGCGCTTACCGTCGCCACGTTTGGCCTCAATCATGGCTGCCGCTGGGATCCGACCGTCTATTGCGGCGTGGCTTGGCTCAACAACAATTTCGGCGTCGCCATGATCAACGGCATGTTTGGCAATTGGCTGATGTTCTCCATCACCGCCATTGTCGGCACGGTGTTCGCGTCGTGCGTGGCGATCCTGCTGGCGCGGTTCGGTTCGTTTGTCGGCGTGGAACTGGCAAGCTGGGGGCGCGCTTCGATGGATTTGCTGATCGTCAACGCGTTCTTCTTGATGCTGCTGAATCCCAGCTTGAGCACCGTGCTGGTGCCGTATTTGCCCGCGCAAGGCGCATTGTTCTTTCTCGCGCTGGCGACGGTGACGATTGTGGTCAACTTGTTGGCGAGGCTGCTGGTGACCCGCCAGCTCAAACAATTGCGCGCTCTGGCGCGCAAGCTCTCGACCGCGATCGTCGACGCAGTCGTCGCCGCGAGCGAAAACGCGGCTGTCATGCGCCGGGGTTATCGTGTATCGCGAGGGCATGACTAGCGACACGCCGAGCGCCGGCCGCTTCGACGGCCGCACGCACATTTTGCCGGTGCGAATCTACTACGAAGACACCGATTTCACCGGCGTCGTCTATCACGCCAACTATCTGCGTTACTTCGAGCGTGCCCGCAGCGATTTCCTGCGGCTTGCGGGCGTTCATCACAATGTGCTGCTGGACGCCGCCGACCCCATCGCCTTTGCGGTGAACCGCATCAATCTGGAATTCCTGAAACCTGCGCGCATCGATGATGCGCTGGTGGTGAAGAGTCATTTCGACACCATGCAGGGGCCGCGCATTTTCATTTCGCAGCACATCGAGCGTGGCGAAGACGTGCTGGTGAAGGCGGCGCTTGAGGTCTGCTGCATCAGCCTGGCGGGGCGCCCGCGCAAACCGCCGCCGCTTCTGCGCACGCAGCTCGCGGCCTATCTTCGCCCGGCGTAGCGGCCCGCAACTGATGCAGTTCCGCATCAATTCGCAAGAGAAGCGGCCAAAGCCTGCTTTTAGAAGGATTTAAACCATTTCCGGTGCGTCAGGCGTCCAGCTTTTGACAAACTGCTAGGGCTCTAGACCTGACTCAGGGGCGCGGCCATGAGTGCATGGCGCGATAGCGGGAGCGAGTATGGAATCCGCCGGACAGCATATCACCATTTGGAGCCTCTTCCTTGAGGCCGATCCCGTCGTCAAAGGGGTCATGCTGATCTTGGCGCTGGCCTCGATTTGGTCGTGGGCCATCGCCGTCGATAAATGGCTGCAGTTCGGCGAACTCGACAGCCAGGCGCGCAAATTCGAGCGCCAGTTCTGGTCCGGCCGTTCTATGGACGACGCCGAAGAGGGGGGCGATCGCGCGCGCGATGCGCTGAGCCGCGTCTATGCGTCGGCGGTGCGCGAATGGCGCGAGACGCGCCGTGCCGGCAGCGGTGAAGATGCTACTCTGATGCTGGCGCGGGTCGACCGGCTGATGCAGGCGCAGATTGCGCGCGAAATGCAGCGCGCTTCGCGCAGCCTGGGCGTTCTTGCCACCGTTGCGGCGTCGGCGCCGTTCATCGGCCTGTTCGGCACGGTGTGGGGCATCATGAACGCTTTCACCAATATCGCCGCGCAGCAGCAAACCAATCTTGCCGTCGTCGCGCCCGGCATCGCCGAAGCGCTGTTTGCTACCGCGCTCGGGCTGGTAGCGGCCATTCCCGCAGTCATTTTCTACAATAAGTTTACCGGCGACCTCGATCGCTTCGGCGACCGCCTCGACACCTTCAGCGATGAAATCGCCGCGCGCCTGTCGCGCCGTTTGAGCGAGCGCGCCTGATGGCCGGAGGCCTCGCCAGCTCGTCGCGGCGCGGCGCCCGCGGTCGCAGGGCGGCGCGGCGCGGCCGGTTGAGTGAAATCAACGTGACGCCGTTCGTCGATGTCATGCTGGTGTTGTTGATCGTGTTCATGGTCACCGCGCCGTTGCTGACGGTGTCGATCCCGATCCAGCTGCCGCAGACCAAGGCCAAACAATCCGAGTCGGAAACCGATCCGCTCTCCATCACCATCAAGTCTGACGGCTCTGTGTTCCTGCAGG
>DASZWS010000271.1:0-7667 GCA_035546515.1 Vitreimonas sp. | reverse complement strand
GTTTTGGAGGCAGTTCCGAGGTTGAGCCTCGGGATTTCACCCCCAACTTACAAATCCGCCTACACGCGCTTTACGCCCAGTAAATCCGAACAACGCTAGCCCCCTTCGTATTACCGCGGCTGCTGGCACGAAGTTAGCCGGAGCTTCTTCTCCGAGTACCGTCATTATCGTCCTCGGCGAAAGAGTTTTACAACCCTAAGGCCTTCATCACTCACGCGGCATGGCTGGATCAGGCTTGCGCCCATTGTCCAAGATTCCCCACTGCTGCCTCCCGTAGGAGTCTGGGCCGTGTCTCAGTCCCAGTGTGGCTGATCTTCCTCTCAGAACAGCTATGGATCGTCGCCTTGGTAGGCTTTTACCCCACCAACTAGCTAATCCAACGCGGGCCGATCCAAAGGCGATAAATCTTTCTCCTTACGGACACATACGGTATTAGCTCCAGTTTCCCGGAGTTGTTCCGTACCTTTGGGCACGTTCCCACGCGTTACTCACCCGTCTGCCACTCCCCTTGCGGGGCGTTCGACTTGCATGTGTTAAGCCTGCCGCCAGCGTTCGTTCTGAGCCAGAATCAAACTCTCAGGTTGAGTTGACCTCTGACTTGCTCCCGATTTGAGGTCGGGAGCGCCGTATTGGCGTATGCGTTATTTAGTAACGGGAACCGACGCACATTCCGGTCCGAAGACCGGTCTGTATGTCAGTTAGTTCCAGAAAACGCATACCGTCAGTTGTCGCTTTGGCTTGCGATTACTCGCTTGCCCGCAGCACACCGCCGCCTGCGTTTCCCTTCTCCAAATCACAATGTCAAAGAGCGTCCATGTAGAGGCAGAACCTCAACACCCGCGCGCATAGGGCAAGGAGCCCGACAAGCGCGGGCCGAAACCAATTCCAGGTCCCGGCGGAAGGCGCGGTTTCTATGCGCGCCCTTTAGCCATGTCAACGACCTAAATGCGGGCAAATTCGCTTTTTTGACGTCTGTGGAAAACGTCAGAAAAATCAACGCGAATTCGTCCGCAGGCGACGCCAGACCCGTACTGGGCAAGCGTCGTTCCCAGGCCGAACCGTTAACGTATCGATTCGCCTGACAGGCTTCAAGCGAAACAGGAGCGCCCCTGAGGCCTTTTCCGACGACTATTGCGCGGAAATATAGGCCTGCATGGCCGCTGCTTCCGCCTCGGCCGCGGCGATCTTGTGCTTCACCAAGTCGCCAATCGAGATGATGCCGATGAGCCGGCCATCTTCGACAACCGGCAAATGGCGCACGCGCCGATCGGTCATGCGTCCCAGACCTTCGTCGATTGTCTCCTGGCCGTGCGCGGTGATCACACTGCGCGTCATGGCGGCGGAAACGCGATCTCCCAAGGCTTTTTCGCCACGTCGCGCCACTTCGCGCACCACGTCGCGTTCTGACAAAACACCAATCACGGCACCCGCGTCATCAAGGACAACCAGCGCGCCGACCTTGCGTGTGTGCAACTCGCGGGCGGCGCTTTCCAGCGTCACATCCGAGGTCAGCGTGAATACCGCCGCGCCTTTGTCGCGAAGAACATGCGCTATCAGCATGTGGCCTCCTCCCTGTGAAGCGGTCGTCTTTGCTTATGTCCAACATGTGCCTGCCTGGCGCGGGCTTCAAGCAAGAACGCGCGTCTATGCGAGGCCGGCAGCTTGCAAAATCTGTAGCGCCGGTTGCATGAGCGCGCCGTAGCGACGCCATCGCCCTACCGACGTCGCGTAGATTGGCCGGCGCACCTGTTGCGCGCTCGGTGTCGCCACCGGGCCGGCGTTTTGGTGGAACTCCAGGCAATGAGGATCCCAGTCCAGACCGCAGAACGTCAGCAATCTGCGCACTTCTGGCTCGATGCCAGCCACCAGTTTCTCGTAGTCCAGCACCGTGAAGCGCTCGGGCGGCAAAGACTCGCGCCAACGCGAGAGCAAACTCTCAAACAGCACCACATAGCGGGCGGCATCCTCGAGGTCGTAAGCGAAATCGTACTGCCCGCTCTGCACAGGCAAGACTTGCCGATAAATCGCCAGGCAGGCGTCCATCGGATCGCGGCGCACGCAGATAATGCGCGCGTTTGGCAACGCCGCATGCACGAGGCCAGCAAGCAGGTAGTTCAACGGCGCCTTGTCGATGAAATGCTGCGTTGCGCCGCTGCTCGGGCGTGTACTTTCGACATAGCCTTCACCGAAGCGCGCAAGGTCGAAACGGGGCGCGTGCGCAAGCGCGCCGGTCTGTAGTGGATTTGCAGGCGCTGCGCCTGCCATCGCGTTCGTCAGCAGCAGCAAGTACGGTAGTTCTCCAAGCGAGGTGACCTGCGCGTGGCTCGACAAGATGCGGTCGAGCAACGTCGTCCCGGTCCGCGGCAAGCCAACGACGAATATCGGCTCAGCGCTTTCGCACCCGCTCTGCGCGTCGATGACCTGCGCGGCCTCGTGCAACGCTTTGGCCGCTGGATAGTCGAACCGCCGCTGCTCGCGCAGCCCGGTCTTGGCGCGCTGCAGCCATCGAAACGATGCCTCGACGTCGCCGGCGTCTTCCGCGATTTTTGCAAGCGCATGGCCGACAAACATTGCACGCACGGGGTGGTCGCGGACGCGCTCGAACAGAGCGGTGAGCGACGGCGCTAGCGCCGCGGCCTCCGGCTTGTCGCTGAGTTGCACGATTTCCAAATGCGCGCGCCCGATCAGGGGATCCAGGGCCGCGGTGCGCTGAAACGCGCTCAAGGCTTCGCCAAAGCGCCCCAAATGCTGCAAAACGATCGCGCGCAGAAAATGATTTTGCGCATCCTCCGCGCCGCGCGCGACGGCTGTGTCGCAAATGTCCAGCGCGCGCTCGTGCTGCCCCATATTGTCATAAAGGCGCGCTAGGGTGCGCAGCGTCACAGGATCGTTGGGGCTGGCGGCGAGCGCTGCACGCGCCGCTGCCTCCGCGCGCTGGTTTTGATTGACCACGCGTAGGAATGCGGCGTCGGACAAATTCGCTCCTGCCCTCAATTCTGCGCATGCGGCCCGGATCGTTTCAACCACGAACACGGGATTGCCGTTATTGAGACTGACGGTAAGTATCGCACCATGGCTTACAAGGACCGCGTCAAGGAGGACCTCGACCGCTGGATCAGCGCCGGCCTGGTCGGCGCCGACAAACGCGAGGCCATTCTCGCCAGCCTGCCCGATGCACGCCGGCTCGACGCCGCGACGGCGCTTGCTTGGGTTGGCGGCATCCTCTTCGGCATCGCCGTGATCACGTTCGTGGGCGCCAACTGGGATGCGATCCCGCGCTTGCCGCGGTTTGTGCTGCTGCTCGCGATCTTCCTGGGATTCGCCGGCGCCGGCGCGTGGGCGTCAGGCAAACGCCCCGTGCTTTCAAATATCCTGCTGTTGATCACCGCGCTCATCTTCGCCTCAGCCATCGGGCTCACCGGCCAAATCTTCGACATTGTCGGCAATCCGCGCACGGCGTCTTACGGTGCGGGGCTTGCCGCTTTTGCGCTTGCGCTCGCCGGGCGCTCCACCGGTGCAGCCGCCGTTGGCCTGGTCATGATCGGGCTTGGCGATTTTGTCGAACACGACTGGTTCTCAGGCGGCGACACCGACATTCCATGGATATTGTTCGCCGCGCCATTGGGCGTCTTCCTGGCATTGCGCTGGAGCTCGGCGCCGCTTGCACACCTCGCTGGGCTGGCGATCCTCTATTGCTTCCTCTGGTTTGCGGCGCGCACGCACGCAGACGCGGCAGTGTTCTTGTTTCTCTCGATCCTCCTTGGCGGCTTCGCGGCAGCTGCACGCTGGCTTTATGTACAAGACCGCCCGTATGCTGGCGTTTTCTACGGTTGGTTTGCCTGGGGCGCGCTGATGCTGTTCGCGTTCGCGGGCTACGCGCCGCTATTCGGCGGTCATGAAAGCCTGATTGGCGGCATCGCCCATCGGCTCGTTTGGCTAGGCGCGTCAGGCGCGTTGCTGGCGCTGGCGCGTTATGACCGCCACATCGCCGTCAGCGCCATAGCCATCCTGAGCTTGATCGGCGCCGCGTTCGCACTGATGACCGATCTCGGCCTCAATCTCATCGTCGCCGCCGGCGTGTTCATGCTGTGCGCGATCGCGGCGATGGCGGCCGGCCTTATCTTGCGCGGAAGAGCCAAGGCCACATGAAGATCGACGCCGCGCCCCGCATTATGATCGTTGCAGCGATTTGCGCGCTGGCGCTGATCGGCGTCGTCGTGATGGAGGGCGCCGCTCGCGCCGGCGGCCAGGAAATTATGCTGCCGATGCAAGCGGTGGATCCCCGCTCGCTGCTGAGCGGCCATTATGTGCAAATCTCGCTCAGTCAAACGCTGCAGCCGAATGAACATTGTCCCGACGAACAAAGCGGTTGGGACTGGATCGCGCTGAAACCCATTGGCGGCGGCGTCTATGGCGTCGCCGGCGGCGCCCACTCTCGGGAACAAACCGAACAGATCGGGCCGGTGTCGGTGAAGGGCAGCTTCAGCTGCTCACCGCCCACTCCGCCCGGCAAAGATGCGCCGGAAGGCTTCACCGGCAGCGTCCGCATCGAGATCGGCATCGACCGCTTCTACATCAATCAAAGTGAAGCGGAGCGCATCGACCAGATTATCCGCGCCAGCGGTGCCGGCGAAGCGCGCGCCTTTGCCATCGTGTCCATCGGCAGCGACGGTCAAGCGCGGCTCAAGGGCCTCCAAGTCGAGGGCCGTCGTCTTGAACTGACCTGGCTCTGACCTGCGACCACGGCCCTACATAAGGCCTCGGCCCGAATGCGAGATACGACAGACCGCCAGCGATGAAGCCGCCGAGATGCGCTTGCCAAGCGATAGGCAACACGCCTGACGCACTGGCGACGCCCGCCAAACCCACATTGATCACCAGAAACATGATGGCGGCGTTGCGCACCTGCGGATCGCCCAACGCTTCACGCCAGGAATTGCGCACCGACAAGAAGTACGCGGCGAACACACCGCAGATTGCGCCGGACGCGCCAACGGCCGGCGTCTGGTCGTGCAAATTAAGAAGAATGAACCCCGCGGCGGAGCCGATTGCCGAGAGAAAGAACAGCAGCAGGAAGCGCCCCGTCCCCATGCGCCAGGCCACGAACGGCGCGCCCTGCATGAATACCAAAGTGTTAACGCCGACGTGCAGCCAGCCGCCGTGCAGAAACACGTGCCCGAAGAACGGCAACAGCGCTTCGTACCAAGCGGCAAAGTGGTCGGGGCTTTGCGCGTCGAAGCGCACGGGAATGACGGCGAACGTGTAAACGAGTTGGTTTTGCACAGTGTCCGGCTGCATCGCGAAAAGCGCGTAGGCGGCGATGAACGCGCCGGCCAGCAGCCAAACGATCCAGGGCTGTGTGCGCCAGCCAGGGCGATAAACGTTGCTCACTGCTTAACGCTCCCGGCGCGCGCGCCAATTCGAAACGCGGCGGCCCCGCCCGCCTTCTCGCAATGGGCTATCTAGTCATTGGTTGCGACCGAATTAAGCGTGGTTCTCGCCAAAACCGCTGGCACGAGCGTTGCTTTATCGCCTCGGACACGAATTTCCCCGCCTTGGAGGGCCGGCGTTTGCGTAAACTTGCTCTGTTAACGGCGGCCTGCATTGCCTACGCCGGCGCCGCAGCCGCCGATCCGCTTGGTGACAGCGGCGATTTCGGCCGCGCTTTCGCCATGGACGGCGACAGCTTCGACAATCCCATCAATCCGCAGACGCGCGACGCCAACGGCAACCGCACGATCGTAAACGGACGCATGGAGATCGAAGGCACGCTCAGCGGCGGCCTGATGGACGGCTACGACAGCGGTTCGTCGTCCTCGGCGCAAGCTGTCGGCAACCAACTGAACGTGGTCACCCAAGGCAACTACAACACGGTGATCGTCAACTCGAACCAGATCAACAACGGCGACGTCAGCGCTGACGTGCACGGAGGCCACTAATGCAAGCGCTGAAGAAACTGGTTCTCATGGCGGCGACCACTGCGCTCACCGCGTGTGTCACGCCGACCTCGGGCCACGACGGTCTCTATGCGACGCCGATGGGCGATGCGCCCGTCACCGCCAACCCCACGCCCTACTCGCCGGCGCTGCAGTGCCTTGCCGACTATGCGGGGCAGCACAGCGTCACCGCCCCGCGCATCGCCGTCGGCCGCATCATCGATTACACCGGTTCGATCAGTGAATCGGGCGGTCGTCAGATCACGCAAGGCGCGTCGTTGATGGCGATGTCGGCGTTCGCGAAATCCGGCGCGCGCTTGGTGGAACGCTTCGACACCTCGGTCACCGAACTTGAACTGCGCTACGCCAACAACCGCCTCATCGGCCAAGACGCGAACTCGAACGACAATGTGCGGCGCATCTATGCCGGGCAGATGCCGGGCTCCGACTACTACTTCGTCGGCGGTATCACCGAGCTCAACAGCGACATCCGCTCGTCAGGCGTCGACGGCCAAGTCGGCCACTCGGATGCGCGCAACGGCGTCGGCAATTTCGGCGGCCGCCTTTATGTGATGAACATCGCGCTCGACTTCCGCCTGATCGACACGCGGACGCTCGAAGTGGTCGACGTCATCTCCTACCAAAAGCAGATCATCGGCCGCGAAGTGCGCGCCGGCGTATTCTCCTTCTTCGGCGACACCATGGTCGACATCGCCGCAGGCGAGCGCGGCCTGGAGCCGGTGCAGCTCGCCGTGCGCGCGGGCGTGGAACGCGCGGTCGTGCAGGTCATGTCGCGCTTCTATCACGTCACTGACAGCTCAGTGTGCGGCCAAGAACTCGCCGCGCACGGCGATCCGATGGGTCCGGAAGCCGCGCAAAACGCTACGCCGCGCCAGGTCGCCACGGCTGACGCCCCCGCACCTTCCCCGGCCCGCGCGCCGGTTCGCACCGAAACGGCGCAGCAAGCCAACGCTGACCGCAATGAGTGGAACGCCAACCGCGATCCGAACTTCAGCGCCGGTCTGCGCGGCCGCTCGTAAGCTTCGCACGAGGACACAATGCGCGCAGCCCTTCTGACCTCGATCGCTCTGCTGAGCCTCGCGCCTGCTGCGCGCGCGCAAACGGCTTCAAACAACCAATACCAAGCGCATAGCGCGGTCTCACAGACCGATGTTGCGGCGGGTGACGTCGGCGATGTGGCGGCGACTGCCGTCTCCGGCGGCAACGTCTATGCTGTCGAGAGCAACGGCGCCGTCATCAACGCCGATAACGCCCAGCAGATGGACGGCGCAGCCAGCGCCGACGCCGCCGCAAGCGTCAACACTTCGTGGGGCAATGAAGCCGTCGCCGCAGCGGCAGTCGGCAACGGCTACACCGGCGCGACCACCAGTGGCGGCATGACACTCCGCTCGTTCCAAGCCGGCAACGGCGACACTCATGCGGGCGCCACTTTGGATAGCGGACCGGCAGCGAACGCCGCTGTCTCCGCATCGGCGGGCGCAAATGTCGCCGCGCTATCAGCGGACACTGGCGACCTAAATGCGGCGCTCGAACAAGAGAGCAATGGCCGCGTCGATGCGGCAACGCGCGGCTCCAATGCTGCGGTTTACGGCGATAGCGTCGCCGATGCGATCGCCAGCGCCAACAACGTCACGGCGTCAGGCTACACAACCACGTCCACGACCAGCACCACCCAGCGCGCCAACGGCGAGTACGTCCGCGCGAATGTGG
>DASZWS010000270.1:0-4702 GCA_035546515.1 Vitreimonas sp. | reverse complement strand
GAGGCATTGCGTATCTCGCGCAGTGCGGTGGAAAAGTTAATGATGGCGGCGCTCCGCGATCTCTTGGCGGCAGACGCATGATCACGCAGAGCGAATGGATTTGTGGCGGAGGTGAGGCGAATGCGGCTTCACGGCGTCACTGCACTATGAAGCATGCGGGCGCTTCAATTGAGATGAAGTCATGAGCAGCGAGAATAATTCCGCGCACGAGGAGGCAGCCAATTGGTTCGTTCGGCTCGAATCCGAGCGGGCAAGCGAGGGCGATTGGCTGGCGTTCGAGGCGTGGCTCGCGTCGCCGCGGAACAAGGCGGCCTATGAGGCGCTGGAAGCAACAATGGGCGCAGTCGACGCGCAGCGCGGCGCGTTGGAAGCGCAGCTGAAGCCAGCTGTGACGCGCGTGCGCGTGCCGGTGACGGCATGGACGGCAGCTGCCGCGGGGCTTGCAGCGGCAATTGCTGCTTTCGTTCTGTTCGGGCCATCCAAGCCGCAAGAGTTCGCCTATGCCGCGCCAGCGTCGGAGACACGCACCATAACGCTGCCGGACAACAGCGTGCTGCAACTCAACCGAGGTGCTTCAGTTCGTGTGCGCTTGGATGCTCAATCGCGCAGCGTCGTGTTGGAACGCGGTGAGGCGTCGTTCTCTGTGCAGCACGATGTAGCGCGCCCATTTGAGGTTGCGATTGGCGACGTCACCGTGCGTGACGTCGGCACCGAGTTCGATGTTGTGCGGGCGCAAACCTATACAACGGTCACGGTGCGGGAGGGGCGCGTCGCGGTCAGCCTGGCCAACGGACAAGCCGCCGGACTTGGCGCCGGCGAGCAAGCCCGCATCGATCGGGCCAGCGGCGACGTTGCGGTGTCGCAGGCCAACGCCGACGACGCGTTCGGATGGCAAAGCGGTCGCCTAGTGTATCACGCCGCATCGCTGGCCCAGGTGGTTGAGGACCTTAACCGCTATAGCCCTAAGCCGATTGTCATCGCCGACAGCCATGCGGCAGCGCTTCGCTTCACGGGCGTGCTGATCATCGACGACCCAGCCGTGATGCTGCGGCGCCTGGAAGCTTTTCTTCCAATTCAATCCGCGCAACATGCTGACCGGATTGAGTTGAGGAGTCGTCCATAGCCGACAGGCTCTGGAAAATTTGTGCGGTCGCGTGCGCGATTGTGCCATTCGCTGTGTCGGCAGCGCATGCGGAGACGCGCGCCACCTTCGATATCGCGCCGCAGGCGTTGGATGCCGCCCTCTACGAGTTTGCGGCGCAAGCGAACGTCTCCTTGGCGCTCCCGGACGCCGGCGTCGGCGGCGCGCGCAGCGCCGGGGTGAGGGGCGCCATGGCCCCCGAGGAGGCCTTGCGTCGCTTGCTCGAAGGCAGCGGTTATGTTTTCCGAAGCGTCGGACCCGGCGCCTATCGCATTTTAGCCGCGCCGCATGCGAGCAATGACATTCCGGTCGAGAATATCGTTGTCACCGCGGCGCGCCGGCCGACGCCGTTGAATGAACTGCCGCGCGCCGTGACGCATCTGAACAGCCAAGATTTGCAAGACGCGGGTGCGCTGGATCTCAACAATCTCGTGCTCGATGTCAGCGGCATGTCGCGCACCAACACCGGACTGGGCCGCGACAAGATCTTGCTACGCGGCATTTCCGATGGCGCCTTGACCGGCCAGTCGCAGTCGACCGTCGGGCTCTACTTCAACGGCCTCCGCCTCACGTACGCCGCGCCTGATCCTGATCTCGAACTGGTCGACATCCAGGACGTGGACATTCTGCGCGGCCCACAGGGCGCGCTTTATGGCGCCGGTTCGATTGGCGGCATCGTCCAGATCGAAACCAACCCGGTAGATCTCAACAATCCAAGTTTTGGCGCTGAAGTCGATGGCACAAGTGTCGAAGGCGGCCACATGGGAAGCAATGTTGCCGCCGTTGCGAACCTACCGGTCGTGCCGGGCCACCTTGGCGTGCGCGCTGTTGGCTACAATCAGGAGTTTGGCGGCTGGCTCGACAACGATGTCACTGGCGCAGCGGACACCAACAGTGCGCGTCGCCGCGGCGGACGGCTTACGACAACCCTTGCGGGCGACGGGTGGGACGCGAGCGTGTTTGGCATCTACCAAACCATTGACGCGCAAGACGCACAATACGCGCGCCTCGGCGACGACGATGCGCGCTCCACCAATCTGCTCGAACCGCACGACAACGACTTCCTGTCGGTTGGCTTTGCGTTGCATGCGTCGCTGCCGTTTGGCGAACTCAGCTCAACGACCGCCAGCGTGCGTCACCAGATCGGCAGCCGTTACGATGCGACAGGCGGCTTTGCCGCCCTCGGCGTCGATCCGCTGCAAGTGAGGCCGTTCGACGAGAAGCAGACTCTCGATATAGTCATTCACGAAACGCGGCTGACATCGCTGCCAGGCGCGCGGCAGCCGTGGCTGGTAGGTGTGTTCTACGCCGATGGCGACAATCGGCGCGACAACGTTTTGCGCGATGGCGCGATAGGCGTGTGGGATAGCTCCGCCTATGCCGAACAGCGCACGGACGCAGTTGATGAAGCGGCGGTGTTTGGTGAAATTACCTGGCCGATCGCGTCGCAGCTAAGCCTGAGCACCGGGCTCAGACTCTTCCGTTTCCACGTCAAGACACAGTCGCAGACGCAAGAGCCGCTCCTCGCCACATCGAACGCGTTCAGCGGCGCGCTTGCGGCCACCGGCGCAGCGCCAGATGTGCGCCTTGCGTATCAATTCAATCCGGACGCAATGTTCTATCTATCGGTGGCGCGCGGCTATCGCGGTGGCGGATTCAACACCGGCGGTCCGGCCGGCGCCATCTCGTCGCTGCAGCAGCCGTTTCAGCGCTTCAGCGGCGATAGCTTGGTTGCGACCGAGCTTGGAACGCGTTTGTCGTTGCTGAGCCGACGTCTCAACGTGAATGCGGCGATCTTCTACTATCGATGGAACGACGTACAGACAGACTCGCTGATCGCCGGCGAATTTCCTTACACCGGTAACGTTGGCGATGGGCGCGCGTTGGGATTTGAGGGGGAGGCGCGTTACGCGCTCACGCAGTCACTCACAATGTCGGCGAACGTCCTCATCAATGAGCCTGAGATCACGCGGCGGGACCCGCGTTATCCGGGCGCGCTCGATGGGAATTTTCCCGGGGCGCCGGAATTCAGCGGCGGCATCGCTTTGCGATACCGGCATGCGCTGCAATGGGCCGGCGGTTGGTTGGTGTATGGCGGTATTGATACGGCTTATGTCGGCCGCTCGTCGCTCGGGTTTGACGATGGAGCCAAGATCGGCGGCTACCTGACCGCCAATCTGCAACTCGGCCTGAGAAATCCCGACTGGGATCTGTCGCTGTTCGTCGACAACGCGACCTCGGCTGACGACCGCACCTTCTCGGTGGGCAATCCCTACGCCGCGGCCGCAGGCCCCTACGTCACACCGCCGACGCCCCGCACCATAGGGCTGTCGCTGCGGCGCAATTTCTAAGAGCAGCCGCGGCGTCTTAGCGCAGGTGGGGCGCCTTCGCGGCGGCGGCGTCAAACAAGTGTCGCGGTCTCCTTCGCGACCGGCTTGATGGGCGAAGATCTGCAGTGACCGCGGTTTCCGGGCAAAGCGAGCGCACGCGCGCCGCCGGCGCGTCGTCCGTTGGCGTCGCTGCGCCCAAGTTGCGGTACGAGCGGCTAGTCATCGCCGCCATCGCACTGTTCGTAGCGGTCCGGCTCTACGTTGCCGCCAATTGGCCGCTCAACTTCGACGAGCTGCTTTACTGGCGATACTCCGGACACCTGGCGGCGGGTTACCTCGATCACCCGGTGCTAAACCCGTTCTTCGTTCGCATAGGAACCACCATCCTCGGCGACACGGCGCTGGGTGTCCGGCTTTTCGCG
This sequence comes from Vitreimonas sp., assembly GCA_035546515.1. Taxonomy (GTDB): domain Bacteria; phylum Pseudomonadota; class Alphaproteobacteria; order Caulobacterales; family Aquidulcibacteraceae; genus Vitreimonas. The sequence goes on along the minus strand of DASZWS010000270.1, from coordinate 809 downwards.
GTGTTGTCGGCATTGCCCGCGAGCTGGGCGGTGTGGCGCGCCGCAGCGTTGCTGTTCTCGAGTGAACGCGCCGGCGCCACCGCAGCGCTCATGTTCAATCTCACCATGGCGATGAGCATCGGCTCGATCCTCGCCACCTCGGATTCGATGGTGGTGCTGACGAGCGCGCTGCTGCTGTTCGCGTTGGCGAAACTGCATCGCACGCAAGCGGGTGTGTGGTGGCTTGTGATCGGCGCGCTCATCGGGCTTGGCATGAACGCCAAGTACACAACAGCGTTCTTGGGCATCGGCGCTGCGCTGTGGGTTGTGGCCGTTCCCAGCATGCGCCGGTGGATGCTGAGGCCGTGGCCGTACCTTGGCGCGCTTATCGCAATGGCTCTGTTTGCACCGCTCGTGTGGTGGAACGCCGAACACCATTGGGCTTCGGCTGTCTATCAGAGTAGCCGCATGGCCGTGCACCAATGGTCGGTGCGTTATGTTTTCGAACTCATTGGTTCGCAGATCGGCTTGGCGACACCATCGGTTTTCTTGCTCGCATGCATCGGCCTCTATTGGGGTGCGCGCGGCAAGGAGTTGCGCGCAGCCTGGGCGCTGCTGCTGTTTCAGATCGCGCCAGTTTACATCTATTTTCTTTGGCACGCGCTGCATGAGCGTGTGCAGGGCAATTGGCCAGAGTGCGTTTATCCGGCGCTCGCTTGCGCTGCGGCGCTGGCGGTGGATGTTGCGGTGAGCCGGAGCGGCGCGCTGGCCGGCTGGGTGAAATGGGCGAAGCGGTTGGCTGCGCCGGTCGCTATCGCCATCACTGCCCT
>DASZWS010000269.1:0-15211 GCA_035546515.1 Vitreimonas sp. | reverse complement strand
CTCACCTTTGAGGGCCCAGGCGTGTACGAGCGCCTTAAAGGTTTTGCGCAGATGAACCCGCCGATCCGGTACGCCAAGGATCGCGCGGCGCTTTGGGATTTGGGCATCAGCCAGGGTGTCGTCGACGTCATCGGCACCGATCACGCACCGCACACTAAGGAGGAGAAGGCGCAGCCGTATCCGAAATCTCCGTCTGGCATGCCGGGCGTACAGACATTGGTGCCGGTGATGCTCACGCACGTGAATGAAGGGCGTCTCAGCTTGGCGCGCTTCGTCGATCTCTCGAGCCATGGCCCCAACCGCATTTTCGGCATCGCCAACAAGGGCCGCATCGCGCTGGGCTATGATTGCGATCTGACGCTTGTTGATCTGAAAGCGCGCCGCACTATCCGTGCCGCCGATCAAGCCACGCGCTGCGGCTGGACGCCGTTCGACGGTTTCGAAGCCAAAGGCTGGCCAATGGCGACGCTCATCCGCGGCATGGTGGTGATGAAAGACGGCGAACTGGTCACGCCCAGCGCCGGCGCGCCGATGCGCTTTCTGGAAGCGTTGCCCGCGACCTAAGCCAACGCCGCGCGATACGGCGTCGCGTCCGCTTCCGTGAAACAACAGAACACGACGCGCGTGATGCTCGGCGCTTGTGGCAGTGCTTCCTCACACGCCGCCACGGCGATGGCGCAAGCGAAATCGCGTGGCCAGCCGAAATTGCCGGTGCCGAGGCAGGGGAAAGCGATCGAGCCGAGGCTCTCTTTGCCTGCCGCCGCAATGCACGCTTGGTAGCAAGCCGCAAGGCCCGCCACCTTCGCGCCTTTTTCGCCGGGAGTGGTCCAGATCGGCGCCGCGGTGTGGATGATGTGGCGCGCGCTCAGATTGAACCCGGGCGTCAGCCGCGCTTCGCCGTCTTCCAAGGGCGCTAGCGTGTTCGTCAGCTGTGTAAGTTCCGCTCCCGCCGCCGCGCGGATGGCGCCATCGACGCCGGTGCCCGGCATCAGCTCCTTGTTCGCTGCGTTCACGACGGCGTCCACGTCGAGCGTTTCGATCCGGGCAATGAGGATTTCGAAGGACGCGGCCATGGCCGGTCTTTAGGCGAACCTAACTGAAATGTCCCGCGCGCTGACGCATCTTCGCGCTAGTGTGGCGCCTATGCGCCCGATAACACGCATGCAGAGCTTCCAGCGCCGTCGCTTGAGTCCCGGCGAGTGCGCGCTGGGAACGACGGTGTTCGCCGACGAGATCGCCTGGCCGCGCATCGCCATTGTGCAAGCGCCATATGCCGGCTTCAGCGCCATGGTGCCGCTTGGCCGCACGATCGTCTTCTCGCGCTGGAAGGCGCCGCGCGACTTTGCCGATGTCGATGCGGCCGAGCAGGCCTGGTTCATCCACGAACTGGCGCATTGTTGGCAGGCTGCGCACGGCGTTGTGCTCGCGGGCGCCAAGCTCGGTGCGCTCGGTAATGGCGCCTATCGCTACACGCCGAAACCTGGCGCGCGTCTGCGGGACTACAATATTGAAAGCCAAGCCGAGATTGTACGTCACCTTTTCCTCGCCCGGGCCGGCGTCGCGGAGAAGGACGCGCCCGATCGCGGATGGCTTGAAAAGGTTTGGGCGAAACGCTGATGCGCACGCTCGCGCTAATTCGTATGGCGCGCGGCCAGGGCCTGCGAGATGCGCAGCCCGCGGGCGCGCAACTCGGTGGTCATTTGCTGTGCGCTTTGATCACAATCCGGAAAGCGTGATTGCTGCATGCCGTAGCCGCGGTTGAACGCTTCCACCAATTCGTCGCTGTATTGCGGCGCGCGCTGGATCACCGAGCGCATCGCGTCGCGCCAGCGTTGGTCGCCTTGGCCGCTGCACAGCGTCGCTAGATAATGCGTCCCGCCGAGAACTTCGGACAAATCCAATAGCTGCCCGTGATACCAGTTTTCATTGTCCGACTGGGCTTGCGGCGTTGGCTCCACATCAACTTGCGCAGCTGCGGTCCCGCCCAGGCTGAGGGCGGTGAAAAACGCGAGCGGAAAACGCCAAGAGATCATCTGCGCCGGGTAGCCTGAAATGACGGCGCAAGTGTGGAACCATGATTCAGGCGGCGTTCACAACCGGTTTTCGCCGCGCCCAAGGCCGCGCATGTTCCAGTTCGTACGCGAGTTCCAACAGTTTGCGCTCTTCGCCCTTGGCCGAGGAGAAATGCGACCCGATCGGCAGTCCGCCATGCGACCAGGACAGCGGCACGCTCATCGCTGGTCCGCCTGAGACATTTTGCAGCGGCGTGTACGTCACGTAGTCGAGCACGCGGGCGAAGCCGACTTCCATCCCCAACGACGGTGCGATCTGGCCCAGCGCGACGGGCGGCGAGGCCAGCACCGGCGTCAGCATCACGTCGTGATCGCCCGCGAAGAATTGCGCGTATGCGGCCTCGACCCCGCGCAGGCGCCCGATTGCTTCGCCCAACTTGGCTTCGCCCTGGGACGCATAGTGCTGCGCCAGATCGAGCGTGAGGCGTTCAAGCAACTGGTCGAGCGGCGTGTTGCCTGCATTGCGTTGCACGAGCTGCACAACTTCGGCGGCGCCGGCGGCCCACAGCAAGATAAAATCCTGGATGAACTGCTCGCCGTCGATCTGCGGCGACGCTTCTGTCACCTCGTGTCCAAGCGAACGGCAGAGCTGCGCCACATCCTCGATCGCCGCGCGCACTTCCGGATCGGGATCGTGTCCGCGCAAATCTTTGATTGCGAGCGCGATGCGCAAACGCTGGCGATTGGCGCCGGTCACCAGACCCACAGGCGGGTATGCAGCGCTGGCGCCGGTTTGCTCGGTCGCGGCCAGCCACGCGGCGGTATCGCGCACACTACGGCTTTCGCAGCCGGGAACGGAAATTTGCAGGCCACTCTCGACGTCAATCGGCAAATGCCGCGCGCGCGACACTTTCAAGCCGAACAGACCGCAGCATGACGCAGGAATGCGCACGGAGCCGCCGCCGTCGCTCGCCGATGCGATCGGCACCGCGCGCGCGGCCACGGCGGCCGCGGAGCCGCCGGAAGAGCCGCCGCTGGAGCGCGTCAGGTCCCACGGATTGTGTGTCGCGCCTGTCGCTTCGGACTCTGTCGTCGCCGTGAGCCCGAATTCAGGCGTTGTAGATTTGCCGAAGGGAACGACCCCCGACGCCAGCACCGCATCCATGTATGGCGCCTGTTCGGTCGCGACGTTGTGCGCGAAGGCCCGGCTGCCATATCCTGTCGGCAGGCCTTTGACGTCCTGCAAGTCTTTGATCAGCGTCGGCACGCCGGCGAATGGGCCGGTGAGCGTTTGCTTGGCGCGGTCGCGCCCGTATTCGTAGCATTTGGACGCCATGAAATTGAGTTGCGGGTTGACGCGCTCGACGCGCGCAATCGCCGCTTCCAACGCTTCGGACGCGGTGATTTCGCCACCGCGAATGCGTGCCGCCACGCCAGTGGCGTCGGAGTCGCCCAGCGCGTCGGAGGGAGCGCCGGCTGCAGTCGTTTCGCAGCCACTCACGGCTGCTCCGGCCAAGGCTGCGCCAGCGCCCAAAATCGCGCGGCGTGAAGCGTGGTCATGCATGCGTCTCCCCCTTATGTTTGCACCAAGTTTTCGCGGGAGCAGAGCCGCGAAGCAAGTGTAAAGCGGCGCCGCTAGGAGAGGATTGTGACGCGCAAACGCGCTGATGTGCTCTTGGTTGAGCGCGGCTTTGCTGAAAGCCGCGCCAAGGCGCGCGCGGCCATAGAAGCCGGCGGCGTCAAGGCTGATGGCGGTGTGGTTGGAAAGCCATCCGAACTGATTGCCGAAAACGCCGAGATCGATTTTGCGGCCCCACATCCTTGGGTCTCGCGCGGCGGTGTGAAACTCGCGCACGCGCTTGACGCGTTTGATGTCGACCCGTCGAACCGCATCTGCCTCGACGTGGGCGCATCCACAGGCGGCTTCACGCAGGTGCTTCTGAATCGCGGGGCAGCGCGGGTGTATGCTGTCGATGTGGGCTCAGCGCAGCTGCACGCCTCGCTGCGTAGCGAGCCGCGCGTCGTCAGTCTCGAAAACACCGATGCGCGTGCGCTCACCCGCAGCCAAATTCCCGAAGCCCCAACTCTGGTCGTTTGCGACGCGAGTTTCATCGGCGCCGCCAAAGTTCTCGCCGCGCCGCTCTCGCTTGCGGCTGCGCACGCCGATCTGATCGTCCTGATCAAACCACAGTTCGAAGCTGGGCCCGGCCACGGCAGCGTGTTGGACGAAGGCGTCGCCCGCACCGCCGCAGAGCGCGCCATCGCTGCGCTGAATGGATGCGAAGGGTTCCGCTTCGTCGCCGCCGTCGATTCACCCATTCGCGGTGGCGACGGCAATCTCGAAATGCTCGCGCACTTCCGACGATAGAAAAACGCCCCGGCGTGAACCGGGGCGTTGAGTTGGTACGAGGGTAAACTTTGCGGTGTGCTTAGCGGTCCGGGCGCCACACGCCGTCGCTGCCGCGGCACATCATGACATTTTGCGAATACTCGCGGCCGTTGGGATCGCGGAAAGTTTCGCGGCCCATGCGGCAGTCGCGGCGGTCGTCGCCGTAATAGCCGTTGTCATCGCCCTGGTAGTAGCCGTCGTCACCGGGATAGGGGCTGCCCTGATATTGGTCCGGATAGCGGCTGTCGGCTTGACCATAATATGGATCGTAGCTGCCTTGGACCTGTGCGTTGCACGCAACCGAATTGCGCGCCGAGCTGTTGCCGATCGCGCCACCGAGCACCGCGCCCAGCGCCGCGCCCAGGAGGCCACCGTCGCTGCGGTGGCCGCGTGCGCCGGCATGGCTGCCGATCACTGCGCCGGCGCCTGCGCCGATCAGCGCGCCGCCAACGGTGCGGCCATTTTGGGTTTGCTGGCATTGCTGGGTTTGCGCTGCATACGCATCGCCGTAGCTGCGGTATTGTTGGGCGCTCGCGGGTTGCGCGATCGCCATGAGTGCGAACACCGACGCCGCGATGAAAGCTTGACCACGCATGATGTGCTCCTGTCTGTCGGCGTGGAGATAAGCAAAGTCAGCCTGAACGCCGCATGAAGCGCCAAAATAGACCTACCCGGAGCGACGGGCGGCACACGGCCGCCGCCGCCCGTGACGTGGAAGTTATTGAGAAAACACTGGAAATTGGCGTAATTGGGGCGCGGGGCGACGCTATTGTCGAAGCCGCTGACGGCCCCCTTTACGTTCCCTTCGCCTTGCCCGGCGAGCAGGTGCGGGCCCGCCTGACCGGTCATCGGGGCGAAATCTCTGAGATTTTGTCCGCAAGTTCGGAGCGCCAGGCGCCGGTTTGTCAGCACTTTGGCCGTTGCGGCGGCTGCCAGCTGCAGCACTGGCAGGAGCGGCCGTACCTCGCGTGGAAGCGCGCGCAGGTGGTCGAGGCGCTGGCGCGGCGCGGGTTGGGCGGGGCCGTGGTGGATGAGACCATCGCGGCTTGGGGCGCCGGGCGGCGGCGTGCAGCCTTCCACGTCGCGCGCGAACGGGGAAAAGTGCGGGTTGGCTTTGTCGAGCGCGGCGGGGCGGCGCTGACGCCGATCGCGCAATGCCCGGTGCTCGCACCGGAATTGGAGCGCGTTGCGCTGACGCTAACGCCGCTGGCCGCGCGTCTCTTGCCACAACGCGGAGAGCTCACGCTGCAGTGTTTGCTGAGTGAAGCCGGCGTGGATGTCGCGGTGAAGGGCGCCGGCCGTGCCGATGCGCTGAGCTTGGCGGAACGCGAAGCGCTGACGCGCGAGGTCGAAACGCTCGGCTTGGCGCGTTTGTCGATTGATGGCGAACCGTTGGTCGAACGCAAGAAGCCGCTTTTGCGCATGGGGCGTGCTTTGGTGGCGCCGCCACCCGGCGCGTTTCTGCAGCCGACCGCGCTTGGCGAGGAGACCTTGGCGCGGCTTACGCTCGATGCGCTCAAAGGCGCGGCGCGCATCGTCGATCTCTTCTCCGGCATCGGCACCTTCGCGCTCAGGCTTGCCGAGCAAGCTGAGGTGACGGCTGCGGAGTCCGATGCTGAGATGCTGGCCGCGCTCAAGAAAGCCGCAGATGGCGCGGGCGGCGCGTTGCAGCAGGTGACGACATTGCGCCGCGATCTCTTGCGCACGCCGCTCTCCAATCTTGAGATGAAGAAGTTCGACGGCGCCGTCATCGATCCGCCGCGCTCGGGCGCGCGCCTGCAAGCCGAGCAGATCGCCAAGGCGCCCATCCGCAAGCTCGCCTACGTCTCCTGCGATCCCGCCAGTTTTGCGCGCGATTTGAAAATCCTTGTCGACCACGGCTTCCACGTCACCCGCATCACGCCCGTTGATCAATTCCGCTGGAGCCCGCACATTGAAGTGGTCGGGGCGTTGGAACGATGAGTCGCGTGCGAAAGTCTGCGGTGGACGTCGGCAAAACGACGCTGCTCGACTATCAAAACTCACGCCGCAAACGCACCGCCACCGACGATGCGCCGCTTGAAGATGGCTATTGGCGCAAGAAAACACTGGCGCAAATGAACGAACGCGAATGGGAGCGGCTTTGCGACAATTGCGGCAAATGCTGCGTCATCAGCCTCGAAGACGCCGACACGGGCGAACTTTATCTCACCGACGTCTCCTGCAAACTGTTCGACAGCAAAGCCTGCGGCTGCAGCGATTACGCCAACCGCAAACAATACGTGCCCGATTGCGTGAAGCTGACGCCGAAGAACGTGCCGACGCTGGATTGGCTGCCGCGCACCTGTGCATATCGCCTCGTGTCGGAAGGCAAGGACCTTTACTGGTGGCACCCGCTCATCAGCGGCGACCCGGAAACGGTGCACGCCGCCAAAGCCTCGGTCCGCGGCAAGACCCGCCCCGAGGGCCGCCTCAAAATGCAAGGCCTGATGAAACGCATCACTAAATGGCCCATACCGCTGGAAGCGCCGCCAGCAAAGTTGAGGAAGAAGCGCAGTACGAGGTAGCGACCGCGTTTCGCCGGAGTCGCGATTCAACAACTCCGGATGTTAGTTGCTCACCCCATGTTCGGAAGTCCCATTGTCGCGAAGCATGCTCTTTACATCGTGTTCAAGCCTTCTCAGCTCAGCGAGCATGGCTGCTTGAGATTGACCCGCACAGAAATCGAAGCCCTCCGGCGTTCGACCGGCCTCCACGTCTGAGATCGCCAACCGGATGTGTTTCAATCGGAAACGCAATCCCAAGACCAAGCGCTCTCGATCCGACAGACTATCAAGGTCCACGTCGTCACTCCGAACGACGACGACATCGCACAAGGTCAGCCGCTGGCCAACTAAATGAAGAGAGGCTGATCCTCGCCGAAAGTGAACATTCATTGCTCGGTGATCCAGCGGTCGTAGTGCGGCCCCGAACTCCCCCCAATCGGCGCAGCACGACGCGACAAACTCAGCTATTCTTCCAAACTGGCGCGCGCTTTTGCAGAAACGCCACCGGGCCTTCCTTTGCATCGTCGCTGGAGAACACGCGGCCCGACGCCGCGCGCGCGATCGGGCGCAGTTCTTCCTCCGTCAAATCCTGGCACTGGCGCGCGATCGCGAGGCTTTCGCGCACTGACATGGGCGCGTTGGCGGAGATGGTCTTGGCGAGTTCGAGCGCTGCGGCCATGCAGCCGCCAGGTTGTGTCAGCCGGTTGGCGAAGCCCATCGCGTAGGCACGCTCCGCATCCAGGCCTTCACCCGTCGCCACCAGTTCTAGACCAATATTGCGCGGCAAGCGCCGCGGCAGGCGGTAAACGCCGGCTGCACCCGCAAACAAGCCGCGCTTCACTTCTGGCAAGCCGAATTTCCCGTTGGTCGACGTCACCACCATGTCGCACGCCAGCACGATCTCGCAGCCGCCCGCGAAGGCGACGCCTTCCACCACGGCGATCCACGGCTTCACTTTCGGCGCTTCGCAGAAGCCGGCAAAACCGCCGTCCTTGGTGGAGAGCGTCGCGCCGCGGCCCTTGGAGATTTCCGAAAGATCGGCGCCGGCGCAAAACACTTTGTCCTGCGAAGAGGTGAGCAGCACCACGCGGATCGCCGGATCGGCCTCGGCGCGCTTCACCGCTGCGTCGAGCCCGTTGGCCAGCGCGCCGTTCACCGCGTTGCGCACCTCTGGCCGGTTCAGCGTCACGACTGCAATGTGTGAGTCCACGACTTCGTAGAGAACTTCCTGATTTTCACTCATGGCTTCTTGCTCCGCCGCACATCTCACTTTGATCCAGCGGCATGTTCAAGCCATCGCGTGGCGACAAGGCCGCCGGAAACTGATGTGAGCGACGGTTTGCCCAGGTGGCGACGCCGGCGCGGGCCCGCTACATTGCCCCCATGCCACTCCGCCGTGACATTGGCCGGGCCCGCTACGCCGCCGCGCAAGGCGCGCGCGTGGCGTGGTATATGAGCCAATACCTGCTGGCGCGGCGGATTTCGGGTCCGTTTGATCGGCCAGGTGAACCCAAGTTCAAGCCGCAGGCGCCGCAGGGCGACACCCAGCGCATTCGTGCTGCATTCTTTGACGTCTTCGCCAAGGACCGCGCCAACATCGAAGCGGGCCTTTATCCCGCGCCAGATGATGTGCGCGTTGATCGCGCGCTTTCGACGCTCCGCAACTCAGCGCGCTTCTTCCGCGATCTGCCGGATGTTGACGCGCGTCGCCTCGAACGGGAAGGCGACGAAGTTCGCCATCAGGCGCAAGGCAACCAATTCCCGGCCTACTACCTGCAGAACTTTCACTACCAGTCCGGCGGTTGGCTGACCGAGGAGAGCGCCAAGCTCTACGATACGCAGGTGGAAATCCTGTTCGGCGGCGCGGCGGATGCAATGCGCCGCATCGCGCTCGGCTCACTCGCCCGCGGCATTCGCGGCCGCGATCAGCGCAAGGTCAAACATCTCGACATCGCCTGCGGCAATGGCAGCTTCCTGAAGCAGATCCTGTCGGCGTTTCCGCGCTTGCCGGCGACGGGGCTGGATTTGTCGCCTGCATATTGTGAAGAAGCGCGCACGCGCTTGGCTGATTGGCGGCAGGTGGAGATTGTCAACGGCGCGATTGAACAGGCGCCGTTCGATGACGCGACATTCGACTCCGCCACGTGCGTTTATCTCTTTCATGAATTGCCGCCACGGGTGCGGCGCGACGCCATTACCGAGATCGCTCGTATTGTGAAGCCGGGCGGAACGTTCGTGTTGGCCGATTCAATTCAAACGGGCGACGCCGGCGATCTCGAACGAATGCTCGAATATTTCCCCGTCGGCTTCCACGAGCCGTATTTTGGTTCGTACCTGAACGAGGATTTCGTGGCGCTGTTTGCAGAAGCCGGTTTCAAACTCGAACAAACGGAGCTGGCGTTTCTCACCAAGGTGATGCGTTTTCGCCGCGTCTAGGATTGGGGGCGCTGTCGTCGGTGGTGACGTTCTGCACGTAGTTCTGCTGCGGATCGGCTTGGCGAATGTCGGCTTCGAGCTGGTCGTAACGCGCTTTTGAAGCGGCTTCGCTGTCGGCGAGAGGCTGCGTGGCATCGGCCGCCGGTTGCGGCGGCGCGTAAGATGTGAGCGACACGGTGGCGGATGCGCCGTCCAACCTGCGCGTATCGACGGCCGTTTGCACAGCTGCTGGGGTATCCGTGTCAGCGCCGGTGGTTGTGGCTGTCGTCGCCAGCGCGACCGGTTGCGCCACAGGCACGGACGGCGCGGGCTCGCTCCATTGCTGGTTCACGTCGTCGTAGTAAAGCTGATGCTCCGAAGCTGACGCTACGCCCCATTGCCAACCGCCGGTGATGATCGAGTTCATCGCCATTCCGCCGCCGATGAGCACGGCGGAAATTGCGGTTGCGGCCAATACGCGCTCACGCAGGACGGGGCGATCTTCCAGCATTTCCATGACCCAGAGTGGCTTCTCGGCGAGGAAACGAGACCGGGAAAAATCGGTTCCAGCCGCGCTGCATGCGGTTGCCCCGGGTTCCGCAAACGTCGTAGCTTTTACGAGCGAGGGGACAAATGTCGCAGGATGCGGACAAGATCGCGATCGTCACGGTGCACGGCACCGGCGACACGGCCTCCGGCCCGAACGGAGACAAATGGTTCCAGTGCGGTTCCAGATTCACCAATGACGTAAAGAGCCGCCTCGCCGCCCAAGGCATCGAGGCTGATATTATCCCGCATCTTTGGTCGGGCGCGAACAGCGCATGGGAGCGCGAGCGCGGCGCCAACAAGCTCGCGTCGCGTATCCGCAAACTGTTCAATCGCTATTCTGGCGTACACGTGATTGGTCACAGCCATGGCGGCAATGTCGCCAACGATGCGGCGGTGCTGCTGAAGTGGGGCCTGCGTGGCGGGCGGAAGAATGAGCGCCTCGATAGCCTCACCACGGTGGGCACGCCCTTCTTCAACATCCGCACTGGCTTTCTGCAGATGCTCGCGGGCATCATCTTTCTCATCGTCGCCTGGGGCAGCGCCGTCGCGTTTCCCATCACTGCACTTATTTCGCTCTACTACGTGCTGACGACGCACGAACAACAAGCAGGCATGTTCATCGCCTGGCTCATCTATGTGGGTTTTGTGGGTCCCTGCGTTTGGTTCATGCTGAGCATGTCGCGCCAAGGTATTCGCCGGCTGCTGCGCCCGCGCACCGGCGGTCGTACGCGCGAGTCGGTGTTCTCGATCTGGCACGAGAATGATGAGGCGATTTCGTTTCTGCAGCGCGTCGAGGAGCTGCCGATCGAGGCGTTTCCGCGCGGCGCACTGTTTCGCGGTTCGCGTTCGGCTGCCGTAGGCTGGGGCGTGTTGGCGGTCATCGTGCTCTGCCTCGCCAACCCCGTCATCTATGGTCTGAACCTAGGTGACTATTTTCACATCAGTACCGTCGACCCGGTGACCGGCGAGATTGAGGCGGTGAACGCGGGCAACATCATCGCCGTCACCATCCTCGGCTTGCTGTTCGCGCCGGTGTTCTTCTTCGTCGCCTACGTCATTTATCGCTTCCTCATCGGCGGTGTCAGCGAGTTTGGCATGCGTCCGCCGATGAACAGATTCGTCGGCGGCGTGCTGCGCGGCGTGGCCTACGGCCGAGACGGCGATCAAGTCCTGTACGGCGTTTCGACCACATCGCATACGCACAACACGATCTCCCACGTGCTGAGTGGCGATGTCGCCGCGCGCATGCAAGCTAGCGCCAACATCGCCGCCGACAGGCTCATCGACAAATATCGCTGGGCGCTGTTTTCTGTTGGCGGCGATTCAAGTGGCTCGCTCACGACGCTGACGACGGATGCGATGACCTGGGACAGCCTCATCCACACCACCTATTTCGATCAGCCCGAGACCGCCGAGGTGATCGCCAGCTACATCGTCGCGCAGGTGAAGGGCGGCGTCTTCAGCCCTGCCGCACAAACAGCGCGGCCGACGCCAGCAGCGCCGGTGCACGTCAATCCGCCAGCGGAGCCGCCCGGCGCACCGGCGTGAGCTAGCGCCCGGTCTGGGCGCGGTGACGCAGCTTGGCGTCCGCCAGCACGCACGCGAGCATCGCTTCCGCCACCGGTGCGCCGCGAATGCCAACGCACGGGTCGTGGCGGCCCTTGGTGACGATGTCGGCTTCCTGGCCGTTGCGATCGATCGTGCGGCGCGGCGTCGTGATTGAGGAGGTCGGCTTGATCGCCAGCCGCGCCACGATGGTCTGCCCCGTGGAAATGCCGCCCAGGATGCCGCCTGCATGGTTGGACAAAAACACCGGTGCGCCATCATTGCCGGCGCGCATCTCGTCGGCGTTCTCAACGCCGGTCAGCGACGCCGCGCCGAAGCCAGCGCCGATTTCCACGCCCTTCACCGCGTTGATGCTCATCAGCGCGCCGGCGATCTCGGCGTCGAGCTTACCATAAATCGGTGCGCCCCAACCGGCCGGCACACCCGTCGCCTCCACCTCGATGATCGCGCCGACGGAGTTGCCATTCTTGCGCGCCTCGTCCAGCAGCGCCTCCCATTGTTTGGCGGCCTGCGCGTCGGGGGACCAAAATGGGTTGTTTTCAACCTCGTTCCAATCCCAGCGGGCACGATCAATGCCGATCTTGCCGATCTGCACCAACGCGGCGCGAATCTGGATGTCGTCGCCCAACACACGCCGCGCTACAGCGCCCGCAGCGACGCGCGCCGCGGTCTCGCGCGCCGAAGAGCGCCCGCCGCCGCGATAGTCGCGCAGCCCATACTTGGCGTCATAGACATAGTCGGCATGGCCAGGCCGATAGAGATCGCGAATGTCGTCGTAGTCCTTGCCCCGCTGATCGACATTTTCGATCACCAGCGAAATGGGCGTACCGGTGGTGACTTGCCGCTCGCTGCGGTCGTCGCCGAATACGCCCGACATGATCTTTACTTGATCCGGCTCACGCCGTTGCGTGACGAACCGGCTCGTGCCGGGGCGGCGGCGATCAAGCCAGTGCTGCACGTCGCTCTCCGTGAGCGGAATTCCCGGTGGGCACCCATCGACCACGCAGCCAATGCCCGGCCCATGGCTTTCGCCCCAGGTGGTGACGCGGAAGAGGTGGCCAAACGTGTTGTGGGACATGAGCTTACGATTGCTTATATCGGAGCGAACGTTAACGGGAGTACGATTCCTTGTCAGGCGACGACCTTATCCCGCCTTCACCCAGATACGATCCGTCGGCGCAGCCGCCGCCGGACGACGCCGCGCTGTTTGCCGAGAACGAGCCGTTTGCGCTGTTCGAGCGTTGGTTCAAGGAGGCCAAGGAGAAGGAGCCGAATGATCCCAACGGCATGGCGCTGGCCACCGCCGACGAGGATGGATATCCCGACGTGCGCATGGTGCTGTTGAAGAGCTTCGATGCCGCCGGGTTCGTATTCTACTCGAACGCCGAAAGCGCCAAGGGCAGGGAACTTGAAGCCAACCCGCACGCGGCGCTCTGCTTCCACTGGAAATCGCTGCGCCGGCAGGTGCGCGTGCGCGGCGCGGTGGAAGCGGTGAGCGACGCAGAGGCCGACGCCTATTTCAAAAGCCGCGACCGCGGGGCGCGCATCGGCGCCTGGGCCAGCGCGCAATCGCGCCCGCTTGAGGATCGCATCGCGTTGGAAAAGCGTATCGCGGAGTACGCGGTGAAATACGGGTTAGGCGAGGTGCCGCGCCCGCCATATTGGCGCGGCTGGCGCGTGGTTCCGCTCAGCATCGAGTTCTGGCGCGACCGGCCCTTCCGTCTGCATGACCGTCTCGTGTTCGTGCGCACAGCCGCCACCGAGCCCTGGGCCAAGCACCGGCTCTACCCCTAACCGTTGCCGTTGCAGCGCAGCACGCTAACATTGCCCCTTCGCCCCGCTGCAGATGGGGCTGGGAGGCGATGACGATGTTCGGCTTGATGCAGGATTGGGCGCTGACGGTCGACAAGATCCTCGACCATGCAAAGGCGAACTTCCCGCAGCGGGAGGTGGTCACCCGCAGTGTCGATGGCCCCATCACGCGCAGCAGCTACGGCGTCATTTATGACAACGCCAAACGCGCCACCAATGCGCTGAAGGCGCGCGGCATTGGCCTGGGCGACCGCGTCGCCACGCTCGCTTGGACCACCGACCGGCATATGGAGGTCTGGTACGGCGCGTCATGCATGGGCGCGGTGCTGCACACGGTGAACCCGCGGCTGTTTCCCGAGCAAATTGCCTGGATCATCAATCACGCCGAAGACAAGATCCTCTTTTTCGACGTCACGTTCCTGCCTATTGTCGAAAGCATCGCCGCCAAGATTCCGACGGTGAAGCATTTCGTCATGCTGAGCGGCGATCCCGAGCAAAGCAAAGTGCCGGGTATCGTGAGCTATTCTGACTTTATCGCCGGCCAGTCCACCGAAGCGTCGTGGGGCGGCTTCGATGAGCACACCGCCTGCGGCCTCTGCTACACCTCCGGCACGACGGGCGACCCCAAAGGCGTGCTCTACTCGCACCGCTCCAACGTCGTGCATGCGATGATGGCCAACCAGACCGACGTGTTCGGCGTTGGCGCTAATGATTGCATGCTGCCAATCGCACCGATGTTTCACGCCAACGCCTGGGCGGTCACCTTCGTGGCGCCGATGGTTGGCGCCAAGCTGGTGATGCCAGGGCCGAAGCTCGACGGCGCCAGCATCTACGAGTTGATGGAAACCGAGCAGGTCACCTTCAGCTGCGCGGTGCCGACTGTGCAAATCATGCTGCTCGGCTACATGCGTGAGCATAACTTGAAGCTTTCGTCGTTGAAGCGCGTGGCGGTGGGCGGTTCGGCAATCCCGGAAGCGGTGCTGCGCGCATACGAGGAGGACTACGGCGTCGAGGTCGTCCACGCTTGGGGCATGACCGAAACCAGCCCGCTTGGAACCTTGAGCAAGCCGCTCCCGGAGCATGCGAAGCTCAGTCACGACGAACGCATAAAAGTGAAGCTGAAGCAGGGCCGTACGCCGTTCGGCGTGGAGCTGAAAATCACTGACGACAAAGGCAAGCTGCAACCACACGATGGCGCTACGTTTGGCCGTCTCATGGTGCGCGGGCCGGCGGTCGCGCGCGCTTATTTCAAGAACGCCGGCGCAAAAAACGAGAAGGGCGAATGTCTCGAGCCGTGCGGCTTCTTTGACACCGGCGACGTCGCCACCATTGATCAGCTCGGCATCATGCAGATCACCGATCGCGCCAAGGACGTCATCAAATCCGGCGGCGAGTGGATTTCCTCCATCGACATAGAAAACATCGCGGTCGGCGCGCCAGGCGTCGCGTGCGCTGCGGTCATTGGCGTCTATCACCCTAAATGGGATGAGCGGCCACTGTTGGTGATCGAGCCGAAAGCAGGCGCGAACCCCACGCGGGAACAAATGCTCGGTGCGCTGCAAGGCAAGATCGCCAAATGGTGGACGCCGGACGATGTGGTGTTCGTGGAAAAAATTCCGCTCGGCGCCACCGGCAAGATCAACAAGCTGGCGCTCAGAGAGATGTTCAAGGACTACAAGCTGCCGACGGCGACCGCGGCGGAGTAGGCCTGCCTTCGCAGCTGCGAGAATTGCGGATGTTCTCGTGATCTAGTTGGCAACCGCGCGGCGCGGGGCTATCGGCGTCGTATGATCCGCACCACTCTGGCCGCCCTCGCGCTCTTTTCGCTGGCTGTATCCGCTGTGGCGCAGACAGCGGCGCCGCCACCGCAACAATGGCAACCCACCGAGGCGGACTTCATTGCCCGCGACGTGCATTTCGGCTCCGGCGAAACGCTGCCGGAG
>DASZWS010000268.1:0-1830 GCA_035546515.1 Vitreimonas sp. | reverse complement strand
ATGCCCTTGCATGCGTCGACCAAGCCCTTCACGGCGTTGACGCTGTGATCGAACATGGCGCGTTCGCCGGCGCCCAGTTCGACCTCGACCACTTTCTCCACGCCGTTTTTGCCAATGATGCACGGCACACCGACGTAGATGTCGTTCAGGCCGTACTCGCCCTTCAGATTGGCGGCGCACGGCAACAGGCGGCGCTTATCGCGTAGGTAGCTCTTCGCCATTTGGATGGCGCTCTCCGCCGGCGCGTAGAAAGCCGAACCCGTCTTCAGCAGGCCGACAATTTCGGCGCCGCCATCGCGTGTGCGCTGCACGATCTTGTCGAGCTTCTCTTGTGTGGTCCAACCCATCTTCACCAGGTCGGGCACAGCGATGCCGGCGACGGTGGAGTAGCGCGTCAGCGGCACCATGGTGTCGCCGTGGCCGCCCATGACAAAAGCGGTGACGTCTTCGACCGAGACGTTGAATTCTTCGGCGAGGAAATAACGGAAGCGTGCGCTATCCAAAACGCCGGCCATGCCGACGACCTTGTTGTGCGGCAGTTTCGAGAATTGCCGAAACGCCCAAACCATCGCGTCGAGCGGATTGGTGACGACAATGACGAAGGCGTTGGGTGCGTGCTGAGCGATGCCCTCGCCCACCGCCTTCATCACCTTCAAATTGATGCCGAGGAGATCGTCGCGGCTCATGCCGGGCTTGCGCGGCACGCCAGCGGTGACGATGCAGACGTCGGCGCCGGCGATGCCGGCATAGTCATTGGCGCCCTTCAGCGCGCTGTCCTTGCCGAACACCGGCGAGGCTTCAGCGATATCGAGCGCCTTGCCCTGCGGCACACCTTCGACAACGTCGAACAGGATCACGTCGCCGAGTTCTTCGCGGGCAGCGATGTGGGCGAGCGTGCCGCCGATCATGCCAGAACCGATAAGGGCGATCTTTGCGCGGGCCATGGGTGCTCCGGGAATCAGGAAAATAAGGCGCGGGTCTAGCCCCCCGCGCCTCCCGGCGCAACGCGACTATTGCGCTGAAATCAGTCCCATGACCCAGGCGCGAACCGCCGCGTCGGTCCATTCGCCGTTATAGGTGACGTCAGCGTGATAGGCCTCCAGCGACCCGCGGCCGCGCCCTCGATACACTTTCATCGGCAGTGAAACGCTGACAAGCCCGGACGGCAAAGTCGCGTCACGCACCTCCATGAGCAGGCCATCGCCTTCGGTATCCGCCCCGACCAGCTTCACGCCGGGAATGTGCAGCACGATGTCAGCGAAATCCAAACAAGCGCTGACGCATGTGCCGTTCGAAAGAACGTACACGCGCGCCGGGATCGGCGGCGCGCCTGTGGTCGGCCGCTCGTGCGTGTAACCGCCGCTAGCCGCGATCGGCCGCGTATCTCCGGCGTCGCGATCGCGCCAGAACGCGTCCCCGTGTTCGATAGCGGCGCTGATGCCTTGCTGCGCATTGTGCGCCCAGCGCACAGCGTCGGAATCGGCGCCGAATTCGCGAGCGAGATCGGGTGTGAACGCGACGATGTAGTCGCGGTTGGCGGCGGAAGCACGCCAATCGACTGCGCCGGCGCGATTGTCGCCTGGCAGCGCATTGATGACATCGTCGCCCCAAATCGCGCGGGAAATCTCTGCGCCCCATGCGGAGCTGCCGCCGCCATTGCCGCGCACATCGATCACGATGGCGCGCCCGGCTCGCATCGCGCTCGCCTGCGCTTTGATTTGGTCGACAAGCGCGCGCAACTGATCGCCTGCATCGTTAGCGAACGTCGGCACGCCGATCCAGGTGACCCCGGACGCGGGCGTGGTGATGCCGAACGAGGCGCCAGGGCCA
>DASZWS010000267.1:0-4766 GCA_035546515.1 Vitreimonas sp. | reverse complement strand
ACACTTGGGGCCTGCGGTTGTTCGTCAACAATGTGACCGACGAGAATGCGCATCTCTCGTTCGATCGCGAACGCGGCGGCCGCGCGCGCCTTGGCTTCGAAACCAACCAACCGCGCACCTTCGGTGTGGCGGTGCATCGCTCGTTCTGAAAAAGCGCTTAAGATGAAAACTGGAGCCGCGGGATATTTCCCGCGGCTCTTTCTTCGCGCGCTCAGCGATCCGGTAGCGGGATGAATTCTTTCTCGTCGCCTGGCACCGTGCCGAACTTACCGGCGCGCCAGTCCTCTTTCGCCTGCTCAATCCGCTCTTTGCGTGACGACACGAAATTCCACCACATGTGCCGTGGTCCCAGATTGGCGCCGCCGAGCAGCATGAAACGCGCTGGCGTCTTCGCTTTCACTGTCAGCCGATCGCCCGGCCGAAAAACCAAGAGCCTTCCCGGCGCGAATGTATCGCCAGCGATGTCGATCTCGCCTGAGACCAGATAGATCCCACGCTCCTCATGATCAGCGTCGATCGGCAGCGACGCATCGGCATCCAAACGCACGTCGGCGTAGAACAGGTCCGAAAAGGTCGTCACCGGCGACACTTTGCCGAACAGCGCCCCTGCAATCACGCGCACACGCTTGCCCCCCTCCTCAATCAGAGGCAGCGCGCTTTCATCGTGGTGGACAAAGAACGGATCGCTTTCCTCGTGCGCCTCCGGCAACGCGATCCACGACTGAATGCCGGCGATCGGTGAGCCGGTTGCGCGCAACTCCGCGCGCGTGCGCTCCGAGTGGGCGATGCCCTTGCCGGCATTCATCCAGTTCACATCGCCCGGCTTGATCGCTTGCGCCGAGCCTAGTGTGTCGCGGTGGAAGATCTCGCCGTCGAACAGGTAGGTGATGGTCGCCAGATTGATGTGCGGGTGCGGGCGTACATCCATGCCCTTGCCCACTTCGAACCGCGCCGGACCGAATTCGTCCCAGAATACGAACGGCCCCACCATGCGCTTTTCGATCGCTGGCAGTGCGCGCCGTACCATGAAATTATCGCCCAGATCGCGCGGCTTAGGCATGATTTCCGCGATGATGGGTGAAGCTGTCGGGTCGATCTCGTCGCCGGGTCGGATGCTCATGGGCCAGACTTAGCGCGTCCGCGCCGCTGCAGCCAACCCGCCAACGTCACGCACGCGATTGACCACGCCGCGCCGAGGCACCATCCCGCCAGCACGTCTGTCGGCCAATGCACGCCCAAATACACGCGGCTCACGCCTATCAGCAGCGCGATGAGAACTGCGGTCACATGAATGTAAGTCTTTACGCGCCGCTTCTCCTGCCCCCGCGCCAGCAATGCGCCGATGGTCAGGTATGCAGCCGCCGACAAAGTTGCGTGTCCGCTCGGAAAGCTTGCGCCCATGGTTTCGACCGCGTGCGCCACCAAATCCGGTCGCGGTCGCGCATAGCCAAGCTTCAACCCTTCGCTGAGCGCCGTCGCGCCCAACACGGCACCCAATAACACCCACGCATCTGCGAATTTCCTGCTGATTAGCAGGTACCCGGTCGCCAGCACGGTGATCAGTGTCAGAACAGTGAAACCGCCGAGCGCGGTGATGTCGGTCGCGGCCAGAGGCAGCCACATCGGCCCTACCGGCTGATGGTGGTCGCCGGTGCGCATGGCGAGCAACAACCAAGCATCGAAGCCGCGGGTGTCGCCCTCGCCCATCTCCTCGGCAATGCGGAGAAAACCCCACAAGGCGAGGGCGACGATCAGCAGGGCTATCAGCAGCCCGGTTTCACGCTTGGCAAAATCGAGTGCTGCTGAACGCGTATCTTTCAGGCTAGGAACGTGCACGATAGGGAAACACTGCCTTACCGCACAAGTTCCGCACCAAGCCCTACGCGGCCTGCTTGTCCGCCGCGCCGCTGAACAGGAAATCGTTCCCGTCGAACGTCACGCGTACGCGATCGCCATCTTTGATCGCGCCTTCGAGAATGCGCCGCGCCAACGGGTCCTGAACGTCCTTCTGGATCACCCGCTTCAGCGGCCGCGCGCCGTAGGTGGGATCATAGCCGCGTTTGGCAAGCTCCGCCTTCGCGCGTGCATCCAATTCGATCGCGATAGAGCGCGTCGCCAGCAGTTTCTCCAGCCGCTTCAGTTGGATGTCGACAATGGAGGCCATCTGCGCGCGTTCCAGACGTTTGAACAGGATGATTTCGTCGATGCGGTTCAGGAATTCCGGACGGAAGCGCATGCGCACTTCATCCATCACCAGCTTGCGCACATCCTCAACGTCGGCGCCTTCCGGCTGATCCGCGAGGAATTGCGCCCCGGCGTTCGAGGTCATGATCAGGATGGTGTTCTTGAAATCGACCGTGCGGCCCTGGCCGTCAGTGAGGCGGCCATCGTCCAGCACTTGCAGCAGGACGTTGAACACGTCCGGATGCGCCTTCTCGATCTCGTCGAACAGTACGACCTGATAGGGCCGGCGCCGCACCGCTTCGGTCAGTGCGCCGCCTTCCTCGTAACCCACGTATCCCGGCGGCGCGCCGATCAGGCGCGAAACCGAGTGCTTCTCCATGTACTCCGACATGTCGATGCGCGTCAGCGCATGCTCGTCATCGAACAAAAACTCGGCCAGCGCCTTGGTCAGCTCCGTTTTGCCGACGCCCGTCGGGCCCAAGAACATGAATGAGCCAATCGGCCGGTTCGGATCCTGCAATCCGGCACGAGCGCGGCGCACGGCATCGCTCACCGCGCGCAACGCAGTTTCCTGCCCCACCACGCGCTGGCGCAGCTGATCTTCCATCGCCAGCAGCTTGGCGCGCTCGCCTTCGAGCATCTTCTCAACCGGCACGCCGGTCCAGCGCGAGACCACCGCCGCAATCTGCTCGGCGTCGACGACTTCCTTCACCAGCCCGCCATCGCCGCCCGCCTTTTCAGCGTCGGCGATCTGCTTTTCGAGTTGTGGGATGCGCCCGTATTTCAGCTCCGAGGCGCGCGCAAGATCGCCGCGGCGCACCGCGTTGTCGTAGTCCGTTTGCGCGCGTTCAAGCTCTTCCTTCGACTTCGACGTCACCTGCAACTTCTGCTTTTCCGCAGACCAAGTCGCCGTCAGCTCTTTCGAGCGCGTCTCCAGTTCGCCGATCTCCTTTTCGAGCTTCTGCAAACGATCTTTCGACGCCGGATCCTTTTCCTTCTTCAGCGCTTCCAGCTCGATCTTCAGCTGCAGCGTGCGCCGATCCAGCTCGTCCAGCTCTTCCGGTTTGGAATCCACCTGCATGCGCAAGCGCGAGGCGGCTTCGTCCATCAGGTCGATGGCTTTATCCGGCAGGAAGCGATCAGCGATGTAACGATGCGAGAGCTGTGCCGCGGCGACGATCGCTGCATCGGAGATGCGCACGCCATGGTGCTGCTCGTAGCGATCCTTCAGGCCGCGCAGGATCGAGATCGTATCCTCGACCGTCGGCTCTTCGACGAATACAGGCTGGAAGCGCCGCGCCAACGCGGCATCCTTTTCCACGTGCTTGCGGTATTCATCGAGCGTAGTGGCGCCAACGCAGTGCAGCTCACCACGGGCTAAAGCCGGTTTTAGCAAGTTCGAGGCGTCCATCGCCCCTTCGCTTTTGCCCGCGCCAACCAGCGTGTGCAGCTCGTCGATAAACAGGATGATCCCGCCTTCAGCCGCGGTCACTTCGCCGAGCACGGCCTTCAGCCGCTCTTCGAATTCGCCACGATATTTCGCGCCGGCGATCAGCGCGCCCATGTCGAGCGCCAAGAGCTTCTTGTGTTTCAGCCCTTCCGGCACATCGCCATTGATGATGCGCAACGCCAAGCCCTCGGCGATCGCCGTCTTACCGACGCCCGGCTCGCCGATCAGCACCGGATTGTTCTTGGTCCGCCGCGACAGCACCTGAATGGTGCGGCGGATTTCCTCGTCGCGACCGATCACGGGATCGAGCTTGCCCTTGCGCGCATCCTCGGTGAGATCGCGCGCATATTTCTTTAGCGCGTCATATTGATCTTCAGCGCTCGATGATTGTGCCGTGCGCCCTTTGCGCAATTCGCCAATCGCCGCTTCCAATTTCTGCGGCGTCAGCCCGGCCTTCTTCAAAATCTCCGACGCTTTGCCGTCGGCAATCACCAATCCGAACAGCAACCGCTCGGCGGTGACATACGAGTCGCCCGCTTTTGTCGCCGCCTGCTCAGCCGCATCCAGCGCACGATTGAACGAGACCGCCGCATACATACGGTCGCCGCCGCCCTGCACTTTGGGCAGCGCCTGCACGGCTTTGTCGGCTTCATCCGCCGCCTGGCGCGCGTTGGCGCCCGCACTGGTCAAAAGTCCGGCGGCCAAGCCTTCGCGGTCATCCAGCAGCGCCTTCAGCAGGTGCTGCGTTTCCAATTGCTGATTTTGTTCGCGAATAGCGATGGTCTGCGCGGCTTGCACGAATCCGCGCGCCCGCTCCGTGAGCTTTTCCATATCCATGAGCGACCCCTAAGGCGTCCCCCGTCGACCCCCATTGAGGCTGATCAACGTGGCATGAGTTGTTGTGCCTTAGACGTAGTGTTGCCCCCTAAGCACACAAGGCCTGTAGGGCTTCTTTTTGCGGACGCGGCGTCGCATAACTAAGCTCACGCGCGCATTCATGATTTCAGCGCTTCTGTGCCTGGCTGCTTGTACTCAGGGCGGAACTCCGATCCCAGCGCATGTGGGGCGCGAACTGACGCCGCAAACCCGAACTCTGCTGAGCGGCGACCAAGCCATGGCGCTCACGCACCAA
>DASZWS010000266.1:0-5360 GCA_035546515.1 Vitreimonas sp. | reverse complement strand
GGACACGCTCTATGCGCTGGTCGATGCGCCGCAGCTGATCTCCGTTCTGCTCAATCTCTGCATCAACGCGCGCGATGCTATGGAAGGCGGCGGAAAACTTTTTGTGAGCGTAAGCGCAACGCACGAATCTTCGATGGGGCCGTTGCGGCCTGGTCAGTATGTGCGC
This sequence comes from Vitreimonas sp., assembly GCA_035546515.1. GTDB lineage: Bacteria > Pseudomonadota > Alphaproteobacteria > Caulobacterales > Aquidulcibacteraceae > Vitreimonas. The sequence continues at coordinate 5,194 of DASZWS010000266.1, read as the reverse complement.
ATCGCCGTGCGTGACACGGGTTCCGGCATGAGTGACGAGGTGATGAAGCGAGCAATCGAGCCGTTTTTTACGACTAAGGGGCCGGGTAAGGGTTCCGGCCTCGGCCTCAGCATGGTGTTCGGCTTTGCACGCCAGTCGGGCGGTGATCTTCTCATCGAAAGTGAAATCGGCATTGGTTCGACCATGACCTTGGTGTTGCCGCGAGCGGAGGCGCCGGTCGAGGACCCGTCCAAGCTCGCTGCTCTACCCAAGCTCGACGGAAAAATCCGCGTCCTTCTCGTCGACGATGACGCGATGGTGCGTGAGGCGCTTGCGTTGCAGTTAGAAGATGAGGGCTTCGAGACTGTTGTTGCAACCGATGCGCATCACGCGCTCGAACTTATCGACGGCGGGCTTGAGTTTGACCTGCTGCTGACCGACGTGGTGATGCCGCGCGGAATGAACGGAGCTGAGCTGGCGGCTGAGGTGCGTCGGAGATTGCCTCACGTTCGTTCGATCCTGAGCACTGGGTACGCTGAGCAGGATGTGGCCCCCCGAGGCGCGTTGCTCTTGCGCAAGCCTTATACGGTGCAGGAATTGTTCGCGGCCCTCCGGAGCGCATTGCGCGCTGGTTAAGCGACCACAGGCGGACGAGGTCGTGTGAGGCGCGCGCCGAGGCGAATGCAGGGCCGCTCAACCAGCCGATAGGAAATATCCGAGACCAGCAAGATGATCGGGGCGGCGATTGCAAAGAGCATCAGCGCAAACGGCGTCAGTTGCGGGTGGAAATGGACCGCGAGCCACCACGTCACCAGCTCCAGAATCGGCAGGTGAAACAGATAAACGGAATATGAGCGTGCGCCGCAGTAGCGCGCGAATTGGCTGTCCAGCGCCGCTCGCATGATGTGGTGGACGGGATGACTGCTCCAGCGTTCGCTGTTCAGCAGGTAAGTGTAGATGGCAAGCCAAATAGCGAGCCAGAGCAGATTTGGAAAAAGCAAGCCGAGCACTAGCGCGGCGAGCAGTGTTTCCGGCGGCAGCGCCGCCTTCTTCAATTCGTCGAAGGCCAGCCTGCAGCCAATGCCAATCATGAACACGTAGGCGGCGGCGGGTAGAACGGAGGGAAGGTAGTACACGCCGATGAGATTATTGCGTGCAATGAACGCGCCCACTGCAATTAGAATGATCGTTGGCGCCCGCCACGCCTTCTTCGCCAATCCCCAGATCATCAGCGGCGCGATCAAATAAAACTGCCACTCAAGCGTGAGGCTCCATGCGGGGCCCAAAACGTTCGAGGCAGCCCAAGGGATGACGCTGTCGGGAATAAGGCCCTGCAACAGGACCACATGCGACCACACCATGAGCGCCGTGTGTGTCGCCAGCGCGGTCTGCCATTGCGTGATCAAGCCCATCCAGGGGTCGTGTGCATCACCTGCGAGCGGCAAGAGCCGCGCGCTAGCGATAACTACCGGAAATATGGCGAGAGCGACTGCATAGGCGACCCAATAAGCGGGAAAAATCCGAAACGCCCGGCGCAGCAAATAGAGCGGATAGGGCTCCTGTTTCTCCATCACGAGGTTGGTGATCACAAAACCGCTGATGACAATAAAGGTCATCACGCCCGTTTCGCCCAAGCGGGCCAACCACACGGCGTGGCCGCCGTGCGCGTCGAGCGCCAGGATCTGGCCGACGTGCGAGAGTACCACCATCCACGCGAGCCATCCGCGTGCGCCCTCAATGGCTTGAAACCTGTGCATGGAAATACGCGCCTGCTGCGAAACGCTGGCTCGCAAAGTGTGACGCAAACAAGGAGGCTCGCCCAGAGCGCGGTTTCGTCGCGCGCCGGGCGAGGCGTTAATCTATTCCGTGGTCGTCGCTGAGGTGTCGACCGCGGCGGATGTATCAACCGAGGCGCTCGACGCGTCGTAGCTCGACGAACTTGCGGTGGCGTCGAACGTCGACGAGGTGTCGACGGTGTGATCGGCGTAAGTGCCGCCCTGATCAGCCTGGACCCCGTAGTCCGCGGCCGTGCCCGCTTCGTTAGCGGCAGTCTCGCCATACTGCGCCGCGTGATCGGCGTCGCCAGCTTCGGCGTACGAGGCTGCGGTTACGGCGTTGTCGTCGGCGATTTCCTGATGGTACTCGGCCCACTCGGTGTTGGAGAGGTCGTCACTGTTCTGATCCAGTTCGGCCTGCGCGACATCGCCGCCGTGATCTCGAACCTCTTGCATTGAGTATTCGGCTTGCTGCGCCAGATCGTGAGCTTTGTCCCAATCGCCATCGGCCACGGCTTGCGCCTGCTGGCTTTGCAACTGCTCGGCGTCTTGGCGTGCTCCTTCGGCCACTTGAGAGTCCAGGAACATGCCGTCGGTGTTGAAGCCCTCGTGCAGGTCGCCGGCGTCTGCAGCGGACTGCAGCTGGTTCATCATGGTGGCGTTCTCGGCGTCAGACATCCCCGCCATGTCGACCTGCAGCTGTTGGCCGGCCTCGGTTTGGAAATATTCCTCCAGCGTCATCGGATCTGGCATCTGTTCAGCCCCTTGTTTAGCCGTCTTCGCTGTGATCGTTGTGCTGCGCGTCTAGACCATCGTGTTGCGCCGCGTCCGCGTCGTGGTGATGTTGCACATCGAGTTCGTGAGCGATTACGGCAGCGGTCACAATCGCCGCGCCGCCGATCGCGAGCGCCTCATCATGCTTCTGCTTGTCGATTTCCTCGTCCGTTTTCCCACTTTTGGCGAGCGCTGGGTCGTAGGTCGATGCGAGCGCGGCGTCATTGCGGCGCTTCGCATCTTCATCCGCTTGGCCCTCGATCACCGAGCCTGACTGGGCCGCGCTTTGCTCGGCAATGTCGAACGGCGCCTCGGCGACCTCGTACTCACGCTGGGGCGCGTCGCCGGGCGGCACAGGATTCATTCGTCGGAAACTTGTTCAGGTTTCGGCGGCTTGGGCCGCTTTGGCGTGATCTTCAGCACTTTGCCGCAGGCGGGATTGGGGCAGCGAATGTTGACCGGCGCGCCGCCCTGCAAATCCGCTTTGGGAACGCGCATCGGCGTGTTGCAGGCAATACAAATCAACCTTTCGGTATCGGCGTTCGGCGGCCGTTTCGCAGCGATCGGCGCGGCCGCCACGGGCTTTGCCTCCGTTCCAGTCTTTGGCGCCCAGTGCTCGATCACGCGCCGCCAGCCGAGATAGCTTTCGTCCTGCGCAAACTCGCGCATCAGCTTCAGCCGCCGCGCTGCGTAGGGCGTCGAGGTCATTGCGAATTCAGACGCTTGCATGGCGCTGTCGTCGGCCATGTCCTCCTGGGCCTTCCACGCGTCGAGATTGAGCCGGCCCGCCAGAGGGAACGAATGCAGCGTCCACTGCAACGTCACCCGGCGGGCGATTGCGGGGTCGCCGACGACAAGCAAGCCAGCCCGGTCGGCGGTGATCGCCGAGTGACGCTGCCACGCCATGAGCGGCGCATTGATGCCGCTTTCCACCAGCTTGGCCGGATTAAGGAAGCTCAGCACGCCGTCGCCCATCAGCGTGCGATTGCCCGGCTGCCGGCCCGACAGAAGGTTCACCACCGTCGTCCAGAGCGCGTGACCAGCTTTCGCGTGGCCCATCTCGCGCCCCAACAGGTACAAGAGATCGTCGCCGCGGAAATTGGTGAGCACGCTGCCGATGGCGACGAACGATGAGGTTTGCGACCCCATCGTCACGGAATCCCACATGTGCTCACCGGAGATGTAGATCTCTGGCAAGTGCGTGAGGCCGACGATGCGCGCAGCCTTGATGGCGAGCGCGAAGATCTCCGGGAGTTGTTGTTCGCTGAGCCGCACGCCGTTCACGGACGCCTCGAACCAGGGCCGGCCAACACGCTCGGACAACGAGTGCGCAGCCGCGTTCAGCGGGCCGATTGAGCGCAACACGTTCATTGCGTCGGCATCAAGTCGCCACATGAATGCTTCGACGGGCATGTCGTAGCCGGGCCCAAGCGGGCGCAGCCACCGGCACGTTGGGCAATAGACGCGGTCCGCGGCAAGGCGTGCGCCGTCGCCGCCGCAGCTTTGACAGCCGAAGCCATAATACTCCGTCGGCGGTTGCGGCATCGCCTGGTTGAGCTGAGCGCCACAATGCGTGCAGAACCGCGCCGTCCCGTCCGCGGGCGCCGCACAGCTCGGACACTGGAGCGCGCTCGCCAACATATCAGATGCGCTTCAAGAGCTCGGCCTTCTTGGCCTCGAAATCATCTGCGGTGATGGCGCCGGCGTCACGTAAGCCCGCCAATTGCTTGATCTGTTCGACGATGGTCGCCGTATCCGCCGCTGGTTGCGTGGGCGCCGCCGGCGCCGGTTGCGGAGCGGGAGTCGGACGCGGCGGTGGCGGTGGCGAATATGTCGGCATCGCCTGCGACGGCGAAGCCGGGGCAACGGTTGGCGCCGGCGCCGCCACGCCGCCCTGCAGGTTGTGAATGATGTCTTTGAGGATTTTTTCCGGCAGCTGGCTCGAGACCGCCCATGCCGAATAGACCAGGATCGCCACCATGAAGAGCAATCCCATCGCCGCGAAATAATAGTTCGACAGTGACAAAACCAGCAGCACGATGACGGTAGTCGCGCCGAGCGGCACGTAGCTGCCCCAATTGATCTTCAGCGAGAAGCGGGCGCTGGTTTGGCCGGGGCCGGTCTTCTGCACCGAGAGGTCGCCATCGTATTTGATGGTGAAGCCGCCGGTGTTCATGAAATCCTTTTTGCCGATCACGAATTTCGCGGCGGACGGCGCTTGTTGCCAAGTGACTTCGCCGCCGGTCGCCGTGATGGCGCGCAACGCTTGGCTAAACGCGTCGCCGGGTTCGCCGTTAAAATTGGCTTGTTGCGTCGGTCCACTGCCGGCCGAGAAGCTGCGTGGGATTTGCGGCATCTGCGGCATCGGCGGCGGTTGCGGCATGGGCGGCGGCGGTTGCGGCGCCCCTGATGCGGCCGCGGCCAAGTTCAAACCGCACGCGCCACAAAATTGTGCGCCGGATGCGAGCGCCGCGTTGCAACGCGGGCAGGGGGTTGGAGTCGTCAAACAAGCCCCCATGTCGTTAGTTGGCGGAATCTCGCTTTCTTCTGTCGCAAAGGGAAGCGGAAAGTCGTGCGCCGTGTTAAGCCGCGCGCGAAATCGGCCCGGCAAATTCGCGTACAGAGGCGCCTCCCATGCCCGAACCCCTCACGCTTTACGGCAGCTA
>DASZWS010000265.1:0-13828 GCA_035546515.1 Vitreimonas sp. | reverse complement strand
CAACGCGCTCGGCTACGGCGGGCCTTACGTCGGCTTGTTCGCCGTGAAGGAAAAATTCATCCGGCAAATGCCAGGCCGCGTCGCGGGCGAGACGCTCGACGCCGACGGCAAGCGCGGTTTCGTGCTGACGCTGTCGACGCGCGAGCAGCACATTCGCCGCGAAAAGGCGACGTCGAACATTTGCACCAACTCAGGTCTCTGCCAGCTGGCGTGGACCATTCACATGACGTTGCTCGGCGAGAAGGGTCTGCGCCAGCTCGCGCAGCTCAATCATGAGAAGACGATCGCGCTGGCTGACGCACTTGGCAAAGTGCCGGGCGTCGAATTGCTAACCAAGCGCTTCTTCAACGAGATCGCGCTGAAGCTGCCGAAGGGCGCGAACGCGGTGGTCGATGCGCTGGCGAAAAAGGGCGTCATCGGCGGCGTCGCCATGAGCCGGCTCAACCCGCACGCGGGCATGGATGACGTGCTGATCGCGTGCGCGACGGAGATGAACACCGATGCGGATATCGCCTCCTATGCCAAAGCGCTGAAGGAGGTGCTGCAATGAGCGCGGACAGAAAGAACCCCCTCCCCCACAAGGGGGGAAGGAGCGCCTCGCTTGGAGACGCCGCATGAATATTCAAACCACCTCCGGCAATCGCGGTCTGCTGCAAGCTGAACCGCTGATTTTTGAAACCGGTCACGCGACCGGGACCGGCGTTGATCTTGCGCCGCCGAAGGGCGGCGCCGACAAGCTTGGCGGCTTGGGGCGCAAAGCGCCGCTCGATCTGCCGGGCTTTTCCGAGCCGGAGACCATGCGCCATTATGTGCGGCTCAGCCAGAAGAACTACGCCATCGATCTTGGCCTCTTCCCGCTCGGCTCGTGCACGATGAAGCACAATCCGCGCTTGAACGAGCGGGTGGCGCGGTTTGAGGGCTTTGCCGATTTGCATCCTTTGCAGCCGATGTCGACGGTGCAGGGCGCGATCGAGGTGATGGATCAGCTGGCGCATTGGCTCTGCACCATGACCGGCATGCCGGCGGTGGCGCTGTCGCCAAAGGCCGGCGCGCACGGCGAAATGTGCGGCATGCTGGCGATCAAGGCCGCACTCGCGGCGCGTGGCGAAGGCGACAAGCGCAAGCGGGTGCTGGTGCCAAGCTCGGCCCACGGCACCAATCCGGCGACGGCAGCGGCTGCCGGCTTCGTCATCGATGAGATTCCGGCGCGCGATGACGGCCGCGTGCATCTAGACGACGTGAAGGCGAAGCTTGGGCCGGATGTCGCGGCGATCATGATGACCAACCCGAACACGTGCGGGCTGTTCGAGCGGGAGATCAAGAATATCGCTGACGCCGTGCACGAAGCGGGCGGTTACTTCTATTGCGACGGCGCCAATTACAACGCTATCGTCGGGCGCGTGCGCCCTGGCGATCTCGGCGTCGACGCCATGCACATCAACCTGCACAAGACCTTCTCGACGCCGCACGGCGGCGGCGGGCCGGGTGCGGGGCCGACGGTGCTTTCGGCCGCGCTCGCGCCGTTCGCGCCGGTGCCGCATATTGTCAAGCGTAAGGACGCGTACGAGCTGCGCGAACACGCTGACGGCACGCAGGCGTTCGGACGCATGTGCGCATTCCATGGCCAGATGGGCATGTTCACGCGCGCGCTTGCCTACATGATGAGCCACGGCAGCGATGGCTTGCGCCAAGTTGCGGAAGACGCAGTGTTGAATGCGAACTACCTGCTGGCGCGGCTGAAGGCGCACTACAACGCGCCGTTTGGCGATGGCCCCTGCATGCACGAGGTGCTGTTTGACGATAGCTCCATCAAGCCGAAGGGCGTCGAGACCATCGACATGGCCAAGGCGCTGTTGGACGAAGGCTACCACCCGTTCACGACCTACTTCCCGCTCGTGGTGCATGGCGCGATGCTGATTGAGCCAACGGAAACCGAACCGAAGCGCGAATTGGATCGCTTTGCCGATGTGCTGATCGCGTTGGCCAAGCGTGTGGACGCGGGCGACGTCGCCTACTTCAAGTCAGCGCCGCACTTGGCGCCGATGCGGCGCTTGGATGATACCCGCGCCGCGCGTCAGCCGAAGCTGCGGTGGAAGCGCGGCGATAACAGCGCGGCGATCGCGGCGGAGTGACTGGCGCAAGCGTCGGCCTGGCTGGCATTCTCGGTCCGCGTCGCCCTTCGACAAGCTCAGGGTGGCGCTACCTTGAATTATGTGCCGCTGTAGGATGGCGCCTGCCTGAGCTTGTCGAAGGGCGACGCTTGCACGAATGCAAGCGCTTCAGGTGAGCGCACGATGGCTTAGGCCGTCATCGCGTGCACGATGTGCCCGCGTGCGCCTGAACGCGGCAGTTGCGGGAAGTGCTTGGCGAGAATGTCGCCGAGGGTGACGTCGTTGATGGTGGTGAAGCCGGCGGCGTGAAGCGCGGCGGCAAGCTCATTTGGTTCGAACGCGGTGAGGAAGGGTTCGCCGGCGGCAGCGACGCGGGCCGCCAACGCATCGAAACCCTCGCGGTGTTCCTCGGGGATCAACGCGCGTGGCACAGCGTAGTCGAACACGACTTCGCCGCCGCCCGGATTGTGCGCGATCAAGGCCCACGTCGCGTCGATTGCAGCGCGCGTGAGATAGGGGCTGACGCCTAGCCAAAAGTGGAAGGTGCGCTGGTTTGGATCGAAGCCGGCGCGGGCGAGACCGTCGACGATGCGTTGGTTTTCGAAATCGACCGGCGCGTAATGGACGTTCGCGGCGGGCGCGACGCCGATCGCTTCGAGACGCTCGCGCTTCCAAGCCTGGGTCGCCGGATGATCAACTTCGAAGATTTGCAGCCTATCGCGCTCCGTGCCCCGGTACGCGTAGGTGTCGAGCCCGGCGCCGAGCAGGACAAGCTGAGTGACGCCGCGCGCAAGCGACTCGGCCAGCGTGTCTTCCGCGAAGCGCGACCGCGCGGCGATGAAGATGCGCATGCCGGCGTTGGCGGCGGCGGCGTGCGACTCGCGTGCGTTGTCTTCGCCAACGATTCCGATGGCGAGCGGGTCGGCGAAGAGGTGTGCGCCGTCGAGCTGATGGGCGGCGCGGTGGGCGGCGGCGCCGAGTGCGGTGCGGCTGGGTTCACGAGCGAGCATGCGCGGACCTTAGCCCCGATCAAGCGTGGGTGGCGACCGTGTAGGTGATGAGCGCGGCGATGTAGGCGAGCGTCAGCATGTAGAAGAAGGTGATGATCGGCCACTTCCAGGAATTGGTCTCGCGTTTGATGACGCCGAGCGTGGACATGCATTGCGGCGCAAACACGTACCAGGCCAGGAACGCGAGCGCGGACGCCAGCGTCCAATGGCTCGCCAGCGTTGCCGCGAGCGAGTCACCGCCGCCGCTGACGGCGTAGATCGCGCCAAGTGCGCCTACTGCAACCTCGCGCGCGGCCATGCCGGGAATGAGCGCCACCGTCATTTGCCAACTGAAGCCGATCGGGGCGAGGAGCGGCTCGACAGCGTGACCGATCATGCCGGCGAAAGAGTAATTGATCGCAGGCTGGGTCGCGCCTGCCGGCGCGTATGGGAATGTGCTTAGCGCCCAGACGATCACCGCCATGGAGAGAATGATGGTGCCGGCGCGGCGCAGGAAGATGCGGCCGCGCTCAAGCACGCCGTTGGCGATGTTGGGCAGGTTCGGGGTTTTGTAGGCCGGCAGTTCGAGCAGGAACGGTTCGGTCAGGCCACGCCAGAAGAAGCGGCGGATCACGAACGCCACTGCGAGTCCCGCGAAAATGCCGAGCGCGTAAAGCCCGAACATCACCACGCCTTGCAGATTGAAAATTCCATAGAGGTTGATGCGAGGAATGAAGGCGGCGATGATCAGCGTGTAGATCGGAATGCGCGCCGAACAGGTCATCAGCGGCGCGATCAGGATGGTGGCGAGGCGGTCGCGGCGGTTGTCGATCACGCGCGTGGCCATGATGCCGGGAATGGCGCAGGCGAAGCTGGACAGGAGCGGGATAAACGACCTGCCATGCAAGCCCGTGGCGCCCATGAGCTTGTCCATCAAGAACGCGGCGCGCGCCATGTAGCCGAAGTCTTCAAGGGTGATGATGAAGGCAAACAGCACGAGAATTTGCGGCAGAAATACCAGCACGCTGCCGACGCCGGCGATCAGGCCGTCGGCGATGAAGCTCTTGAAGAGACCTTCGGGCAGCGATGCATTCACCGTGCCTTGCAGCCAGGCGAAGCCGGCGTCGATGGCGTCCATGGCCGGGGTCGACCAGGAAAACACCGCCTGAAACATCACGAACAAGATCGCCAGCAGGATGACGACGCCGAACACCGGGTGCAGCAGCACCGCGTCGATGCGGTCGGTCAGCGTATCCGGGCGCGTGGCTTTGCGCACGTTGGCTTTGAGGATGCGCTCGGCTTCGCGATGGGCGGCGCGGATCTCGCTGGCGTTCGGCTCGGCCCAGGTCGCGTTGGCGATCGGCGCCTGTTTGAAAGCAATCTCGTCCACGCGCTCCAATAGGCGATCAAGGCCGCGCTTACGCACCGCGACGGTGGTGACCACCGGCATGCCGAGATCGCGGGAGAGGCCGTCGAGATCGATATCGATGCCGCGCCGCTCGGCGATGTCGAACATATTGAGTGCGAGGATGCAGGGCCGGCCGACTTGGCGAAGCTCCAGCACCAGGCGCAGGACCAGGCGCAAATTGCTGGAGTCGGCGACGCAGACGATGATGTCGGGCGCGGCTTCGCCCGCGAGCTTGCCGAGCACGGCGTCGCGCGTCACCGCTTCATCGATGCTGCGGGCGCGGAGGCTGTAGGTGCCGGGCAGGTCGAGGACGCTGAGCCGCAATCCGGCCGGCGTGCCCACGTGGCCTTCTTTGCGTTCGACGGTGACGCCCGGATAATTGGCGACCTTCTGTTTGCCGCCGGTCAGCGCGTTGAAGAGCGCGGTCTTGCCGGAGTTGGGATTGCCGACCAGAGCGATGCGCGGCGACTTGACGGCGATGTCCATCAGCCGCCGTCCATGGCGATGAGGATGGCGTGGGCCTCGCGGCGGCGCAGCGCGATGCGGGTGTCGTCAACGCGGACGACGATGGGATCGCGGTTGATCGGGCCTTCGTGCAGAATTTCGAAACGCGCGCCTTCGACGAAGCCGATCTCAAGCAGGCGCCGCTCCAACTCGTCGGCGCCGACGCCGTGCTTGCCGGCGTCACCGGACGGGTCGATGGCGATGATGCGGCCGACGCCGCCGCGCGGCGCCTCGCTCAAGCGCTGGGTGGCTTTAGTTGTCGGTTCTGAAATGAGTGCCGCCACGTGGCCCCAGGTTGAGCATATTGCGATTGATTTGCAATAACCCAAAACCGGAACCGTGCCAAGGGCGCGGGCGACGGCTTAGCAGGTCCGCGAGGTCGCACCGTGGCTGTCAGGGGGGAGGCGGATAGGCGGCTTGCAGGGCCTGGAAGCGCGGGTGATTACGGATCGGGTCGAGGCTGTTGTCGACCTCGATCCATCGACGCCACCCCGAAGGTATTTTCGGGATAATCGGCTCAAGCATGGCGCAGGCCAGATCGGCGTCGACCTGCGCCATGGCGCAGGCGAGATTGTACTGCAGCCGGACATTGTCGGGGTCGAACAACACTGCGCGCTTGCACCATTCGCGCGCTCGCTCGTGCTCGCCCAGATCGACCAGCGTGTTGACAAAAAAGCCAAGGGCGCCGCTGTGGTCGGGCTCGACGCGCAGCAAGCGTTCGCAACACTGCTTGGCGCGTAATGAGGCGGCGCGAAATCCTTCCACATCGCCGACGGCTTCGTAGGCCTGAACGACCATGCCGGCCGGGCGAAACGCGTTCGGTTCGATCGCACACGCGGTTTCGAAATGGCGGATGGCGTCGTGATACCGCCTTCCGGCGATGGCGACGAAGCCGCCGCAGAGATGCGCCTCATAGCAATCGGGATCGAGCTTGAGCGCAGTCTCGATCGAGGGCAACGCCGCCGCAAGATTGAGGTCGGTTCCGCGCCCGAGGGTTTCGGCGAGCGCTGCATGCGCCTCCGCCAGATGCGGCGCCAGCTCAACTGCGCGCCGCGCAGTGGCGACGGCGTCCTCCGCGTTGTAGCCGGCGACGCCGCGCTGCGTCATCTCGACCACCGCCATGGCCTTGAGCGCGTAGGCGCGCGCAAAGCCGGGATCGAGTTCGATGCAGCGGTCGCAAATGCGCACAATCAGCGGCTTCACCCGCTCGCTGCCGGTGCGTTCGAATTGGCGCGCCAGCAGGAAGAGTTCGTAGGCTTCGGCGCTTTGCGTGTCGCGGCGTTCGATGGCCTGCTTTTCCTCCGGCAGCAGCTTGAGCTTCAGCGCTTTGACGATGGCCTCGGAGATTTCGTCCTGCAGGGCGAAGATGTCGTTCAGGTCGCGGTCCCAGCGTTCGGCCCAAACGTGGCCGCCGCTGGCGTCGATCAGCTGCGCGGTGATGCGGACACGCCCGCCTGCCTTGCGCACGCTGCCTTCGAGGACGTGACTGAGTTTGAGCTGACGCGCGACTTGCGGCACGTCAACGGACTTGCCTTTGAAGGTGAAGCTGGTGTTGCGCGCGGCGACCCAGAGGGCCGAGACTTTGCTGAGGTCGGTGATGATGTCTTCGCTGATGCCGTCGGAAAAATATTCCTGCTCGGCGTCGCCGCTCATGTTGGCGAAGGGGAGGACGCAGATGGCGACGTTTTGAGTGCGCTCTTGAGCGCTTGCGGTATGGGCCGGCGCGGCGGTTTGCGGTTTCACGGCGAAGACGTGTACGGGGCGTTCGATGTTCTTCACCGTGTGATCGCCAAGATCCTCGAACATGGCGGCGATCTTGCCGCTCACTTGTTCGCTGACATTGCGTGAGACCGCGACGCCGCCGATGGGTGCGAGCGCCTGCAGGCGCGCGGCGACGTTGACGCCGTCACCGTAAATGTCGTCGCCCTCAACGATGACGTCACCAAGATTGATGCCCATGCGATACTGGAGTTCGCCGCCCGCCATGGCGCTTTGAATTTCCAGCGCGCAGGTGACGGCAGCGACCGCGCTGGGGAACTCTGCCAGCGCCCCGTCACCCATAAGTTTGAACACACGTCCGCCATGGGCGGCGACGCGGGGATCGAACACGGTTTTGCGATTTTCCTGGAGGCGCGTGAGGGTGCCGGCCTCATCGCGCTCCATAAGCGCGCTATAACCGACCACGTCGGCGGACAGGATCACCGTAAGCTTGCGCTGCATAAGCGCCCAGCTTAGCCGGTTCGGCGGCAGGCGTCATTCCTCACGCGCTTGCGAAAGCGCGAGACGGAGGGGGACTTGGCGGCGCTCCATTCTGAACCGCCCTCTCAGTCAGCTTCGCTGACAGCTCCCCCGCTTGCGGGGGAGCACGAAAGGAGAGGTGCTTAGCCGAACTTGCGCTTGGTCATTTCGGCTGCGCCTTCGGCGACGAGCGCGCTTTGGGCGTCGGCGCTCATGCGCTCGCGGATCAGCTTTTCGGCCGCTGCAATGGCGGCGTCCACCGACGCCGCCCGCACATCGTCGGCGGCTTTGCGGCCGGCTTGGGCGATACGGTCGTTGGCTTGCTGTTCGCGGCGTTGCATGGCTACCGCCATCGCCGCGCGGGTTTCTTCAACCACCGCCGCGGCTTGCTCCTTGGCGTGGTCGACGATCGCCTTGGCGTCGGCTTCCGCCGCCGCCTGCTTGGCTTTGTAGTCGGCCAAGAGGCGTTCCGCCTCTTCGCGCAGCTTGCGGGCGTCGTGCAGTTCCTTGGCGATGTCCTGGGAGCGCTTGTCCAGCGCTGACAGCATCATGCCTGGGACTTTCAGGTAGATTACAACGGCAAAGAACACGGTGAACGCCACGAAGGCGAAAAACGTCGCGTCCAGGTCCATGCCCGCGAAGTGCAACATCAGGACACTCCCACCGTCGTCCGCGCCGTTGCGTTGGCGTTCGCCGGCGCCAGTTTGTCGGCGATTTCGCGGGCCAGCTTCTCGGCTTCGCCCGGTACGTCCGCGAGCGCCTTGCTGCGGGCCGCAGCCACCTGGCCCTCTTCAAGCTCAATCTTCGCCACAAGGCGCGCTTCCGCGGCTTCTTGCTCAGCGTTGAGTTTCGCCTGCGTGTCCGCGCGGGCGGCGTCGACCATCGCCCGTGCATCCGCACGCGCTTTGGCCACCGCCTTCTCCATAGCGATCTTCGCCGCGTCCGCCTCGGCGCTTTTCTGCGCCGCCGAGTCGAGATCGCCGGAGATGGTGGAGGCGCGCGTATGCAGCACGCCGCCGATCTTCGGGAGCACGAACCGCGACAGGAGCAGGTAGAGTGCGATGAAGCTCAGCGCGAACCAGACGAGCTGGCTCGCGAACAGCGTCGGATCGAACGGCGGAAATGAGCTTTTGGCCTCACCGCCGCCGTGCGCCGCTTCAGCCGCGCCTTCCTGCGCCGCCAGAATCAAGGAGAGCGGCGAAACCGCCATCGGCTTGGCCCCTTAGAACACGAACAGCAGCAGTAGCGCTACGAGCAGAGAGAAGATGCCAAGCGCTTCGGTCACGGCGAAGCCGAAGATCAGGTTGCCGAATTGCTTCGGGGCTTCGGTCGGGTTGCGCAGTGCGCCTTGAAGGAAGTTGCCGAAGATAATGCCGACGCCGACGCCGGCGCCGCCCATGCCGATACATGCAATGCCGGCCCCGATAAGTTTCGCTGCTGCAGCGTCCATAAAACTTACTCCCGCTTTCCGTCTTGTGATGTTGGCCGCTAGTGGCCGGGGTGAAGGGCGTCGTTCAGGTAGATGCAGGTCAGCAGTGCGAACACGTACGCCTGCAGGAACGCCACCAAAAATTCGAGCGCGTAGAGCGCGATGGTGAGAACAAGGGGTAGGAAAGAGAAAATCCCCACCAGCCCGCCGGCCAGCACCATCATAGGTACGAAGCCTGCGAACACTTTAAGCACCAAGTGACCCGCTAGAACGTTCGCCCAGAGACGAACCGCGTGGCTCAGTGGGCGCGAGAAGAAGGAAATGATCTCGATTAGGACCACGAACGGCAAGATGTAGATCGGCACGCCTGACGGAACGAACAACTTGAGGAACTTCGTTCCATTCTTGGCGAACCCGACGACGACCACGGTCGCGAACACCATGAGCGCCATAGTGGCGGTGATGATGACCTGACCGGTGGGTGCGAACCAATACGGAAACATGCCGAGCATGTTGGCCATGAATACGAACAGGAAGAGCGTCATAACGAACGGAAAGAAGCGCTTTACGCCTTCCGCGCCCGCCGCGTCCCTCACCATGTCGTGGACGAAGCCGTAGCTGATCTCCGCCACCGATTGCGCCCGGCCAGGCACCATCGCCGCCGGCCGCATCGCCCACGCCAGGAAGCCCGTCGCCAAAACCGTGCCCGCCACCATGAACAGGCTGGCGTTGGTGAAGGTCACATCGACGCCGCCGATATGGAGAGGCGGCGAGATCGGGTTGATGTGGAACTGATGGATCGGGTCGTTCGACAAAACTCAAATCCTCAATCGTCGTCATCGTCCGGAATCTTTGGCGCGTTGGGGTCCGGCGGGTTGGCGTTGTTGTAGGCGCGCGCCACGCGCACCACGTTCACCAGCCCCGTCGCGAAGCCGAGTCCGATCCCGATCAGCAGCCCCGCCGACTCCGCGTGGAGCAGGTAACCGATCCCGTACCCAAGCAACGCCCCAACGATGACAGCCGCGCCAAACTCCCCGCCGAACCGGAGCGCGAGCGAAGCTGCGCTGTCAGGTGGCGGGGACGTCGAGTTGGACCCTTGGGCCTTCGCCACACGTCGGCGAAGATCAGAAAGGTCGTCCTCCGGCGGGTTTCTATCAGCCATCGAACGGTCGATACGCAAAACGGGGGCGACTCGCATGAGCCGTCCCGTTTGCGCGCGCGGAAACTAGGGGGGCGCCCCGCCAGGGTCAAGCAACGGAGAGCCCAAAAACCTGCGACAAAGGCCACAATATCCGCCGCCCAGCCATGCGCTGGTGGTGGTATTCAATCCACCCTTGCGCCGCGGCAAGCAGAGCAGGCGCCTGCAGAGCGCGATCGCGACGAAAGCCGCTCGTCCGCCCGCGCCTCGCCTCGCTTTCCGCGCAATCGCGGGCGTGGTTGGATCGGGGTTTGAGGTCGCCATGCCGGGCCAAGCGAGCGAATTCGTCGGGGACATTCCAGCCCATTACGACGCCGAGCTGGGGCCGAACATTTTCGAGGGCTACGCCGCAGATATGGCGGCGCGCGCCAAAGCGTTCGCGCCGACGCGGACGCTGGAGTTGGCGGCTGGCACCGGCATTGTTAGCCGCAAGCTGCGCGATGCGCTGATTGGCGAACTCGTCGTCACCGATCTCAACGCGCCGATGCTCGATGTGGCGCGGGGTAAGTTCAGAGCGGACGAAGAGGTGCGCTTCGAGGTCGCCAACGCGATGGCGCTGCCGTTTCCCGACGCCGCGTTCGATCTGGTCGTGTGTCAGTTCGGCGTGATGTTTTTTCCTGACAAGGCGGCTTCGTACCGCGAAGCGCTGCGCGTGTTGAAGCCGGGCGGACGCTATCTGCTCAGCGCATGGGGCACGCATGCGCAGAACCCGTTCGCGGGCATCGCACATGAAACCGTGAGTGGGTTCTTCCCGGACAATCCGCCCGGCTTTTATCGCGTACCGTTTTCGTATGCCGATGCGGGGGTTGCGATCGGCGACCTGAAAGATGCGGGCTTCACGCACGTGACGCACGAGAGCGTGCCGCGGCAGAGGCAGGTCGTGGATTTGGACGCGTTCGCGCGCGGCTTGGTGTACGGCAATCCGCTCCGCGATGAGATCGAGCAGCGCGGTGGTGACGCGGATGAATTGGTGGAAGCGTTGGCTGCGCGTTTTCGTAGCGCTTGGGGCGCGGCGCAGACGATGCCGTTGCTTGCGACGATCTATTGCGCCGCGCGCTAAGTTCGTGCTGTCACCGAGACGTGAACGCGCGTGGACGCGGCGCCGCATTTCCGTCGGCATTTGCCGCTGAAGTCGAAGCGACCACGGACAGAGCGGCGTGAGTTATAGTGTTACGAGGGGAAGAGATGAGCGTTGGACGCGTGTTTTGGGCCGCTGGGTTTGCCGCCATCGCATTGAGTTTGTCCGCGTGTGCGACGCAGACGTCCGCGCCCGCTGATGTGCGCCAGGTTGTTTCCACAACCTCGTTCGGCATGTGCGCCGGCTATTGCAGCACGCGGCTGGAGATCTCCGAGGGCCGCGCGGTGCTCGTGCGCAATGGGCACGGGCGCGGCGTGCCGGATTTGCCGGAGCAGCGTTTCGAAAGCTCGCTGAGCGCAGCGGAATGGGCAGAGATTTCGGCGCTCGCGGCGAAGACTGATTTGGCGGCGTTGCCGGAAACCATTGGTTGCCCCGACTGCGCTGACGGCGGCGCAGAGTCCATCAGTGTCGCTGGCGCGGAGGGCGGTGGGCGTACGGTGACGTTCGACTACAACGCCTCGGTGGCGCAGGCGCAACCTCTGCTAGATCGCGTGCGCGCGCTGCGCCAACGGCTCACGCCGCAGGACGCCAGCTCTGAAATTACGCGCTGAAGATCGCGCCCGCGGAGCAGGCCGAAAGACGTCGCGGCAATTGGCACGCGAAAAACCTTCAGCGCGTATGCGTGGGCGGCGGAGGTTTCGATGGGTGGCTTTGTGGTGGCCGTTCAGCGCGCGGAAGGCGGGCTTGATTTCTACAACATCGTCTGTGACCGCGAAGAAGACGCGGTGATGCTGGTCAAAGGCAGCTTCGATCTTGGCGATGCCGCCGTGCGCGTGCTGCGTCCGTTGGCGCAGTGGGAGATTACCTGCTTCGAGCTGACGCCGATGGTCGCCAAACGCGCGCCCGATCCTACTCAGCCGCCAGCGCCTGCGCGCGGCCTAAGTCGACGCTTACGAGCTGACTGACGCCTTGTTCGGGCATGGTGACGCCATAGAGCCGATCCATGCGCGACATCGTCACCGGGTTGTGGGTGATGACGATGAAGCGGGTGCGGGTGAGGCGCTTCATTTCTTCCAGCAGATTGCAGAAGCGGTCGACGTTGGCGTCATCGAGCGGCGCGTCGATTTCGTCGAGCACGCACAGCGGCGCTGGGTTGGCGAGGAACACCGCGAAGATGAGCGCTGTGGCGGTGAGCGCCTGTTCGCCGCCGGAAAGCAGGTTCAGGTTGGTGAGGCGCTTGCCTGGCGGCTGCGCGAAGATTTCCAGGCCGGCTTCGAGCGGGTCTTCATTTTCAGTGAGCTTCAGCGCCGCTTGGCCGCCTTCGAACAGGGTCGCGAAGAGCTGAGCGAAGTGTGCGTCGACTTGTTCGAACGCCCGCATCAGGCGGGTGCGGCCTTCATTGTTGAGCGTGGTGATGGCGCGGCGCAGCTTGGCGATGCCCTGGGCGACGTCATCCTTCTCGCGCGTCAGCTTGGCGAGGCGTTCGTTGGCTTCGCTCAGTTCTTCGTCGGCGCGGAGGTTCACGGGGCCGGCGGCGTCGCGTTCTGACTTCAGCCGTTCGAAGCGGCGCTCGATTTCATTGATGGCGGCGCCGCCGAGGGCGCTGTTCAAGAGATTGCCCGCGAGATCGGCGAGGTCGTCCGCAGCCTTGCCGGTTTGCTCGAGAGCCTGCGCTTCGATGCTCGCGACACGTTCTGTTGCGGCGGTTGCGTGTGCCTCGGCGCCGGCGCGTTTTTCACGGGCGGCGGCGTGTGCTTGCTCGGCCGCGCGGGCGGCTTCGCCGGCAGTGCGCGCTGCGGTTTCCGCTTCGGCGACGTGATCGCTGGCTTCGGCGCGACGGCGTTCGGCGGCGCCGGCTTCGTCCATCAGCTCTTCAAGTTTGGTGCGCGCGGTGACCGGCGCGGCCTTAGCGGCGTCGCGCTTGCGCTCGATGTCGTCAAGCTCAGCGCTCAACGCGCTCAGGCGTTTGTCGGCCTCGGCGATGCGTGTTTGCCATTGCTTGCGCTCGGCTTCGATGGCTTGGCGGCGCGCGTCGCGTTGCACGCGGTCGCGCACCAACGATTGCGCCACCGCACTGGCGTCAGCGGCGGCACGGCGCGTGGCGTCGGTGGCGGCGCGGGCGGCGGCGAGGGCGCTCTCGTCGGGCGGGGCTTCGTTGGCGCCGGCGGCGACGCCCGCTGACTGTTCGACCAGCACGCGAGCTTCGTCTGCTTCGGCTTCCACGCTGCGCAGTTGCGTATCGAGTTCAGTGCGCCGTTCGCTTTGGCGTGCGCGCTCGGCCTGAAGCCGTTCGACTTCGCGCACCGCGTTAGCTTCTTCGGCGGCGTGCTTTGGCGCCTCCGCCCGCAGCGTGCGGGCTTTGGCGTCGAGCGTCTGCCGCGTGGCCTTCGCCGCATCCCAAGCTGTCTTGGCCCTTTGCGCCTTCTCTTCGGCGGCTTTCAGCTCTTTGCGCGCGGCGGCGAGGCGGTTCTTGTGTTCAAGGCGCGCAGCGGCCGGTTGCGGGGCGTCGGCGCGACGAACGAAGCCGTCCCAGCGCCAGAGATCGCCTTGCTGGGAAACAAGGCGTGCGCCGGGCGGCAGCTGCTTGGCGAGCGCTGCGCCATCTTTGGCGTCAATGACGCCGATCAGAGAAAGACGGGCGGCGAGCGCCGCAGGCGCTTTGACGAAACGCGCCAACGATTGCGCGTTGGCGGGAAGATGCGGTTCCGGCGCCGCGGCGCCGCCCCAGTGCGTCGGTGCGTCGGCCTGTGTGGAGGCGTCGAGGTCGTCGCCGAGAGCGGCGGCGAGTGCGCGTTCGTAACCGGGTTCGACCTCGATGGACGCGAGCACCGGCGGGAATTTCGCATTCGCCGGCGGGGCCAGTCTGTCGAGCG
>DASZWS010000264.1:0-3448 GCA_035546515.1 Vitreimonas sp. | reverse complement strand
TATTTCGTCGGCGGCGTTGGCGCCAATTATCAGCAGAACGGCCGTGTCATTCTCGCGCCGATCCGCGCCGGCGTCGGCTTCCGGCTGGGGGCCAACATCGGCTACCTGAATTATACGCGCCGGCGCCACATCAGCCCGTTCTGATCGCGCCTTCGCTACGAACCATTGCAAGGGCGGCGCGCAAGCGTCGCCCTTCGCGCATCAGATGTGCGGCGGCTTGGCGTTGCGCTTCTTCTCTTCCTCATAGTGCTCGCGGAAAACTTCCGCGAAGGACGAGGCGAGAATGCCTGTCGGCAGCGCCACGATGCCGACGCCCGTCAGCGCCACGATGCCGGCGACGATCCGTCCCGCCGTGGTTTCAGGAAACACATCGCCGTACCCGACAGTCGTCAACGTCACCACCGCCCACCACAGTGAGCGGGTGATCGAGCCGAACGCCTGCGGCTTGGTCGGCCCCTCGATAAAATAAAGCAGGACAGCGGCAACATAGAGCTGCGCGCCAGCAATGCACATCGACGCAAACAACGGCGGCCATGCGCGCTTCACCGCTTCAGCAACGATGCGAAAGGCCGTGATGTAGCGCGCCAGTTTCATCAATCGCGCAAGTCGCAACGCCCGCAAACCGGCAAGCCACCCGCCATGCAAGTGCGGCAAGAATAAAAGGACGATAAGCTCCGGCAGGAACGCCAGAATGTCGGCAATCGTCACCGGGTGGGCGAGAAACCGCAGACGGCCCATGACGCCGGCGTGACGTGGGTTTTCGCCCTCGGACCAGAAGCGCAGGCTAAACTCCGTCGCGAATACGAACACGATGAACGTGTTGATTGCCGCGACCAGCGGTTCGATGTGGCGGTCGAGTTGGGCGTCCGGGCGGATCGCCTCGGTCTCCACCGCAAGCGAAACCAAGCTGACCAACACAAGCGCGATAATCGAGCCGCTAAAGAAATTGATGCGATTCTGGTCGGGCTCAAGCCAGTCGTGCACGTAGGCCTTGGCCGTATCGTGCTTATTAACGAACAGGCGATCGAACAAACTCGTGGCCATGGGCCTAATAGAGACCCGCTCTCATGCCCCACAAGCAAGAACGGCCCGCAGGCGAGCCGCGGGCCGTTCCATGACTAACCGCGAGGTGCGGCCGGATCAGTTATCCGTATAGGTGTAGGTGCTGATCTGGCAGACGTTGATCTGGCGCTTTTCAACCGGGTGCTGGTTGTTGCCGTTGGCGTCGCTGAAGACGGCGCGGAAGTCCCACAGGCAGGCGCCCGTGCCATCGTCGAAGTCGCCGATGGTGGACTGACCCGGCTGCACCACGTTGTTGCCGAGGCGGTCGCTGCCCCAATCGCTGCTCGCCGAGCTGGAGGCGAAGAAGCTGTACATCACTTCGTGGCTGCCGTTGATGATGGTGACGCGGCGATCATGGCCGTCGTTCGACTGCGCCATAGCGGCGCCCGCCGTGAGCGCCAAAAGAGCCGTCGCGAGCACGGCGCGGCGGAGAATATGCTTCATGGATTACAACCCCTAATAAGCCAGAAGTGGCAAGTGTCCCTCTTGCGCACGCAAGTATGCGCAAACCGAAACACCGGCGCTAGTAGAATTCATCCAACCTGAACGGGCTATGACTGGGGTCACGCGGCTCAATCCGGCGTCAGGAATTTCAGACCGATGACGCCCGCAACGATCAAAACAATACAAAGCAAGCGCAATGGATTGGTGCTTTCGCCAAACCAGAGCATGCCGGCGATGGCCACGCCGATTGCGCCGATCCCGGTCCACACCGCGTAGGCGCTGCCGATCGGCAAGGTTTTCACCGCCCATGCCAACAGCAGCATCGAGATAGCCACCGCTACAACCGTAAATGCCGATGGCCACAACTTGGTGAAGCCTGCGGAATACCGCATGCCGATGACCCAAGAGATTTCGGCAATGCCTGCGCCGAACAGAATGAGCCAAGCGTTCATCGCCGCCTCCGGAGCGCCGGCGTCTCGCCGGCATCTTGGTCCGCGTACGCTTCGACAAGCTCAGCGTGACGCTACTTTGAATCCAACGCGGCTGCTCGATGGCGTCAGCCTGAGCCTGTCGAGGGCCGATGCTTGCGCAATGCCCGCGAGACGACGGCGCGCTGCTACCCCCGCAGCGTACCACCCGTACTCTTCATCACGGCGCTGACGATCTTGGCGCTGACGGCTTCGATGTCGGCGTCGGTGAGCGTTTTCTCCTTCGGCTGCAGCGTCACCTCGATGGCCAGCGACTTCTTGCCCGCAGCCATGCGCTCGCCGCGATAGACGTCGAACAGCGCAACATCGGTGATGAGCTGCTTATCTGCGCCGAAGGCCGCGCGCACCACGTCAGCGGCGGGCGTCGCATCATCCACCACGAACGCAAAGTCACGCGTCAGCGGCATCAGGTCGAGCTTTTCGAGCGGCGGCTTGGAGCGACTGCCTTTGGCGCGCGGTTGTGGCAGCGCATCGACGAAGATTTCGAACGCCAACGCCGGCGCCTCGACGCCGATCGTCTTCAAAGTACGCGGATGGATTTCGCCGAAATACGCGACGGCCTTGTTGCCGAGCTTCAGCACGCCAGTACGACCCGGACGCCAGTGCGCGGGCGCATCCGTCCACGTTTGCAGCGACGTCACCGGCGCACCGATGGCCTCAAGAACCGTGAGGAGATCGCGTTTGGTGTCGAAGATGTCCGGCTGCACCGTCGCACGCCAATGGCGCGGCGCTTGCGCATGCCAGACCGCGGCGATGGTGCGCTCCTGCCCCTCGGGCGTTTCACTGCGATAGATCGGACCGGCTTCAAACAGCCGTGCGTCGGGAAAGCCACGATTGGCGTTAGCCTGCGCGCCAACGAGCAGGTTCGGCAACGCTGACGGGCGCATGCAGTCAAGATCGGAGGCGATCGGATTGGCGACGAGCATGTTTTCGCCGCCACCGCCGAACGCTTGCGCATTCTTGCGGGCGCAGAAACTCGGCGTCACCGCCTCATAGTAGCCCAGCGCGGCCGTCGCGCGTTTGCCGAGACGCATGCGGCTCTCGCCCACGCTCGCAGGCGGCGGACGGAAGCCCTTGGCGCGCGGCGGCTCGAGCGTCGGCATTTTGTCGAAGCCTTCGATGCGCGCGACCTCTTCGACCAGATCTGCCGGGCCATCGACATCGCGTCGCCACGTCGGCGGCTCAACGACGAGCCGCTTCGAGCTTTGGCCCTCAGCGCTGGTTTCGAAACCAAGGTCCTTGAGGATGGCGCGCACGCGCGTGGGTTTCACATCGATGCCAGAGAGCTGACGTACGCGATCGGGATCGAACAGGATCGCTTTCGGCGGCGGCGGCAGTTCGCCCGCCACCATGATCTCGCTGGGCTCTCCACCGCAAAGTTCAAGGATCAGGCGCGTCGCGAGTTCGAGGCCCGGCACGACGAAGCCGGAATCCACGCCGCGCGCGAAGCGATA
>DASZWS010000263.1:0-4712 GCA_035546515.1 Vitreimonas sp. | reverse complement strand
GCCGACGCTGCCGAGCTGCCGGACTACTTGAATGGCATCGTTGAGATTGCGGCCGGCCGGCTGACATCGCGAAAGCGCGAGAACCTGGCGCGCTTGTGTGCGGCGGTCGACAACGTGCTCGCGGGCGAGAGCGGCGGATTTGTGCCCTTCAAGTTCGTGACGGATCGCGAAGACGTGTTTGTCTTTGCCACCGCGGAAAAGACAGCTTTTGCGGCGCAAACATCGCTTGTGCTCTTCAGCTTCGTGCATCCGCTCGCGCGGACTGCGCCATGCGCCACAAAATTGTCGGCGTGGTTTGGCCTTTCAAAGGCTGAGAGCGCGATCGCCGCCGAGCTGGCGTCGGGCAAGGATATCGCCGACATTGCCGCGGCGAAGGCGTTGTCCGAGCTTACAGTGCGCACGCATTTGCGGACGATCTTCGAAAAGACCAACACTCATTCGCAGCGAGATCTGGTGGCGTTACTGCTACGGCTAGCTGGCATCTGAGAGATTCGGCGCGGCGAAACCGCCTCTCCTTCAGTGACCGCCGCCGCCCGGCGCACTGCCCGGTTTCACCGCTGGCGAGAGCCACACCAGAATGATGGAAAACAGCACCGCTGGCGCCACAAACGCAAAGAGACGATCGGTCGCCAGCATCACTGCCTGGCTTTGCACGAGGCCATCGAGGCTCTGAAGGGCTTGCTGATGGCTCATGCCCATAGACTGCATGGTACTCACCGTATCGCCGCTGTTTTGCATGCCGTTGAGGATCTCGCCGCGCATGTGCACGGCCTCATTGCTCCAGGCGGTGGTCACGACCGAGGCGGCGACGGCGCCGGCCAACGTGCGTGAGAATGTCAGCAACCCCGATGCGTTCGCGAGGTCCTTCTGGGCGATGCCGCCCAGCGCCAGCGCCATGAGCGGAATAAAGAACAGCGGCATGAACGCGCCCTGCATCAGCTGCACTGGCACCATTTGCGCAAAAGACATTTGCGAGGTGAAGAACATCCGCTCGCCGAATACGACCGCGAGCCCGGTCAGGCCGATGGTCGCGATCCAGCGCGGGTCGAACCGTTGCATCATGCGCGCGACAATCGGCGACACGACCAAGCCGAGCATGCCGTTGAAGGCCGTTAGGTTGCCCGCCGACGTCGCCGTGTAATTGAGGTTGGTCTGCAGCCACAACGGGATCAGCACCATCGATGAAAAGAACACGCCGAAGGTAATAGTGATAACCGTAACGGCAGTGGCGAAGCCGCGGTTGCCGAAAATGCGCAGGTCGACGATCGGATGCTCTTCGGTGAGCTCCCAGATCACGAAGACGACGAAGCCGACGACGCCTATGGCGAGCAGCGATAAAATGAAGCCCGACGAGAACCAGTCGTACTGGTCGCCGAAGTCGAGCATCATCTGCAGTGCGCAGACCCAGGTGACGAGCAGCGCGAGGCCGAGAAAATCGATCGGCTTCTTGACGGTTTGAGATTCAAATTGAGGGAGCAGGCGTGCGCCGAAGACAACCGCGAAGATGGCCACCGGCACGTTGATGTAGAACGCCCACTCCCAGCCGATGGAGTCGGCGATGTTGCCACCCAAAACCGGACCGACGATCGGCGCGATGATGACCGTCATGGTCCAAAGGCCGATCGCCATCGGATAGTGCTTCTTCGGTACGATCTGGGTCAGTAGCGCTTGCGACAGCGGCATCATCGGCCCCGCGGCCAGCCCTTGCAGAATGCGGGCGATGATGAGCATCGGCAATGACGAGGCGAGTCCGCAAAGCGCAGAGGTCACCCCAAACGCCGCCATCGAAGTTAGGAATACGCGAACGTTGCCGAAGCGTTGTCCGAGCCAGCCGGTCAGCGGAATAGTGATGGCCTCCGCCACCGCAAAGAAGGTGATGACGGAGGTGCCCTCTTTCGGCGACGCCGCGAGGCTACCGGCGATATGCGGCAGGGCGACGTTGGCGATGCTGGTGTCCAGCACCGCCATGAAGTTCGCCATCGACAGTACAAAACCCGCAAGGATGAGCATGGCGCCTTCGAGCACCGGTGCGGCGGGCGGGGTACGCGCGGAACTGGCGGTGATATCGGTGGCCATAGGCCCGTGCTTCTTTTTAGTGCGCCGACACGTCGACGGTGGCTTGCATCGAGAGGCCCACACGGAGGGGGTGCTGCGCCAGCTCGGCCGGATCAAGGCGAATGCGGACGGGCACGCGCTGCACCACCTTGATCCAGTTACCGGTGGCGTTTTGCGCCGGGATCACCGCTTGCGATGAACCGGTGCCGCCGCCGAGGCCGGCGATATGGCCGTGAAATGTCACGCCGCCGCCGTAAAGATCGGACGTGAGCGTGACCGGCTGGCCAATGTGCATGCGGCGCAGCTGTGACTCTTTGAAGTTCGCATCGACGTAAGCCTGCGCCAGCGGAGCGACGCTCATCAGCAAGCCGCCCGGCTCGACGCGCTGGCCGACCTGGATGCGATTGTTGGTCACGACGCCGTCGATCGGCGCAACGATGGTGGTGCGGGTCAACGCCAGCTGCGCCGCGTCAAGTTGCGCTTTTGCAGCGAGCGCTTCCGGATTCTGATCGGCTGTTGTGCCCGCGATCAGCGTGCGTTGCGAAGCGTAGGCGGCTTGCGCGGCTGCGAGGTTGGCGCGCGCGGCTTCCATGGCGGCGCGGGCAGTGCTGAACTCTTCGCCCGAAACGGCGCCGGTTGTCGCCAAGTGGCTGCGGCGCGAATAGTCGCTTTGGGCGCGCGCGAGATCGGCCTGGCGGGCGGAGACGTCAGCCGCCGCCGCCGAGGTCTGCGAATAATACTGGCGCACGCGCAGAAGCGTGCGTTGATAGTTCGCTTGCGCCTGTTCGACGGCGATTTGCGCATCCGACGGGTCGATCTTGGCAAGCACGTCGCCGCGATGCACCGCTTGCGTTTCCGAGACGGGCACGTCGGCGACGAGGCCGGAGACTTGTGCGCTGATCTGCGCTGAGGACGCACCGACATACGCATCGTCGGTAGATTCGTAGCGCGAGCCGATCAGCATCCAGTAGCCGGTCACCAGGATCGCAACCGCAACAACAGCGATGCCGACAAGCATCAACAAACGCTGCCGGGTCACCTGCAGCGAGGAGCGGAACTTCGGCATTTTGAACTTCGGCGCATCCGTTGCAGTCGGCGCGTCCGTTGTTCGTGTTCTCACGTCGTCGGCCACAGGGGCTCTCCTCAGATCGTTCAAGTCTGGCTCGGCGAGCCACCGAAGCCGCCGCCAAGCGCGCGGGCCAGTTCAACGTCCACGGAGAAGGCTTGCGCCTCCAAATCCGCGACGTTGCGGCGTTGCGCTACGAGGCTGTTTTCAACGGTCAGCACGTCGATGTAGGTTGAAAGGCCCGCGTCGTAACGCTGGCGCGCGACCGAATAAGACTGTTCCGCCGATGTCAGCGCTGCGTGCGCCTGCGTGATCTGTGCGTCGAGCGCGCGGCGGTCGGCCAGCGCGTTGGCGACGTCGCGAAGCGCGTTCACCAGAGTCTGATTGTAGGTCGCGACGGCTTCCTCATATTCGGCGTGTGCGCCGCGGTATTGGCCTTCAAGGCGCCCACCCTCGAAAATCGGCAAGCTGATCGCTGGGCCGACCGTGCCGTAGCGCGAGTCGCCCTGCGTCAGCAGATCGAGGCCGAGCGATTGCACGCCGACCAGCGCACTCAAATTGATGTTCGGATAAAAGTTGGCGCGCGCGACGTTGATACGTTGCGAAGCCGCTTCAGCGCGCGCCCGCGCGGCGACGATGTCAGGACGGCGGCCAATGAGATCGGCCGCCAGCGTCGGCGGCAACGAAAGCGGGGCGAGTTGCGGGGAGGTGGGATCGGCGATGGACCGGCCACGATCCGGGCCTTCGCCCATCAGCGCGGCGATTTCATTGCGTGCGTGCTCGATCTGTCCGTCGATCGCCGCCAGATCGGCGCGCGCGCCGGCGACTTGTGAATCGGCTTGTGCCGCCTGGCCCTGGTTCTCCAGGCCGGCTTCAAACCGCTGACGCACGAGCTGAGCGCTGTTGGCGCGCAGATCGACAATGCTGGAAAGCGCCGCGCGATCGGCGATCAAGCGGCGAAGATCGGCATAGGCGATGGCAATGCCCGTGGAGATTTGCAGACGTGCGGCGGCTTGATCCGCAGCGGCGGCGTCGGCTTCGGACGTCGCGGCCGCGAGGGCGGCGCGATTGCGGCCGAAGAAATCAAGCTGATACTGGAGCTGCACATTTGCGCTGCCCTCGTCGTTCCAGCCGTGCGGGAGCAGCGGCTTGAACTGATCTGGAAAGCCTTCATTCAGACTTTGGCGCGTGTAGCCTGCCGTCGCGTTGCCGGTGATGGTTGGCAGATTGGCGGCGCCGGCTACCTGTGCTTGCGCGAGGGCGGCGCGCACGCGCGCGTCAGCCATTTCCAATGTCGGCGATTTCGCGAGGCCTTCCTCAATGAGGGCCGTCAGCTGGGGGTCGTTATAGGCGTCCCACCAGCGATCGCTCGGCCACTTTCCCACAGGGGCGGCAAAGGTCTGCTGCGTTTGCAGACTGGTGGCTTGAAGCACTTGCGCGTGGTCGGTCACCGTGGGCACGCACGCGGCGGTGCTGAGCAGGGCGGCGAGGCCAAGCGCGGCCCCAGCCGCGCCCTTCGCCGACGGTGCGAACCACTTCATGATTTCTCTCGACGTCCCGCAAAAATGACTGTACAGTACGGTCATATTAG
>DASZWS010000262.1:0-12522 GCA_035546515.1 Vitreimonas sp. | reverse complement strand
CCAATTCGACGCCAGCGCCGGCGGACGCCCCGCGGAACTCTTCCGCGCGCGCCGCGAAACCCTGAGCGAACGCCCCGTCGGCGGCGTGCACGTGCCGGCCCCACGCGGCGAATGATGCCTGAAGAGTATGTGTCACCCTTTCCCGGAAACGACGTTCTCAGCGTGGTTACGAATTGGGTAGCCTGGGCTTGATAGGCGGCGTTGAGATTGGCAGCATCCGTCGGCATGGCACGCGTCCCCCACAGTCAAGTCAGCCCCCGCTGGCGCGACGCACCAACGGTTTTTGAAAAATACCCACTCGCAAGCCGGCTGCGTCAGCGGCGTCCTTCAATCGCTTTGAAACGAAGCGACGGCGCGGCATGTTGTCGGCCAACCCCCAGAGGTCGGCGTTGATCTGTTTTTTCAAGACCAGACGTTCCCATCCCGTGATCCAGGGCGGGCGGTGTCCTACGAACGACTTTTGCCACTTCAAATCCGAGTTCTCGACGTCGATGTAGTTTGTCGCGTCAAGACGGTTCCAGCAGTTCATTAGCCAATAGTTTTCGAGCGTGGCACCGACTCGCCAGTCGCTCTCAAAGTCCGCACCCGGCGCCGTCGTCACAACCTTTAGAGGGAAGAATTCGGTGTCGGAGATGTCGAATGCCTCGACGACCTTCTTGAAGGCAGTGGAGACGATGATTCGGCCCGACGCCTTGAAGCAATCGGGAACCTCGCCTGGATCGCTCAGACCGATGCGGACGGACAAATCTGGCGGTACGATCGTGGCGATAGATTCGCCGTTGTCGTTGAAAAGCGTCTCCAGGAATTTGTGCTCGGCGCCGGTTGGGATTTCTCCGCGAGATCTCAACGAAAAGGGTCCGATCGGTTCGCCTGCGAGTTCCAGCAAGGCAGGTCTCTGATCGATGCTCGCGTTCATTGACAGCACTCCGGACGGATAATCGTTTCTCATCGCTCTCTCCCCGCTTCCTCGACGCGACGTGCGAGCGGCGAGAGGAGAAACTCGATAATGCGGCGCTGACCGGTTTTTATTTCGACCGTCGCCGCCAGCCCGGCCGTTAAAGGCATGGGCTGACCTCCGACGTTAATTGCAAATTGCTGCAGTTCAACTCTTGCGGGAAAAATCAATCCCTGATGCTCATCCTGTATTGCGTCGCGGCTGAGGAAAGTGAGCCTGCCGTCGACGACGCCGTAGCGCGTGAACGGAAACGCTTCCAATTTCACCCGCACCGTTTGTCCCTCGTGCACGAAGCCAACGTCGCGGTTCAAGACCATGGCCTCGACCACCAGCGTCGAGCCGTCGGGGACCACGGTCAGCACTTGATCGGCGGGTTTCACCACCGCGCCCATCGTGTGCACCTGCAATTGCTGCACGATGCCGGTCGCCGGGGCGCGCATGATGGTGCGACCTTGGCGCTCATGGGCGATGGTGGCTTCCTGCTCGCGCTGCTTGAAGGTGGCGTCGGCCTCGTTGAAGGCGTCGAGCGCTTCGCGGCGGAAGGTGGCGTCAATCCCAGCGAGTTGTTGCGCTGCTGATGCTTCGGCCGCCCGCGCGCGTTGCGCCTCGGCACGACAGATAATGAGATCATGGCGCATGCCAATGGTCTGCTCTTCGACCTGCGCCACGCGCAGTCTCGGTGCGAAGCCTTGCGCCTGCAGCGATTGGTAACTTTGCAATTGTTGCTCTTCGAGCGGCAGCTGCTGTTGGATGCGTTCGACGTCGGCTTCGACCATGGCGCGGTCGCCGTGGCGCTGCGCCAATTCGTCGGCGGCGTTCTGGCGCGAAGCGTTATGTTCGGCGATGCGGGCGGCAACGATCGCCTGTTGGGTGGTGTACGTTGCCACGCGATCAGTGCGCGCCGTAGCCGCGCGCCATCAGCGCCGCGAAGATCGGGATGAGCAAAAACAAACCTGCTTCCGCCCACAGAAAGCGCTTCACAGTGCGCAGGTCGACCTCAGCAGGCGTGAAGCTCTGATCAGCCTTGGCAAGCCGGCGCCAGCGAATGAACGCCAAGGTCGGCATGATCGACAGCACGCCGACGAGCGCGAACGTCCCGATCTTCGACCAGAAGAAGCCGTTGTGCGAATAGTATTCCCAGCCCTTGCCGGCGAAGTTCGCGCGCACAAAGCCGACAATGATAATGGCGGCGGCGAGGATGCCGTACCAGAGGTCGACGCCGGCGACGCGGGCGATCTCCTTCTGCACCATCCCGGGCCGTACAGCGCCCAGCTCGAACGCCAGTACGCCGGCGAGCGCAAACACCAGCACGTGGTGGGCGATCGCCAAAATGACGTCGGTGGTTGCGAAATCCATCCGCTGCTCTCCCGCACGCGCAGTGTGCAGGCGCAACCGTTCTCGTGCAACCGCTTGGCTATTGCGATCCGTCCAGCCAGACACAGGTCGCGTTGGGGTCGTACGCCGCATCCGGATCGCAGAAATTGCTCGCGCCGCTCTGGTCACTCGGCGTCGATGCGTCCGGCGGCAGCGCATTATCGGCAGGCGCGGGCTGACCGACTTCGGTGATCTGCGCCGTGGGCGGCACGTACGGCGCTTGGTTCTCATACGGCGTGCCGTACGCAAGCGGGTCGCGCTTCACGCCATCGACAATGAGTTCGTAGTGAAGATGCACGCCGGTGGCGTTGCCGGTGCGCCCCATACGCGCAATGGCTTCGCCGCTGCGCACGAACATGCCCGGCCGCAAATGCGGATTCACTTCGTTCAAGTGCGCGTAGAGCGTGTGCACACCCTGACCGTGATCGAGTTCGACCACCAGCCCATAGCCGCCGCGATACGCCTCCGACGTCACCCAGCCATCACCGGCGGCGAACACCCAACCACCATTGGCGTTGGCGAGATCAATGCCGGTGTGCGCGGCGCCGCCACCTGTGCCGACACTCACCAGCGTGCGATAGCCAAAGCCCGACGACAAACACACGCTTTCGGTGGGGTCGCGCAGCAGCGCGCCAGCGGCAGTCTGAATGTACGGCGTGTACTCCAACGACTGACGATGATCGCCGAGCGGGCCGATGTTCGATCCCGATGCCGAGCACGCCAAAAGCTCGCTGCGCACCTCTGCGTGTGGCGCACTATCAAAGATCGAAGGTCCGGGCGGCGGCGGCGGCAAACCGGTTGGCAGCGGCCGTGAATACGGCATGGGCGCTGTCGCACAGCCGGTGAGCGCCAACGCAGCGAGCGCGCCCTGGACAAACCTGCCCATCGCTATCCCCGTTCGATCCCGCCCTCGCGGCGCCCGCACTGGCTCGCGCGAACGAGGATCAACCTAGCGGATGCGTCAGGCGACGGGAACGCCGCGCGGCAGTAGCGTCCACCAGCGAGGTGACGGCGAGTTCATATTCTGCGCAGCGAGACCCGCATCGGCGCCGGAGCCCCAGAACACATCGCCGCGCAAGGGGCCTCGGCGAATGGCGCCGCCGGTATCCTGCGCCACCAGAAGATGCCGGAACGGCGCGCCGTTGTAGGTGCCGTCAACAAACACGAGCGCGCCGTAGGGATGATAGTCCGGATCGACGGCGATCGATCCCAGCGGCGTCAGCGAAATGCCCGCCGCGCCGCGCGGCCCTGCGGTGGGATCGTCAATCGGCGCCTCATCGAAGAACACGTAAGACGGGTCAGCGCTCAGCGCTTGGCGGGTGGCGTCACGGCCTTGTCGATCGCTCCAGGCACGGAAGTTCGCCCACGTGGCGCCGCCTTGCAACTGGCCTGAGTCACGCAATGCCGCGAGCGCGGAATGCCATTTATATCCGTTCTGTGCGGAGAAATTGGCGCGCTCCTGCGTGCCATCCGGGAAGGCGAGGCGACCTGAACCTTGGACCTGCAAGTTGTACACATCTACGGGGTTCGCATAGGCGAACGCCTGCCCCGGCGATTGCGGAATCTGATCGCGCTTAGGATATGGGCGCACAGTGGCGCCCGTGAGCTGGCCGGTGAGCCGGCGCGGCGCGCCGCGCAACGTGTCGTCATCGTACGCGTCGGCGAAGGCGGCGACGTCGACGGTGACCATGTCGCTCGGCTTGCGCAGCAACGGCTCGGAATAATACGCGTCCTGGGTGCGGCGCGCGTCGATCATCGGTTCGAAATAAGCGGTGAGCCGCGCTTCGCCGTCGCCGCGCACGAAGTACGGCATAAAATATTGCTCGAAGAAGGCGCGCTCCTGCCCCGCCTGCACGCTATCAGCGGCCGCGCACGCGGGCGCCCAATCGGCAACCGTGCCGCCGTAGCGGCCATTGGAGGCAACGCTTGACGCCGGATCGCGTGCGGCGCGCCCGGCACAGCTGCGGCGAAACGCGAGCAGCGCGGGCGCGAGATCGACGCTTTGCCAATCCGGCAAATCGGAGAACTGGGCTGGCTGCAATTGGAACGCAACCTGTTGCTGCGCTGGTTGCGTAGGCCGCGTCGTTTGTGTCGGCGTCGTCGCGCAGGCGGCGAGCGCACTCACGGCGACAGCTGTCATAAAATGTTTTGCGGAGATCTTTGCCGGCATCTCGTCTCCCCTCCGGATCGAGAACGCCTTAGCATCGCGCAAGTTTCGCGTAAGTGACCCTACGCAGCTTTAATTGCTCTCGCCTTCCGGCTCATCTTCCACAGCCAATTCGTGCCCTGGCGTTTGGCCGGTGACGCCGAAGTCGGACGACTTGTTACGGAAGTCGGCGACATCGAATCCATCCGCGGCAAGGCCGCGCTTTAGCAACTCGCGAATAGCTGCCGCGCGGCTCGGCATGTGACGTTTAAATCGCCACTCATCGAGCGCATTGATCTCTTCTTGCGTCAGCATGATTTGCAGGCGTTCCCCGCGCGTCAGCTTCGTCACCGGGTAATCCCCTTCGGTTCCCCTTACTGCGGAACAAACGCCATCGAACTTCTGAAGTTCCGCGAAATCCGACAAAAGCGCCTTTTACTCACTCTACGCCGAGATCAAACAAGCATATGAATATATCAAAGTAGATGTGTGGCCCCATGGAGTACTCTGCAGGAACGACAATAAATTCCCCGCATTTTGAATAATATTGGTTCTGCGATATAAAGAATTAGGGCGGCCATTTTAGTTAGCTTTTATCATGTCAAAACCTCTCGACGACGGCCTCAGCGCGGCTGGGAACGTATTGCCGCAACAGCCAGCAATGCATTTGGAAGCCGAGGCAGACCACCGGATCGCCAACAGTCTGGCTTTGGTGTCGTCGCTGCTGAAAGCCCAAGCGCGCCATGTCGGCGCGAAGGGCACGCTCACAGGCGCGGAGGCGCGCGCCGTCCTCGAAGAGTCGGCCGCGCGCATCGACGCCGTCGGCAGGCTACACCGCCTGTTGCTGGGCGCGGGACCCGCGCCCAGCCTCGATGTCGCGCAGCACCTCACCGACATCGCCGAAGCGGCGCGCAGCTTCGCGACTGAGGCGGGTGCAGTCCGGATTTTCTATGATTTCGGACCAAACTTGAAGCTAGACAGCGCGCGCCTGACGGCGCTCGGTCTCTTCGCCGGCGAAGTGATCCTGAACGCATTCAAACATGCTCACCCCGCCAATGCGCCCGGTGAAATCCGCGTATCGTGCCGCCAAGTTGACGCCTTTCTGGTGCTGGTGATCGAGGACGATGGGGTTGGCTTCCGCGATGGCTTCAGGCCGGAGGTCCACGGCGGTGCGGGATTCAAGGTCATGGCCGCGCTCGCTGATCAGCTGAAGGCGCAAGTCACGCGTAAATCGACGCCGCTCGGGCTCTGGACCGAAATCCTCTTTCCCCTTTGAACTTCGCCTTGCGCGCGCAATATCCACACTGTACCTTGAGCCTAGTTATGCTCAACTGAAGCATAAGGCGTGCCCCGGGGCCTTTCGGCCCCTTAAGCACACCCTATATATGCTCCGATTGAGCACAAGTCCGCCACAGCGGACGCTTTGGGAGGCCGCAGCATGGCCCGCATCATCGACGCACCCCTCACCGGTTCTTCGGAAAGCGGTTGCGATCCTCGCGCCATGCACGGCGCGTGGGGCAGCCTCGACGCGGCCCGGCAGCGCGGGCTCTCCTACACGGATGACGTGAAGGCCAAGACTGACGCGCTCTACGAAAAGGTGAAGCACGTCGTACCGGCGATCGAGTGGCCTGCCTACGCGCCGCTCATCGCCGCCATCAACGACATCAAGCGCGCCAAGAACGCCGTTATCCTCGCGCACAACTACATGACCAGCGAGATCTTCTGGTGCGTCGGCGACTTCCGCGGCGACTCGCTCGCTCTTGCGTACAAAGCCGCGCAGACCGATGCAGCGATCATCGTACAAGCCGGCGTGCACTTCATGGCCGAGACCTCGAAAATTCTCGCGCCGGAAAAGACCGTACTCATCCCCGACTTGCGCGCCGGTTGCTCGCTCGCCGCTTCGATCACCGGCTCGGATGTGCGGCTGATCAAGCAGAAATTCCCCGGTGTACCGGTCGTCACCTACGTCAACACGTCAGCCGACGTGAAGGCGGAGAGCGACGTTTGCTGCACATCTTCCAACGCAGCTGCAGTGGTGGAGTGGGCTGCCCGCACCTGGAACAGTGACCAGGTCATCCTGCTGCCCGACGAGTATCTGGCCAAGAACGTTGCGGCGCAGACCGGGATCAAGATCATCGCCTGGCACGGGCGCTGCGAAGTGCACGAGCGCTTTACTGTCGAAGACATCGCCGAACTGCGCGCGGCGCACCCCGGCATTGTGGTGCTCGCGCATCCCGAATGCCCGCCGGACGTCATGTCAGCGGCGGATTTCGCTGGATCGACCGCGGCGCTGCAAATGTACGTCGAGGAGAAGCATCCGGCGAAAGTCGTGCTGCTGACCGAGTGCTCGATGAGCGACAATGTGGCCGCCGCGGCGCCGGACGTGGACTTCATCCGTCCCTGCAACCTCTGCCCACACATGAAGCGGATCACGCTTGAGGGCATCTACGACGCGCTCGTGGAGATGAAGCACGAGGTGACCATCCCCGAGAACGTCCGCGTCCGCGCCAAGAAGGCGATCGACGCCATGCTGGCTTTGCCCAAGGAGACGCCGCGTGCTTTTGAGACCGGTCGCCCTTTGGCAGCGGTGGAATTGGTCTAACGCTGCGTTCGCCGCATTGACGCGCTTGCCCGCCCCGCTACGACTCGCCGCCATCTGCGGCAAAGCGAGCGATGGGACCTACAATGCGTTGGATGATGGCGGCCACGGCGGTGGCCTTGGCGAGCGTGTGCTTGTTCTCAGCCCCAGCACGCGCCCAGGGCGAAGACGCGTTCTCCGGCACCTGGGGCTTCCAATCCGAGGACTACGGCAACGACGATTACGGCGCGGCGATGAGCGGTGTCGCGGTGATCACGCCGGGCTCGTCGGCCAACCACTACACCATCAAGCTGCTGGCGCAGGAAGTGATCAGCCAGCGCGAGGACGGCCAGTCGCATCTGCTGGTGGCGCGCGAGAACTGCACCGGCGAGAACACCAATGGCCAGCTCAGCGTGACCTGCACGTTGGCGGAGCCGGTCGACAACTACGAGCCGGACACCTTCGTCCTTCAAGCCGTAGATCACGATCATTTGGGCGGCGTGCTCACGGCGGCGTCCGGCGCCAGCGTGAATTTCAACCGCTTCCGCTAACGCGCCCAACGAGGCGCGCATGAGCCGCGCCGACAACATCGTTATCGTCGGTGCTGGACTGGCGGGACTCTTCCTCGCGCTGCAACTCGCGCCGCGGCGCGTCACGGTGCTGAGCCAAGCGCCACTCGGACAAGCGTCTTCAAGCGCATGGGCGCAGGGCGGCATGGCCGTCGCGCTCGCGGCCGAAGACAACCCCGAACTGCATGCGCAAGACACGGTCGCTGCGGGTGCAGGCTTGGTGGATCCAGTCGTCGCCAAACTGCTGGCGACCGAAGGCCCAGCTCGCGTGATGGACTTGGTCGCACTCGGCGTGCCTTTCGACCGCACGCCCGATGGCAAGCTCGCGCAAAGTCTTGAAGCAGCGCATTCAAAACCGCGCGTCGTGCGTGTTGCCGGCGATCTCGCCGGGAAAGCCATCATGGATGCACTGATCCTC
This sequence comes from Vitreimonas sp., assembly GCA_035546515.1. Classification (GTDB taxonomy): domain Bacteria; phylum Pseudomonadota; class Alphaproteobacteria; order Caulobacterales; family Aquidulcibacteraceae; genus Vitreimonas. The sequence continues at coordinate 4,482 of DASZWS010000262.1, read as the reverse complement.
GCCGCGCGTGCGGCGCCGCATATTGAGATCGTCGAAAACGCGCGCGCCGTGGCGCTCGCGCACGATCCAAACGGCGCAGTGCGTGGCGTGTTGTGTGAAATGCGCACCGGAAACGAAGTCATCCAAGGCGCAGAGATCGTGCTCGCCACGGGCGGCGCTGGCGGACTCTACGCAGTCACCACCAACCCGCCGCAAGCCATGGGCCAAGGCTTCGCCATGGGCGCGCGCGCCGGTGCGTTGATTGCTGATCCTGAATTCGTGCAATTCCATCCCACCGCCATCGATATCGGCCGCGATCCCGCGCCGCTGGCGACGGAGGCTTTGCGCGGCGAAGGCGCACATATCGTCAACGCCGAGGGTCAGTCCTTCGTCGCTGACTTGGCGCCGCGCGATGTGGTGGCGCGCGCGATCCATCTGGAACGCGCAGCCGGGCGCGGCGCTTATCTCGACGCGCGCGAAGCGGTGGGCTCACACTTTCCGGCCGCCTTCCCGACTGTGTTCGCCGCCTGCATGAGCGCTGGGCTGGATCCACGCCTGCAGCCGATCCCGATCGCACCGGCCGCGCACTATCACATGGGCGGCATGGTGGTGGATGCGTGGGGCGCGACGACGCTTGAAGGTCTCGCGGCCGTCGGTGAGTGCGCCTCCACCGGCGCACACGGCGCCAATCGATTGGCTTCAAACTCGTTGCTCGAGGCCGTCGTGTTTGCGCATCGCATCGCCGAGCGCCTGCGCAACAAGATCGCCGCTGCACCGCTGCCGCTCGCGCCCGTGACTGCACCGCCGCCCTTGCCGGAACCACAGCGCGCCGAATTGCGTGCGCTGATGCAGGCGAACGTCGGCGTCGTGCGTGACGCGGCAGGCTTAGGTGTCGCGCTCGATCGCATCGACGCACTCACCAAAGCGCACGGCCCCGCCAACGCGCTAACCGCCGCCCGTCTCATCGTTTTCGCCGCGCTCAATCGCCAAGAAAGCCGCGGCGCCCATTTCAGGAGCGACTATCCCGATGCCGCAGCGCCGCAACGCACCTTCCTCACCCGGTCAGACGCGGGCCTTGCCGCCGCTTCCTGATGTGATGCTGGAGCCGATCGTGCGGCTCGCATTACTGGAGGATCTGGGCGCGGCTGGTGATGTCACCACCGATGCGATGATCGATCCGGATGAGCGAGGCCGTTGGGCGTTGCGCGCGCGCAAGCCTGGGGTGGTGGCGGGGCTGGATGCGGCCGGTTTGACTGCATGGATCCTTGACCCTGACATTCTGTTCAAGATCGCCAAGCACGACGGCGAACGCGTCGCCGCCGGTGAAACCATTGCCGAGATCGAGGGCTATGCGCGCAGCGTGCTGATCGCCGAGCGCACGATGTTGAATTTTGCAGGCCGGCTTTCCGGCGTGGCGACGCTGACGCGCGCCTACGTCGATGCGGTGGCGGGCACAAAGGCAAAGATCGTCTGCACGCGCAAGACCACGCCAGGATTGCGCGCGCTGGAAAAACGCGCGGTGCGTTTGGGTGGCGGCGGACCGCATCGCTACGGGTTGAACGACGCCATTCTCATCAAGGACAATCACATCGCCGCCGCCGGGGGCGTGAGCGCGGCGATGGCGCGAGCGAAGGCTTATGCCGGCCATTTGATGCCGATCGAGATCGAGGTGGATTCACTGAAGCAACTCGACGAAGCGCTGCCTTTCGCGCCAAGCGTCATCCTGCTCGACAACTTTGCGCTAAGCGATCTCAAGACCGCCGTCGATCGCGTCGCCGGAAAAGTCCCCCTGGAGGCTTCAGGCGGCGTGAACCTCGACACGGTGCGCGCCATCGCGGAAACCGGCGTCGATGTCATAAGCGTCGGCGCGCTGACTCATTCAGCGCCGGCGTTGGATATCGGATTGGACGCGCTCTAGCCGCGCGGATTGGTGATCCCGAACAGGATGTGGTCGCGCCAGGCGCCATCGATGCGCAGGTATGCGCGCGCCATGCCCTCCTGCGTGAAGCTGGCTTTCTCAAGCACACGGCGCGAGGCGATGTTGTCGGGCTGGCACGCGGCTTCCACGCGATGCAAATCGAGGTCATCGAAGGCGTAGCGCACGCAGGTGCGCACGGCGGCGGTGATGTAGCCTTGCCCGGCGTAGCGCTCGCCCGCCCAGTAGCCCAGCGACGCGGTCTGCGCGACGCCGCGGCGCACATTGGAGAGCGTAATGCCGCCAACGAGTGCGCCATCCGACTCGCGAAACACGAACAACGCATAGGCGCGGTCGTCGCGGGCGTCCTCGATATAGCGCCGGAGCTTGTAGCGGTACGAGCCGCGCGACGTCTCATCCGCCGCCCAGGTCGGCTCCCACGGCGTCAGAAAGGCACGGCTGGCTTCGCGGAGATCGGCCCATTCCTGGTAGTCGCGCGCTTCGGGCTGGCGCAGATACACGCCCTCGCCGTCGACGCGGCGCAGACCCTCGCTATCCTTGCGCATCAGAGCCATGGGGTCAGGACTCTGCTACAAATGCAGCCAGCGCGCCATGCCCCTGCTTGGGGCCGATCACAGCGGCGCAACGCGGGCCCTCCAAGGCGTTGGCAGCCACGGCCTGCACCTCCTCCGGCGTGACTGCCTCGATACGATCGCGAATGGACTCGAACGATACGAGCTTGTCACGAAGGAATATCTGCCCTGCGCGGGCCTCGGCGCGCGCGGACGGCGCTTCGGCGCCCATCATCATTTGCGCACGCGAGATGGCCTTGGCGCGCGCAAGCTCGTTGGCGGTGGGGCCGTGCGCCGCCAACTGCGCCAACTGTTCTTGCACAACCTCGGCCACCTTCGCCGCATTCGCCGCCGCGCAAGCGGCATAGACCATCAGCCGGCCATCGTCTTCCAGGGTTTCGGTGAACGAGTCGATTGCATAGACAAGCCCACGCGTTTCGCGGACTTCCTGGAACAGACGTGAAGACATGCCGCCGCCGAAAATCTCGGAGAACAGCCGCGAGGGATATTGTGCATCAGCGCCAGCGATGGGGCCGGGCCACGAAAACACCAGATGCGCCTGCTCAAGCTTGCGCACCTCGACCCCGCGCCCCGCCCGCGGCTGTGCCGCCGCGCTGGCTTGCGGCGCCTTCGCCGCCAACGCGCCGAAGCGCGCCTCAACCATGTCCATCAACGCGCTGCGATCGAAGGCGCCAGCTACGCTGATTACGACACGCTCGGGCGAAAGGTGGGTCTCGCGGAACGTCTCCAGCGTGGAGACGCGGACGTCCTTCAGCGTCCCTTCTTCACCCAGGATGGGCCGGCCGAGCGCCTGATCGGGATAGAGCGCGGCTTGATGGAGTTCGAACACGCGGTCGTCGGGCACGTCGAACGCTTCACCGCGCTCTTGCGCGACGATGTGTTTTTCTTTTTCGAGATCGTCGGCGTTCCAATGTGGCGCAAGCAGAATGTCGGCGATCATGCCGAGCGCGAAAGGTGCATGCTCACCCAGCGTGCGCGCGTAGTACGCGGTGCGCTCGTAGCCAGTCGCGGCGTTCATCACGCCGCCGACAGACTCGATCGCCTCGGCGAATTGGCGCGCATCGCGCCCGCCCGCGCCCTTGAAGGCCATGTGCTCGAACAGATGCGCGACGCCGTTCTGCGCCGCCGTCTCCCATCGCGCGCCGACACGCTGCCATACGCCGATCGCGGCGGTGCCGAGCCCGGGCATCGGGTCCAGCGCCACGCGCACCCCGTTGGGCAAACGAACGAGTTCGAGCTCCGCCATCAACCCTGGTTGCCGCGCGGGGGCCCTAAACTCAAGCGCCCAGCGTTGGCGTGGTAGGCGAAGTAGATGATCAAAAGCACCAGGGCCAAGCCGTACCAGGTCAGCGCGTAGCCCAGATGCCGCGCGGGCGGCAGCACATCAGCGCCGTGTGCCAGCGCGAAAGGGTTGGCGTCGGCGCGCCCATCCGGACCGACGTAACTCCCACTGATGTAGTAGTCGGTAACGTTGGTCAGGCCGGCATTGCGCCCCATGGCGGCAAGGTCGACGTAAAACCAGAGCCGTTGCAGCGGCAGCGGTGCATGCACGAACGGGCCTGGACGCTCCGGCCGGATCGAGGCGCCCGTGATCGGCGCGCCCGCACGCAAAGACGCGACCGGGCGAATTTCTCCCGCCTTCGGCGGATTGATCTGCGCAATGAAATCGGAATCTACAAAAACCGTGGTCGCGCCGTACTGCACTGGCATGAACACCCGCCAGCCTTCTTCGTGGGTGTCGGGGCGGACGCCGTTCACGAACTGAACGCCTTCGGGCAGCACTTGGTAGTTTGCGATCGTCATCTGTGCGACCGGCTCGTGCGCGGCGTGGCTCTTGATGACGTACTTTTCCCACTGCCAGCGGCCGAGCATCACCAGCGCGACCAGAGCGATCAGCGTGAACAGCGTCATCACCGGAAGCGGACGGAAACGGATCATTGCACGTCGCGATGCGTGGCTTCGCTCGCCTTATGTTTCCATTGCAGCGCGAACAAG
>DASZWS010000261.1:0-3124 GCA_035546515.1 Vitreimonas sp. | reverse complement strand
TACGGTCAGCGGGCCATCCGCTCCCAACGGCGGACGCCCATCTGTGAGGATGGGAGACAAGTTGATGACAGGTACCGCGAAGCCGGCAGTGCGTCCGGCCGATCCCCGATTTTCTTCGGGACCCACCAAAAAACGTCCAGGCTGGAGCACCGATGCGTTGAAAGACGCGGCGCTTGGCCGCTCGCATCGCTCCAAGCTCGGCAAGGGCAAGCTCAAGGAAGCGATCGACCGCACGCGGGCGCTGCTTGAGGTCCCCGCCGATTTCAAAATCGCCATTGTGCCCGCCTCCGATACGGGCGCGGTGGAGATGGCGATGTGGTCAATGCTTGGTCCGCGGCCGATCGATGTGTTCGCGTGGGAAAGCTTCGGCGAAGAATGGATCACTGACGCCAAGGAGCAGCTGAAGCTCCCGGAGATGCAGCTGCATGTCGGGCGTCCGTACGGCGCGCTGCCGGATTTTTCCAAGGCGCGCAAAAACGCCGACATCATCTTCACGCAAAACGGCACAACGTCGGGCGCGAAAATTCCAAATTTCGATTGGATCGCCGCGGACCGCGAAGGCATCACCATCAATGACGCCACCAGCGCCGCGTTCGCGCAGCCGATCGACTGGGCCAAGTGCGATGTCACCACCTATTCGTGGCAGAAGGTGATGGGCGGGGAGGCCGCGCACGGGATGATCATTCTCTCGCCGCGCGCCGTGGCACGGCTTGAGAGGTACACGCCGGATCGGCCGCTGCCGAAAATCTTCCGCATGACCAAGAAGGGCAAGCTCGACGCCGAATTGTTTGAAGGCGCCACCATCAACACGCCTTCGCTGCTGGCGACAGAAGACTACATCGACACGCTGAAATGGGGCGAAAGCATCGGCGGGCTGAAGGCATTGCACGCGCGCGTCAACACCAACGCGAAGGTGCTGGCCGATTGGGTGGCCCGCACCGATTGGGTGGATTTCCTCGCCGCCGACGCGACCACGCGCTCCAATACCGGCGTGTGCCTCAAGGTGACCGACACGCGCGTGACATCGCTCAGCGATGACGCGCAGGCGGAGTTCGCCAAGAAGCTCGCGGCGTTGCTTGAGAAGGAGGGCGTTGCGCTCGATGCGGCCTCCTATCGCTCGGCGCCGCCGGGCTTGCGCATCTGGTGCGGCGCGACGATCGAAGCGGCTGATCTTGAAGCGTTGACCCCGTGGCTCGACTGGGCGTTCGCGACCTGCGTCGCAGAACTTGCTGAGAAAGCTGCTTAGCTCTCATGCTCCCGTACCTGGGAGCAGTCATCACGCGAAGCGAGATGATTGAGTGGCGCGTGCGACAACAGCCAACGCACCCCTCCCGCTCGTTTCGCTCGCGACCTCCCCGCAGGCGGGGAGGATTGGAGTGGACCCTATGCCAAAAGTTTTGATCTCGGACGAACTCTCGCCGGCCGCCATCGACATCTTCAAAGCGCGCGGCGTCGAGGTGGATTTCCTGCCGCAGGTCGGGCCCGACGCGGCCAAGCTCAAGGAAATCATCGGCAAGTACGATGGCCTTGCTATTCGCTCCGCCACCAAGGTGAAGCCGGACATCATTGCCGCGGCGAAGAACCTCAAAGTCATCGGCCGCGCCGGCATTGGCGTCGATAACGTCGATATTCCTGCGGCGACGGCGAAGGGCATCGTGGTGATGAACACGCCGTTCGGAAATTCCATCACCACCGCCGAGCACGCCATCGCTTTGATGTTCGCCGCCGCACGCCAAGTGCCGGAAGCAAACGCCTCCACGCAGGCCGGCAAGTGGGAAAAGAACCGGTTCATGGGCCGCGAGCTCTACGCCAAGACGCTCGGCCTCATCGGTTGCGGCAATATCGGCTCGATCGTCGCCGATCGCGCGCTCGGTCTGAAAATGAAGGTCATCGCCTACGACCCGTTCTTGTCGCCTGAGCGCGCGGTGCAGATCGGCGTCGAGAAAGTCGAACTGGACGAACTGCTGGCGCGCGCGGACGTGATTTCGCTGCACGTGCCGCTCACCGATAAGACCCGCAACATCCTCTCGGCGGAAAATCTCGCCAAGACCAAACGCGGCATCATCATTATCAACGCCGCCCGCGGCGGCCTCGTGGATGAAGCGGCGTTGCTTGAGGGCTTGAAGAGCGAACACGTCGCGGCCGCAGGTTTCGACGTGTTCAGCGTCGAGCCGGCCAAGGAAAATGCGCTGTTCGGCGCGCCGAATTTTGTGGCGACGCCGCATCTCGGCGCCTCCACCAACGAAGCGCAGGAAAATGTCGCGCTACAGGTGGCCGAGCAAATGGCCGACTATCTGGTGAACGGCGCCGTCACCAACGCCCTCAACATGCCCTCAATTACTGCGGAAGAAGCGCCGCGTCTGAAGCCGTTCGCGGCGTTGGCGGAAAAGCTCGGCGCGTTCGCTGGTCAGATCACCGATGAAGGGCTCGAAGAGGTCGAGATCGAGTACGAAGGCGAGGTCACCAAGCTCAACATGAAGCCGCTGACCGCGGCCGCGCTCGCGGGCTTGCTGCGGCCGCTTCTGCAGGACGTGAACATGGTCTCCGCGCCGGTGCTGCTGAAGGAGCGCGGCGTTTCGCTGAAGGAATCCACGCGCGAGACCTCGCCGACCTATGACAGTCTCGTGCGCATGAAAGTGAAGACAGGGGGTGGCTGGCGTTCGCTCGCCGGCGCTGTCGTCGCTGGCGCGCCGAAGATCGTCGAGGTCAAAGGCATGGCGCTCGATGCGCCGTTCCAACCAATCATGCTGTACATCAACAACACCGATGCGCCGGGCTTCATCGGCGCTCTCGGCACTCTGTTGGGCGACGCCAAAGTCAACATCGCCACGTTCCATTTGGGTCGCGGCGCCGCCGGCGGCGAGGCCATCGCTTTCGTCGGCATCGACGAGCCCGCCAGCAACGAAGTGATGGAGCGCATCAAGGCGCTACCGCAGGTACGCTACGCCAAGATGCTGCGCTTCTAGCGGAACCCCGGCGCCGTCGTGGCGTTGCAACGGCGGTCGCGCTTTAGCGGCGCCGGAATTCCGTCGTGAAGACATCGCTGTTTTTGACCGTCGCCGCGGCGCTTGCGTGTCTGGGTTTTGCATCGCCAGCTTCCGCCGGCGGCGTCGATGAAATTCGC
>DASZWS010000260.1:0-8301 GCA_035546515.1 Vitreimonas sp. | reverse complement strand
TCACCTCGGGCGCGCAGTCGGCGCTCGCCAAGAGCAATTTGCAATTGCCTGAACAAAGCGCGGCGGCGCGCGAGGCCGGCGGCGCCGTGGTAAGGGCGCTTGAGCAGCACAAGCTTTTCATCGCCGGCGCGCTGCCGCACCGAGTATTCCCGCCATTGTTCAATCGCTACGGCGTCGGCCACAAGTTCGACACCCATGTCGACAACGCCATCCGCCAACAACGTGGCGGCGACTTCCGCATTCGCAGCGATCTCTCCGCCACGCTGTTTCTGTCCGAGCCTGAAGACTATGACGGCGGCGAGCTCTCGATCGAAGATACGTACGGCGTGCATCAAGTGAAGCTCGGCGCGGGCGATCTCATTCTTTATCCGGCGTCGAGCCTTCACTACGTCACGCCGATCACACGCGGCGAACGTATCGCCAGCTTCTTCTGGATTCAGTCGATGGTGCGTGATCCGGCGCAGCGCGCGCTGCTGCTGCAAATGGATGTCGCCGTGCAGTCACTGGCCCAGGAGGTGGGCCTCGGGCATCCGCAGGTGGTCAGTCTCACTGGCGCGTATCACAATCTGCTGCGCATGTGGGCTGAGATTTAGGTTCGCCCACGACTTCCACTCTGCTTACCGATCGCTAGCGCCTCGCTTGGTCCGCGCGCAAATTTGTGCAGACTTCGAAGTTTCTCTCCTCCGGCAGATCGCAGGTGTCGGGGTGCGTGCCGGTGTCGAGCCAGTACTGATAAATTCCGCTCTCTCTCATCAATGGAAGAAAGCGCGAATCTGCGCGAGTCGCGCGCTCGCTCTTGTTGAAGAGTTCGCCAACATAAAAGAGAAAGTTAGACGGGTAATGACGATCCAATCCCGCGCTGTACCAGGCAAAATACCCGTCGATGTCATTCAGCAGCCGGGCTCGAATGAATTCCGCGTTGTAGCCGCCAATTCTTCCATCGGCGCCGCACTGTGATGCAATGTCGGCGCCGGCGCGCCGGGCCGCCGGGCTGCTTGAGGCGGAGGCTCTCGCGAGCTGGCGCCAGCACGCCTTCGTGTCATTGGAGACATTCGGCGGGGCTCCCGCCAGCACCTCGTTGATGTTGCTTATGCGGTCGCGAACAGCGTAGGCGACCCACGTCGCCCACCACGCATCTGGCCAGCGCGCATTCAGCTGCTCCCACACGTGTCCGGCTTCCTCCCCACGTCCGATACGGAGCAGCGCAAGCGCGAGTTGGAAGGACGGGGTCGGGCTCAGCGGATCGCGCTCCGTCGCAGCTTGCGCGCCAGAGAGGCTTTCAGTGATCCTGCCGACGCCTTGCAGGAATTCGTTTTCGTTGGAGTAAGTCTCGCCTCGGCGCCAATCATCAGGTGAATCGCTGACGGCGGCTTCCATCAGCCTGCCAGCTTCCGCTAACGGACGCCCCTCGAAAATCGCGTTGTAAGCAAGAACGGTCCGCGCGACCCCATTTCTGGGCTCGATCGCCAAAGCTCTCTGCGCCGCGGCTGCAGCCTCCTTCCACACGTTGGAAAGCTCTGCTGCCGAAGGATCGGCGTGGTTGGCATAGTAGATCAGGCTGTTGGCGAAGTTAGCTTGGATCACCGCCGAATGTGGGGCTCGTGCTGCGAGCGCGCGCCATAACCCGGGCGCGTCGCGAAACGCCACGAAGGGCGTGGCGCACGCTGTTGCGAGCTGGGCCAGGATGTCGCCATCCTGTTGCGGCAAGGTCGGACGTGCGCCGACCATGCACCGCGTCACGCGGGTGACCGCGCCCGCCGCCAGCACCGGTAACGACACCTTCTCGGCGGCCCCGCCTTTCACCGTCTGCTCCCAGAGCGTTGTGTGGCTTGCAACATCTTCGAGGTGCATTTGGATGGTGACGGCGCCGTTTGTCGGCCGCACCTCGCCGCCTAAGGCATAGACCGCGCCAAGTTCGGATGCTCTTGCTGGCTGCTGCGAAAGCGCGACGCCTTGTGTCTCCGCACGCGACGCGGCTTCAAGGCGCAAGGCCAAAAGAGCCTGGAACGTCTCATTGGTCGTCGTCGAGGCGATGTCCGCGGCAAGCGGATCCGCGCCCACCGGTGTAAACCCGAAAAAGGCGATGCGTTGGGCGGGCCTTCCTATGAGTGCGCCGCCCTGGGCTCCAAACGCGTGCCAACCGAACCAGCCTCCAAGCCCAAGTACGATGACCGCCAGCGCCGCGGCGAGCGGCTTGGCGAACCTTCGCCAATCCCGCCAAGGGACCTCCTGTTGCTCGGGCGCAAGCGCGAACACCTCGATGCGTTCATTCATTTTGGCGAGTTGGACGCGCCCACGCGGCGTAAGCGGGACGCCGGCGGCCTTTCGAAGTTGGGATTGAACGGCGCCGCTCACAATCGCTTCGCCAGGCGCCGCCAACGCCTGCAGCCGTGCGGCGACGTTGACCCCGTGGCCGAGAAGGTCGCCGTTCTCGCCGGCAATGACCTCACCGAGGTGCAAACCGATGCGAATCTTTGGCATTGGCCGCACACCGGCGTTGCTCTCGGATAGCAGCTTCAGCGCCGCCTGCGCGCCCGAAGAGGCGACCGGAAACTCGATCATGAAGCCGTCGCCGGCGCTGTTGAAAATGCGCCCGTCAAACGGCGCGATTACGTCTTCAATGGCGCGCCGCAGCGTGCCAACCGCTTCGGCGGCCGCACCGTCATCAAGTTCCGCGGCGCGCGAATAGCCGGCGACATCCACGGACATGATGGTGGCGAGTTTACGCTGCGCGACCATGCCTTATGCTCCCGCGCCGTGATAGCGTAATAGCCGCCCGTTGCTTAATGAAATCATGACGTTCGAATGGGACTCTCAAGCCGGTGGCCGCTCTCACACAATCCGCGAGCCGCTCTTGCCCCAGTACGCATCACGAATCAGCCGCTTGTAGAGTTTGCCCGTCGGATGCCGCGGCAGTTCTTCCATGAAGTCGATTTGGCGCGGCGTCTTCACATGGCTGAGATGGGCGCGCGCAAACGCGTCCAACTCCTGGCGTAGCGTATCGCCCGCCTCGTTCCAGTTCATCGGTTGAACGACCGCGACCACTTTTTCGCCCATCTCCTCGTCGGGCGCGCCAACGACGGCGACATCGGCGACCTTCGGATGCGTGACCAGCAGGTTTTCAATCTCCTGCGGATAGATGTTCACTCCGCCGGAGATGATCATGAAGCTCTTGCGATCGGTGAGATAGAGGAAGCCTTCCTCATCGAGCCAGCCGACGTCACCGAGTGTTGTCCAGCCATGCTGGTTGGTGTTCTCCGCCACTTTCTGCGGGTCATTATGATACGCGAGCGGCGGACCGTTGGCGAAATAGACGACGCCTTCGCTGCGCGTGGGCAGCGCTTCGCCATCCTCGCCACAAATCTTGGTCTCGCCAATGATGGCGCGCCCGACGGATCCCTTGTGCGTGAGCCAGTCTTCCGGCGAGATGTAACAGAAACCGTTGCCCTCGGTGCCGGCGTAGTATTCATGCAGCACCGGCCCCCACCATTCGATGATCTGCTGCTTCACCGGGATCGGACATGGAGCGGCGGCATGAACCGCCGACTGCATGGAGGAGACGTCGTAACGCGCGCGCGTGGCCTCCGGCAGCTTCAGCATGCGCACGAAATGCGTCGGCACGAATTGCGCGCAGTTGATCTTGTAGCGCTCGATCGTCGCTAGACATTGCTCCGCGTCGAACTTCTCCATCACCACCACGGTCCCGCCAAGCCGTTGCACCGACATCGACCAGCGCAGCGGCGCGGCGTGATAGAGCGGCGCCGGCGAAAGATAGATCGCCTCCTCGGGAAACCGGAACACGGCGCGCGGCAGTACGACGAGCGCATTCGGCGCATCGATGGGACCGTCGACGAGCGGCGCCTTTACGCCCTTTGGGCGCCCAGTCGTTCCCGAAGAATAGAGCATGTCCATTCCCGGCCGCTCATCGGCTATCGGCGTCACGGGCATGCGGGCCCGCGCCGCTTCAAAACTTTCGTATGGCGCGCGCGCCTCGCCGACCATGTAGAGCTTCACGCCAGAAAGCGCGGCCGGCAGTTCGTCGACCACAGGACCGACGCCAGGCGAGGTAATCAGCAATTTTGCGCCGCAGTCGCCGACAATGTAGGCGACCTCGCCCGCCTGCAGTTTTGATGAAATACAGGTGTAGTACAATCCGCTGCGTTGCGCGGCCCAGGCGATCTCGAAATAGCGCGGATGATTTTCCATCATTAGCGCAATCACGTCGCCAGCCTTCAAACCCAGCGATCGAAACAAGTGCGCGCCCTGATTGGACCGCTCGTCGAGCTGACGATAGCTCACCGCCTCACCCGTCGCCGCCATGATGTAGGCTGGATGGTCGGGCCGGGTCTTGGCGTGCGTTGTGGGATGCATGCATCTCTCCGACGTCAGCGCGTCTGGCTGTCCTCCCCATCAAGCATAGCAAGGCGGCGCGCGTCTATCTGCAGTGCGCTGCAGGGCGGAATGTAGAGCGTCGATTGCTGGGACACCGTAGCGTCAGGCAAGTCTGCTAGGCGCACGCGTTGCAGCTTGGCAGGCACGACCGGCAGCGTCGACGCTTCGTACACAGTGACTTCGTGAGCCGCGGGGTAGGTGTCCAGCAATACCCGCGTCAGGAGTTCGATGCGCTCGCGGTGCGGCTTCAGATCACGTAACGAGAGATCGCCGAAAACACCGATCTGCCACAGCACCAGGCTGGCGGTCGTGTCGACTTTTCGCGCATAGATGAAAAAATCGGTGGCCTCGTAGCTCTGCCAGCCAGTTCGGGCTGGGTCGACGCCCAGATCGGCGATCAGACAATCCTCGGCGGATATGCCCGGCAGCATGCGCGCCTCGAACCCTTCAGCGCGGGCGCGCCGCGCCGCTTCATGCGAAGGCGTCACGTAAACGCCGGGATGGCCATAGAACGCCGCGCATACTGCCTGCCCTTCACGCACCGCAGCCAAGATGACCTCGGTCATACCGTCATAAGCCTCCGCGCGCGTGCGGCCATCACCGTAGTACGTCTGCAGCGAAACCAAATTTGCGTTGAGACCTCGCAGCCATTGCTCAGTCATGCCGTCGCCGACGTTCGCGAACACGATATCGGCGTTGGCAATGGCGTCGCGTGCTTCCGGCGTGAGCTGACCGCCCAGCGCCATGCCGGTTCCGACAACGACCAGAGACCCTTGCATCGCTTTCCCCTAGAGCATCAGCGCGCGCGCGTCCGCATCGTTGGCGATTTCGCTTAGCACATCGTCCAGCGCGCAGGGGGGCCCTTCGATTTCTCCTGGGCCGAGCGCCGCAACCATCTCTCGATACGCAGCTTCATCTCGAGCAACGTCGGTGTCGGCCAATATACGCGCGATACGCCCAGCATTCTCGGTATTGCCGAGGCCAATTTCAGCGCGCGCCAAACCGAGAAGCGCCGTGTTGCGAAGGTGTGCGCTCGCAAAGGCGATCGCCAGACGCAAGCCGCGCATGAGGCGTTCGCGCGCTTCGGCGAAACGCCCGGCAGCAAGGCTATCCTCACCAAGGTCAATGTAGGCCTGCGCCTGGGCGCGCTGATCACCCAGGTCTAAGAACAATTCCAGCGCTTCCGTGTGGTGTCTTTCTGCATCATCGCGATTGCCCATCCGCAACGCAAGTGAGCCGGCGCGCCGCAGCAATTGCGCGCGGTACTGCGGATTGGTGCTGGCCGGGTCGAGGTCGAGGCCTCTTGCAAAGTTCGACCGCGCATCCTCCAACCTACCCTCCGAGAGCGCGATATCGCCCGCGCACATATGCGCGACGATCTGAACCAGGGTCAGACCATTTTGCCGAGAAATCCGAAACGCATTGCGAATATGGTCGCGCGCCCGCTCGGGCTGCTTGAACATGACATAAAGCGCACCAAGAGAAATGGTCACAAATGCCAAGCCGATTGGATCATCCAATGTTTCACGAATGCGGCGCGTGACCTCATAGCACTCCGAGGCAAGAACAAAATCGCCGCGCGTGTGCGCCACATTACCGATTGCCATGTGCGCGTGCGCCAGCGCCAGGGGAGGAGCGTTCTCATCGCCAAGCACCTTCTGGCCGAGTGCTCGCGCCTGCTCCAGTTCACCTTGCTGAACGAGAAAGTTGGCGCGCGCGCTCCTCAGATGAAGCGTCATCGGCGCGCTGAGACCGTCAGGATCACAGAACAAAGCAACGCCATCGCGGAGCAGCGACGCGAGGTTCAGAAAATAACATAGCGGTTCGACGGTGAGCGCAATCGTATCCTCGTCGCCATCCTGCAATGCGCCAAACCACGCCGCTCTAATATCTGCGATTTCGGTCTGCAGCTCCTCCACGACGCGCGTCTGGCCTAGCTTCGGCATCGCCTTCATGCGGTTGCGCACGAGGCCTAAAAAATAGGCGCGGTGCCGCAACACCACCTCGGCTGCGATTTCTCGCATCTGAGTGAACTTCTCCCGCGCGTACGTGCGGATCAACGGGTGAATGGAGAAGCGTCGACCAAAGGTCGGATCTATCAGACCCTTCTGCTCGAGAGCCGCAAACGCATCGAGCGGCGCACCCAGTGCATCATGGGCGATACTCCAGTCAAAGGAGCCCTCCATGATCGACAGTGACGCCAAAGTCGTTCGATGGCGTTCATCCAGACGACGCCAAGATTCCTCGAACACTTCCCGTATCGTTTGGTGATGCTGTTCCTCGGCGCCCCCTCCCGCGAGGAAATCGAAATCGACCTTCACCCGCGATAAAATCTCTTCGAGCGATAGATACGACACCCATTGCGCCATCAGGCGCAGCGCCAAAGGCGAACCACCCACGCACTGGCACAATTCCTGAAACGACGGCAGCTGCGCCTCAGTCAGATCGAACTCGGGTTGCCTGGAACGTGCTGCGTGCACAAACACCTGATAAGCTGGGCTCAGGCCGTCGCCTTTGCTGGCGTCGGCGGAAATCCCTCCCAAACGATATAGCCCCTCGCCCTGCACGTGCAGCGGCTCTCGGCTGGTGGCCAAAATTGCGAGATCGGGACACGACGCGACGAGTGAAGCGAGAAAACCCGCCTTGCCCGCGATGCCCTCAGCGTTGTCGAGAATCAACAACGTGCGCTTGTCTCTGAGATATTCGCTAAGCTGCTCTTCGCGGCTCGCGCGATCGCGGAACGGGAAGCGCAGAGCTTCGCCGATAGCGCTGACCAGCTCTGTCGCGCCGGCAACGCCGCGCAGCGACAAAAACAGAACCGGTTCGCGGATTTCCCATTGCTTGGCCAGCTCAACCGCCAAGCGGGTTTTACCGTTGCCGCCTGGACCCACGACAGTCAGCAACCGCGTTTGTGTCAGCGCCTGGGAGATCGCGGCGATGTCACCCGCGCGTCCGAACAGTGGCGCGGCTTGCAGCGGCACCGTCCCGGCGCTGCGGAATTGAGACCGCAGCGGCGGGAAATCATTTTCGGCAAGATCGGGATGCACCAGCCCAAACAGCCGCAACGCTTCGGGAATGCCCTTCAAATAGCAAATGCCGAGATCGGACAACTGCGCGCCATCTGGCAAAGCGTAGGTCGTGGCTGCCGCCTCGCTGACAACGGTTTGTCCGCCCCAGCCGCTGGCGACGATGCGAGCGGCGCGATTGACCGCAGTGCGGTCAACCAGACCCATCCCCACTGGCTCGGCGGCGTGAACGCCAATCCGAACTTTGAGCCCATCCACATCGGCCCATGACTCGGCGGACACGCGCCGCTGAATGGCGAGTGCGCAGGCGACGGCGTTTCCATCAACGAACAATGCGAACACGCCGTCACCTGCGCGATCTTGGATCACGCCGCCATATTCGGTGATGCACGCGTCCAAAATCTCGTCATGACGGGCCACGGCCGCCGCCATGCGCCCAGGCGAGGCTTCCCAGCGTTCGGTGCTTCCCTCGATATCGGTGAACAAGTAGCCAACGGCCATGTCCACCAGCAGGTAGCGCTACTTCGTGTGTTTGACGATGATAAAAGCGACGTCCCCTACATTGGCCGCCCCCTTGATCTTCGCAGCATCACCCGTTCTCATTGCGTCCTGTTCTTTGGCGTCCAGGCCGAAGGCGTCCATCAGGGCGTCAGGGTCGCGGGCATAGACCCGCTGCAGAGTCATGCTCTCGCCCAGCGCAATCAGTAGCTCTGAAATTCGGTTGCTCATCTCGTTCCCTTCCTCTCGCTCGAATTCGTAGTTCACATCCACCCAGTCCGGTCTGCCGAGGCCCAGGCAACGGAGCACCATCTCGGCTGAATTTACCGCGCCATCGACCCAGCCATGGCGCTCCGCGTACGCTTCGCCACAGATGTACAGGCCT